>JAWXBF010000064.1:0-17526 GCA_034439895.1 Deltaproteobacteria bacterium
GCCAATGCCAGCCCCGGCACCCGTCGCGAAGTCACCGGGAACACCGACCGAGCCTACACCAACGCCGGTAGAACCCGCCTCTGCACATCACTCCAGTCGAAAACACGACAGGCCCGCGAAATACAAAAAAATCGATCTGGATGAGTCGGAGCCCGCCACACCCACAAGGGTGCCACCGAGTACAAAGATCGCGCCCGAGCTCAAAGGCTTCCCGGGTCAGTAACGAAACCGGGACCGCTCTCGCAAGAGCGGCCCCGACGCATCGGCCTACCGTCCGCGCGGTTTCGCTTGTTCACAAATGAGCGTCCGGCCCTGGCGATCACGACCGTTCATCGCTTCGACCAGCCGATCGGAATCGGCCGCGTCCACGTTGAGATAGGTGTGCGTGTTCATCACGTCAATGTCGTGCAACGCGACCGATACGCCGACCGATGAAGCGAGTTGTGCAACCTCATCCGGAGTGGCGCGGTCCTTGCGACCAAGATTCAGGTAGAGACGGGCCTGTCCCTCGGTTGGTTCCGAATGTCGCGGCTCGGCGCGCGGCGCATCACCACCTGGGGCATCCCTGTACGGCGCCTCGCGACGAGCAGCCTCGCGTGGCGGCGCAACACCAGCCGACACCTCTCGTGCGGGCGTCTCATTGCCATCCGACCAAACGTTGTCATACGATTCCGATCGGGCGGCGGGAGGCACGGTGGATTGCGGTGCCAGCGCCGGACGAGGTTCGGCGCGATCCCGGGTTCGCGCCGCTTCTCGATCGCGCCAGCTGCTGCGAGCAGGTCGCTCGGTACGCTCAAGCCCTTCCGTACGAGCAGGTCGCTCTGTTCGCGCAGGTCTTTCCGTGCGTTCAGGTCGCTCGGGCCGTTCCAATTGCACGGGCGTCTCAACGCGTTCTGGTCGTGGACGTTCCAGGCGATCCCGCCCATACGAAGGACGTTCGCGGCCGCGATCACCCCGGTCGAGGGATGGCTGATGTTCTCGGGCCGGTGCCGCCGATTCCGTATCACGGGCTTCAGCGCTGGGTCGTGCGATTTTAGCTGCGGAGAGTGTTTCTGCCAGAAGTGCTGCAACCATCCGCTCGCCATCGAGGGCTGACAAAACCCGGCGCGCAAGGCTGCGCCACGCTTGACCCGGCTCTTTCGCGAACCGGCGTCGCAGATCGACGATCTGTTCTCCCTCGCGGCGCGATTGAATTTCGACCGGGGACGGCAATGACCGCTCTTCGGGTTTGATCTTGTAAAGCAGCTTCAGGTAGTAAAACGCACCGATCTCGGAAGGCCCGATGAGCGACACCGCAATGCCATGTTTGCCGGCACGTCCGGTTCGACCGGTTCGGTGAATATAAACCTCGGCCGAATCGGGAAAGGTGTAGTTCACCACATGCGAGATGCGATCCAGATCGATGCCCCGCGCCGCGACGTCGGTCGCCACAAGGTATTGCAGCGAACCTGCTCGCATCATTCCCATGACTTTTTCTCGATCCGACTGCGACAGATCGCTCGAAATCGCCTCAGCTTGAAGCCCGCGTCCCTTCAGGATGTTGGCCACTCGACCGGTCTCGTCGCGCGTGTTGCAAAAGATGATCGCACGCTCTGGATTCTCAAATGCCAGCACGCTCGCGAGATCGGCATCTCGGTTCCCACCGGAAACCGAGTAGTACAAATGCTTGATCGAGGCCACACCCACGAAATCTGCCGACAGCTTGAGCCGCTCCGGGTCGCGCAGAAACCTTCGAGCGAGTCTCTGGATGCCTTCGGGAAGCGTCGCCGAATACAGCAAGGTCTGTCGCGATACTGGCGTGTGTTCAAGGATGGCTTCGATGTCTTCCTGAAAGCCCATCGACAGCATTTCGTCACACTCATCAAGGACGGCACAACGCACCTTGCTGAGATCCAGGGTGCCGCGACGAATGTGATCGAGAATACGGCCGGGTGTCCCACAAACAACCTGTGCGCCCGCCTTGAGCTGCTCGATCTGACGGCCCATCGGGGCTCCGCCGTAAATCGGCGCAACCGTCGTCGTCTTGTGAACCGAGATCTTTGCGAGCTCGGCTGCCACCTGAAGGGCAAGCTCTCGGGTGGGTAAAAGGATGATCGCCTGCACATGTTTTGCTTCCGAATCGACAACGCGATCCACAATCGGAATACCAAACGCAGCGGTCTTGCCCGAGCCCGTTCGAGACTGCACCATCATGTCCTTGCCGGACAGGATGAGGGGGATCGATTCCTTCTGTACCGGCATGGGCGAAGTGAATCCCATCTCGGTCACCGCCTGCAGAACCGGCGCCGAAAGCCCGAGGTCTGCGAAGGTGCCCATGTCGGGTCCGGCCGGAACCACTTCGGGCGGCACCGTATTTTCAGGAGGAAGGATATTCGTATCACTCGTGTTCATTTGGGTCTTTCTAAGGCCGCCGAATAGGTGGCTTCCCGATCCGCATCACGGAGCGGGGCTAATATCGATTTTTTCAAGTTGCGATCGAATTTGTTGGAGACGGTTTGCGTGGTCTGTTCCGAAGCGTTTCAGCTCGGCGGTCACGCGGGCCTGAATATCACCGAGGCTTGCGTGTGCGATTGCCATGCGCTCGTGCACCTTGGAACCGGAAGCACCGAGGGCCGAGAACTGGCAACGTGTCGTCATGTCGAACCATGCATGCCGCCACAGCAGGCCTTCCTCGGCCCACGTTTGTGCATCGTCCGGTTGGTAGCTGCCAAGCAAATGGTGAAAGTTTTCGAGATGGTGTTCGAGGGCTCCGGCATGAGCGGCCAATTCATCACGGCAAGCAGACAAATCAACCGAACCGCCGACAGGTCTCATCCCGTCTCCGGTCGGGGTCAGGGAAGCTCGGCGCGAGATGGTGAGTCCGACCGAAAAAAGCACCCAGATAACCGATGTCGTGATCAACGAAAGCGTCAACACCGCCATGAAGCGTCGATACTTTCGGTAGTCCGGATCAGTCGGAGTCGCGGTCGATTGGGATGACATGTTGGGGACTTCCAGCGAGAAGTCCGTGGTTGCAACCCGGAGCGCCGGATCGCGTTTGTGGTGACCCTACGGAGCTAGAAGGCCTATGTCAAATGCGCGATGCGGATTCGGCTTACTCAAAACTCGGCTCAAGCACCGCATCCTCGTCGAGAATGTTCGGTCTCTTGGGCTTCTTTGGTGGGGGAGTCGTCACCGGAGGCGGCTCAAGTTTGACGTTCTTGTCAGGCTTGCTCGGCTTGGTTGAGGTCTTGGTCGGCTTCGTCGAACCGTGGTGCTTTTCAGGCTCGACCGGCGTCGGCGCCGTGGTGTTGAAGGAAGCGTCCAGTGTATTGGCCATTTCCGGAACCGCCTGCATAACCTTCGGTGAGTGGCCGGGCAGCGAGAAAACAAACTCGGTCACCGTCGTTCCGTATTTGATCGCCTTCTCGAAGGGTGTGACACCAATGACTTCGCCCGTCGCCTTGAGCGTTACCGTTGCGCCGCCGGGCGACGAACGGAAGGTGATCAACACGGTTTTTGGTGTCGCCGGAACCGCAGGCTCGGGTTCCGTAGCAACCGTAGCGACCGGTTTCTCGACGGGCGGGGACTCTCCTCCGCCACCCATGACCATCACGCCGGCGACCGCAGCCAAGGCGACGCCGCCAATCACCCCGAAAATGAGACGCTTCCGGGATTTGGGCTGCTCGAATTCATCGTCCTCGAGTTCACCTGCACTCTGACCGAAGGTCGTGGGTATGCTTTTCGAAACGCCTCCAACCACCGTCGCGGTGCTGGTTCCACGGCCATCGTTATGAGGGAAGGGGGCCGGTGTCAGTGTAGGAGCACCGGCTGCGAAAGAAGCTGGGTCCAACATTGCGGTGCGGAAGAGCGCCATATCCTGGAAGCGCTCGTCCACGTGTTTGGCCAGCGCGTGATACAGGATGCTTTCGCAATCGCTCGAAATCTCGGGATTGATGGCTCGCGCAGAAGGGGGCGCTTGCGTGATGTGCTTGACGATGATCTCGCCGTACCCCTCTCCACCGAAGGGCACCTTGCCAGTCATCATCTCGAAGAGAATCACGCCCAGTGAATACACGTCGGCGCGGTGATCGACGCTGGCTTTGCCTTCGCACTGCTCGGGCGACATGTAATAGGGCGTTCCCATCACCGACCCAGTGCGGGTTTTGTGTGATACTTTTTCGTCGCCCTGAGTCAATTTCGCCAGGCCGAAGTCGAGGACCTTCACGAAGTCGTCGCTCGATCCGCGGGTGATGAGGTAGATATTTTCCGGCTTCAGATCGCGATGGATGATGCCGTGCGAGTGCGAGGCAAACAGGGCGTCTGCGACCTGCGCCGCGATTTTCAAGGCCCGAGCCATTGGGAAATGGTGTTCGCGTCGCAGCCGATCCGCCAGAGATTCACCCTGGAGAAACTCCATGACGAAGTAAAACTCGCCCTCGGCGGTGTTGCCGAAGTCACTGATGTCAACGATGTGTTCGTTGCCGATCTGGTTGACTGACTTCGCCTCGGTCATGAAGCGCGAGATCACCTCGGGATTCTTCGAGAGATCCGGGTGGATCGCCTTGAGCGCGACCTTGCGACCGATCACGGGATGCTCGGCCAGATAGACGATGCCCATGCCGCCTTCGCCAAGCTTGGCTGTGACCTGGTAATTCCCGACTGTTTGACCGACCGATATCATTGCGAAAAGTTAGAAGTTGAATCCAAAAAGCAAAGGTTTCTGGCTATTTGGACACACCAGACACCTTCTTCATTACACCAAATCGGCGAAACTGGCCACATTCTTGACGACGCGTGTAGACAGAAACGTCGCAAAACCGCAAAAGATCTCGGGTCTCAACGTTGTTTGCTCGAATTTCAACCACGAAAGATGGAACGCCGAGCCAGGACCAGACGGGATATCATCGCGTCGATTCGGTCCCGAACCGTTTCAGCGACCTCAAGCACGCTTTTCTCACCTGCATCCGAAGCCGGTGGCATGATCGGCGCACCTATTTCAATCGTCCACTTGGTCGGCAATGGCAACAACCCGAGGGGACCGAGGAACGGAAATGTAGGTGTGACGGGAATGTAGGGCAGGCCAAGCGGGCGAGCCAGGGAGTGAATCTTGCCGATCACCGGATGTATCTCTTCAGCTCCGATCACAGCGACCGGGAGGATGGGAACGCCAGATTCGGCGGCCAATCGTACGAATCCGCCTCGGCCAAATCGCGTCAATCGGTAGCGCTCGCGATAGAGTTTCCCAACGCCACGTAGGCCTTCGGGAAAGGCGGCAACGAGTTCACCTCTCCCCAACAAACGGGCACCGTTCTCCATCGAGGCGCGAACACAGCCGTAACGCGTCACCACGGGAGCAGACACGCGGGACCGAAAAGCGAAGGTGGCGACCAGCGCTCGCAAGACCCTGTGCTGCGGATGGTTCCGGCGCATGCCGTACATCAGCAGCATGCCGTCGTAGGGAAGACCGCCCGAGTGATTGGCAACGAGCAGGGCGGGTCCGGTGGCAGGTACGTGTTCAAGTCCGCGCAAATCGACACGAAAATACTTGGTCCAGAGGAACTCAAGCAGCGGTTCCACTTCTGCAAGAAATGCTGGATCAGCCTCGTCAAGTCCTTCGGGTGGAATACCTTCCCGGGTGGCGCGATAAACCGCAGCGAGCGCGGCGACCATTGGATGGTTGTTGAACATGGTGGGGCGAGGGCGAATGCCTGACTAATCGGCGGCCGCGCCCGCTTCGCCTAGCAAGGTCTTGATCCGCGCGCGCCATGCATCGAGCACCGACGCGAGATCGTCCGGTTTGCTCCCACCGCCCTGCGCGAGATCCGGTCGACCACCGCCCTTGCCGCCGATGGTACGTGCCATGTCGCCAAGCAATTTGCCCGCATGCAGGCGCGTCAGCGCACCGGGCGTCACGAGACAGGTCAGTGAGAGTTTGTCCTCTTCCACGCCAACCAAAACTGCAACCCCTGGATCCAGCTTGTCGCGCAACCGGTCCGCCGTCTCGCGGAGAACCTTGGCGTCGCTCACGCCAACGTCGGCAACAAGGACATTGATGCCCCCGACTCGCTCGGCTTGCGAGATCAGGTCACGACCACCCCCGGATGCCAGTTTCGCACGCAGTTTTTCAACCTCCCGGTCGCGTTCGCGCAATTCAACTTGCAGGCGCTCGACGCGTGAGGCGACCTCGGCCGGTGCCACCCGCAAGCGCCCGGCAACCCCCGCGAGCACTTGCTCCATGTCGCGAACCCAGGCTGCAGCACCCATTCCGGTGACCGCCTCTATGCGGCGAACGCCCTGTGCAACGCCAGTTTCACCGGTGATTTTGAAAAAGCCGATGTCGCCCGTGCGAACGACGTGCGTGCCACCGCATAACTCTTTCGAGTCGTCGAGCGTCAACACCCGAACCGTGGCACCATATTTTTCACCGAAGAACGCAACGGCGCCGCTTTTCTTCGCTTCGGCCACCGGAAGGTTTTGCGTCACACCGGTCGCATTGTTGAGGATTCGGGTCGTGACCATGTCTTCGACCTTCGCCAGTTCCTCGGGCGTAATGGGCTGGAAATGCGAGAAATCGAAGCGGAGCCGATCGGCCGAAACCTGCGAGCCTTTTTGCGCCACGTGCTCGCCCAGGGTCTGGCGCAAGGCCAGATGCATCAGGTGCGTGGCCGAGTGGTTGCGGGCAATGGCATTGCGTCGTTCGACGTCGACCTGTAGATCAATCGTATCACCGACGGCAATCGCCCCGCCAGAAACACGTGATAGGTGAGCAAATAAGCCCGGGACCGGCCGCAGGGTGTCCACGATCTCCAGCTTGCCAGCAGGGCCCTTGCCCTTGCCGGTGTCGCCAACTTGACCGCCCGATTCCCCATAAAATGGCGTCTGGTCGCAAACGACGTAGACATCGGCGCCCGTCGGGGCCGACTCGGCTTCACTCAGAGCATCTCCAACTTTGACAAGCAGTGCGGTCACCCGTCCGTGGGCGCGGGTCTTCTCATAGCCCACAAAGTTCGTCGGACCGACGCGGTCCAACACGACCTGAAACGCCGTGTCGATGCGAGCCTCGCCCGATCCCCCAAAGTCAGCGCGTTTGCGCTGCTCGGACATGCGGGTTTCAAAGCCGGCCTCGTCGACATCAAAACCCTTATTCTGGGCAACGACGCGGGTCAAATCCATCGGGAACCCGTAAGTGTCGTACAGTTTGAAGGCAACGTCACCCGGGATAAGCTTACCCTGCAAGCCATGGGTCGCGTCTTCCAGCAAGCGCACGCCGCGATCAAGCGTTTCACGGAATCGGCGCTCTTCCTGATCGGCGACCTCGATGATGGTGCGGTGTCTCTCACCCAACTCTGAATAGGCATCCTTCATCGCCTCGACGACCTGACCCACGAGGCCTGCGAAGAAAGGCTCGGTGATGCCCAGTAGGTGCCCATGATAGACCGCTCGACGCATGATGCGGCGTAGTACGTATTCGCGACCGGTCTTCTCGGGAAAGACGCCGTCGGCGATGAGGAACGCCGTGGCGCGGGCGTGATCGGCGATGGCGCGCAACGATACTGAAACGCTGCCGTCGCTGTAATCCGAGGGCACGAAGGTTTTCTTTGCCCGGACCGCCGCAGCTGCAATGATCGGAGACAGCAGATCGGTCTCGTAATTCGAGCGTTTGCCGCCTAGTACCGCCGCAAGTCGTTCAAGGCCCATTCCCGTGTCCACCGAGGGTTTGGGCAGGGCAATGCGCGACTTGTCTTCGCGTTGCTCGAATTGCATGAACACAAGGTTCCAGATTTCGATCCAACGATCGCAATCGCAGGCGGGACCCTGACACTTGCGACCGGCAAATTCTTCGGAGCAGGGCACGTCATCGCCCTGGTGAAAGTGGATCTCGGTGCACGGACCACACGGGCCGGTTTCGCCCATGGCCCAGAAGTTGTCCTTGTCCCCAAGCCGTATGATTTGCCGATCGGGAACGCCGGAGATCTTTTTCCAGAGCGCGGCCGCATCATCATCGGATTCGTGAATGGTGAAAACCATCCGAGCGATTGGCAGCGCAAACACGTCGGTCAACAGCTCGTGGGCGAAGGTGATGGCGCCTTCTTTAAAGTAGTCCCCGAACGAGAAATTCCCCAACATCTCGAAGAAGGTGTGGTGGCGGGCGGTGCGGCCCACGTTGTCCAGATCGTTGTGCTTGCCGCCGGCGCGAACGCATTTTTGGGCCGTGGTAGCCCTCGAACGATGTCTCGTCGCTTTTCCGGTGAACGCGTCCTTGAACTGGTTCATGCCGGCGTTGGCAAAGAGCAGGGTGGGGTCGTTTTCGGGAACGAGCGATGAACTCGCGACTTCTTCGTGCCCACGTGAGGCAAAGAAATCGAGAAAGGCACGACGGATGGCTCTGGAATTGTTAGCGAATTCGCCCATGGGCTCCTGTGGTGTGGCGCGACGGCCACGATCGCGCGCAATCTAGCCCTGCGCGCTGACCCCGGCAAGCCGAGAGACGGTGGCAGACCAAAAACAAAGCGAGATGTGCGCGGTTTGCTACAGTGCGCTCGATTTGTCGAACGGAGAGGAAAACAAAGGCACCCGCGTGGCCGGAACGGTGGCGCTCGTCGGCCGAACCAACGCGGGTAAATCGGTGCTGCTCAACCGAATCGTGGGGCAAAAGCTCGCGATCGTGAGTCCGCGCCCGCAAACCACGCGAAACCGCATCACGGGTGTTTACAACGGCCCCGAAGGGCAAATCGTCTTTGTGGATACGCCGGGCTTTCACGCTGGCGAGGGCAAAACGCCACTCAACCGATTCATGAGTCATGAAGCCGAGGAAGCGATGCAGGGCGTCGACGCCGTCGTCCTCGTGGTCGATGCCGTGGCCACGCTCAAGCGGCCTCGCAAGTCCGTCGCCCGAGAAAATGCCCGCAAGCCCAATCCGCGCGAACGTCCCCACCGTGACGTGGGCAGCCCCGGCCCCGACGTGCACCTCATCGCCATCGCCAAACGGGTCATGGCCCTTGGCAAGCCGGTCGTGTTGGTGCTGAACAAGGTCGATGACATCGACGACAAACGTGTCCTTTTGCCCCAGCTCGCGGCCTGGTCCGAAGTCGCGACGTTCGCCGCGGTGGTTCCTGCTTCGGGCCTGAAGGGAACCGGTGTGCCCGACTTGCTAAAAGAGCTGGCCGGCAAGCTGCCGATGGGGGAGCCAATCTACAAAGACGACGAGCTCACCGATCGCACCGAGCGCTTCCTCGTGGCCGAAATGGTGCGGGAACAGCTCTTCCTGCGCCTTCACGACGAGCTTCCATACTCCGTTGCGGTCGAGGTCGAACGCTGGACCGAGGGTGCGGGAGACGTGACGGTGGATGCGGTAATTCTCGTGGATCGCGACAGCCAAAAACGCATCGTCGTCGGCACGGGCGGCACCATGGTGCGCGACATCGGCATCGCCGCGCGCAAGGAAGCAGCCGAACTCCTTGGTCGTCCCGTGCACCTCAAGCTATTCGTGAAAGTCGCACCGGACTGGGCGTCGAATGCCGACACCATGGACCGACTGGGATACCGCTAATGCGCCGAAAACCTCCCTCCGATGGACCCCGGCAACCGAACCCGCCGGCACTGGGCGTCGTCGCACTGGTCGGTCGACCCAACGTGGGCAAGTCGTCGCTCTTTAACCGCATGGTCGGTGGTCGTCCGGCGATCGTCGAAGACGAGCCTGGCATCACCCGCGATCGCCGCTACGGCGAGGCACTGTGGACCGGTCGTACGGTTCGGATCATCGATACGGGTGGCCTTGATCCGTCGGCTGAGGGCATCCTCGGCGCCATGCGTACCCAGACCTTGCGCGCGGTCGACGAGGCGGACGCCCTCATCCTCGTCATCGACGCCCGCGAGGGTGCAACGGGATTGGACAAGGACGTGGCCCAGGTGTTGCGACGCACGGGAAAGCCCGTGTTCATTGCTGCCAACAAGGTGGATTCGGGCAATTTCGAGGCGCAATCGGCCGACGCACACCAACTGGGATTTCCCGAGGTTTTTGCGGTTTCAGCCGAGCACGGCCGCGGCGTCGGCGTGTTGCTCGATCGGGTGATCGAGGTCCTGACGGAGCTCAAGCCTCCGACACCGGCAGCAATGGGCGTCGAGGCGGGAATTCGTATTGCGCTTGTCGGCAAGCCGAACGTGGGTAAGTCGTCGCTCATCAACCGAATGCTCGGTGATCAACGGGTGCTGGTGCACGATCAGCCGGGCACCACCCGCGATCCCATCGATACCCCCTTTGAATGGGAGGGTCAACGCTTCGTGCTCGTCGACACGGCGGGCATGCGGAAACGTCGGCAGGTCACGACCTTGACCGAGGCGGTTTCGGCCAAGATGGCGCGCGATCAGATCGCGCGAGCCAACGTGGTGGCGCTGGTCATCGATCTCGAAACCGGCGCCAGCGATGACGACGCGCGACTTGCAAGCCTCGTGGAAGAGGAGGGCCGAGCGCTCCTGATCGTGATGAACAAGCGCGATCGCATTCCAGCACCCGAACTGGACGCGAAGAAAAAAAAGGCACTTGAGCGTCTGAACTTCGTCGGCCACGCGCCATTCCTGCTCACCTCGGCGCGAACGGGCGCGGGTGTCGAGATGCTGCCGAAAAAAGCCGCCGAGGTTTACGAGCAGTGGACCCGTCGCGTGCCGACCGCCGAGCTGAATCGTCTGCTTGAAAAGATCGTCCACGATCGCCCGCCACCGACAGGCCCGAACGGACGGCAAGTGCGGCTGTATTACATGACGCAGGCAGAATCATCGCCGCCGTCGTTCTTCATCAGCTCAAACCAGCCGGCCGCATTGACCTACCCGTACCGGCGCTATCTGGTGAACCAGATCCGCAAGGCCTACGGCTTTGATGGCTCTCCGCTGCGCGTGTTCGTCCGGGGCCGAGGCAAGCACGAGGACGAGGCGTAGAGGCGTTAGTCGGGGAAATCCACCGCCCCGGCACCGCACCCTTTGACCCCGGCCCCGAGATCGCGATAGTTGCGCCCGCCGTGGCAAGTAAGTGGAAAGAAAAGCAGAAGGAACTCCAGCAACCCGATGAATTCGTGAGTTTTTGGACCAAGACCGGTGCGGTCATGGCCAAACGCGCACGTTTCTTGATCACGGTTATGGTGATGATCTTGACGGTCGTTTCGGGGGTTCAGATCGCGAACGGCATGCGCGCCAAGAAAAACGCCGAGCGCGCCAGGGTCACAGGGCATCTTCTGACCCTGGCCTCTGCGCCGCTGCTTCCCGCGGAAGGCGAAGCCCCCAGGTACGACGACGACGTTCCCCACTTCAAAACCGACAAGGAACGCAAAGAAGCCGCCATCAAAGAAGCTGACCAGCTTGTCGCCGCACACTCCGGCAAAGCAGTCGCCCAAACCGCGCTGATGTTGAAAGCACGCTTCCTCATTGACCTCGGACGTCACGCCGATGCCGCCGCAATCCTGGAGAAACTGCAGACCGAAAAGAACCTTGAGCCCGAAATGCAGATGCTGGCACAGGAGTCGCTCGCGTTTACAAAGGAAGCCCAGGGACAAACCGGCGATGCACTTCTTGCCTTCGAGGCACTTGCAAAGCGCGGCGAAGCCAACCGTGGTTTCATGCAAGATCGCGCGATGTTTCAGCAGGCTCGCCTGCTTGAGAAAACCGGCGAACTCGAAAAAGCCAAGGCGCTACTCAAGACCGTGAACGAGAAGTTCCCAAACTCGGTTCTCCGTGAAGACGTGGGCGAACGCCTCGCGTTGCTGGAAGAAGCGACTGCTCCCGCTGCTGCTGCTGCTCCCGCTCCTGCCGCAGGCGCGAAAACCGAGTGATGTATTCAACCCGCGTGGTGGCGACCCTCGCGCTGCTTTTGACCCTCGGGTCGTGCGGCGGCGGAACCGTACGACGGCCCGTCGAGGTGGGCAATCACGAAATGCCCAGTGGGGTATTGTCGTTGCAATGGCATTTGCCAGTCCACACACACGGCCTCTTTGAGCCGTGGCCCGAGGAATGTGCGACCGGCGTCGTCGACCGGAACTTCCTTTACCTCGGCTCGCGCAACCGCCAGATCATCGCGGTCAACTTGCGTACCGCCAGCGTCGAATGGACCACCAAAGTGGATCCCCAAATCGACAGCGAGGCCGTCATCGATCCCGTCCGCAACCACCTGCTCGTGGGTGGAGATGACGGCACGCTCTTTGTCGTTGATCGCAGCAATGGTCGCATCGTGTGGACGTGGAAGGGCGAAGGTTCGATGGATCGCCGTCCGGCCTTTGACCAGGACCGGATCTACGTGGCCACGAGCCAGGACAAGCTCTACGCGCTCGACGCGAAGACCGGCAAGCCCGTCTGGTCCTATGACCGCGATCGGCCCGAAGGGTTCTCAATTCACGGCTACTCGGCCCCGGTCGTCGTGGGTGGACAGGTCTACGCAGGGTTTTCCGACGGATTCATCGTGAGCCTCGATGCACGTTCGGGCGATATCGTCTGGGCGCGCTCACTTGCATCGGCCTCCGAACAGTTCGTCGATGTGGACACCACACCGGCTTACTTCGACGACGTGATTGTGGCAGCGTCTCATTCAGGAGGCCTGTACGGGCTTGATCGGGTGGACGGCAAGATCCGCTGGCGCCACGCCATCGACGGCGTGGGTGTGCAAACGCTGGTGCGTGATACGCTTTACTTCGTCGCCCCACGTGGCGGCCTTCACGCCGCCGATCCCCGCACCGGGCAGATCGCCTGGCGATACGGTCTTTCCCAGGCAGGCGAGGTGACAGCACCCCAGGCCGCTGGACCCTATCTGCTCTTCAGTAGCAGCAAAACCGGACTCAATATCGTGCGCAAGAAGGAGGTGAGCTTTTGCAAACGTTCCATCCTGGCCGAGGCCTTTGCGCCGGCGCCGCAATCGACGCGGCTGGCCGCAATGCCTACGTGTTGTCGAACGGCGGCACGCTCTACGCGCTCGCCATCAACTGGTAGCAACGCGCACCCGACCTTTTGCGCAACTTCGTGGATGGTGTGGCGCGAACATCCCGAACTCGTTGCTGAGCTGTTTCGCCGACTTCGAACGACGAGCCTTCCGGAACACGACGCAATCCTGGTGGATAGCGCAGCGCTCGGAGAAGTGATCCCTCGTGAACTTGCCGCCGACTGCCTACTCCGCCTCGAACGATCAGGCCAAACCAAGCTGGTCGTCGTTCTCGAAGTTCAACTGGCCGTTGATCCCGCGAAACGATATAGCTGGCCCGCGTACCTTGCCGGTGCACCCCTGCGCCACCGCTGCGACGGATTGCTCGTCGTCATCACGCCCGATCTAGCGGTGGCGGAATGGGCAGGTCGACCAATTGTTTATGGACCCGGAGCTGGCCAGTTGACCCCGTTCGTCATTGGTCCACGCGAAATGCCTGCCATAACCAACGCGGATGAGGCGGCCAAGGCGCCTGAACTGGCCGTCTTGTCAGCCATCGCCCATGGGCATGACGACGACGTGGAAAAGGCCACCGCCATTGCCGCAGCGGCAATTGGGGCTGTGTTTTCGCTTACCGGCGACCGAGTCCAGCCATGCTACGACTACATGCGTCACTTGGGAACGCCGCGAGAAAGGCCTTGGAGATGCGACCGCAAAATTACGAGTACCAGCACGACGGCATGCGCCGCGCGAAGTCTGAAGGTAAGGCTGAAGGTAAGGCTGAAGGTTTCGCGCTTGCCCTGTTTGCCGTGCTCGAAGCACGCAAATTGCCAATTTCTGAGATCCAGCGCACCCGCATTCTGGCCTGTGCGGACGCGAAACAACTCGGCGCGTGGATATCGTCCGCCGCCACCGCGCTCTCTACCGCCGCTGTGATCGACCGGGATGAGGCGCCCTAGGCTGCGCCGATCTCCGTCAACCGTCGCACGAGTTCGCGTATCCGCCGACCGCCGCCGGCATCCCGTGCGCGCCACTCGACCCCGAAGCCGGTTTGTTCACCGCGTGAGCCCGTCCACACCACACGGCCGATCACGTCCATCGCCATCACGGCGCCAGGAGAGGGGAGCTCGACAATCACATCGGCATCCAGTGGCACTGCTGCAAACGTACTCACAAACGCGCCACCGCGTCCAATGTCGCGCAGCGTGCCCGGTATCGGCTGCTGTGCGCCTGAAGGTCGAAAGGATACCGGTAACGCCATCGGCGAGCGTTCATGGCGACGACGGCTCTTCACCGGATCCGTCGTCTGGATCGTCGACAGCAAATACTCTAGTATGGTCCGCTGATCGTCGCTGAAACGGATGCCAACACCCGCGCGCAGCTTTTCGGTTTGCCGACCCGCGCGACGGGACGCAACCGTACCCGTCAGGACGACCGGAGGACGGCGTCGACCAAGCCGAATCTGGACGCGAACCGGAAATCCGAGCGGCAAATTCCGACGGGTAGGACAAAAAACAAGACCGTCTCCCGGTGCCGAATCGCGCGCCGCCGAAAACGCGGCTGCGCCTTTGAAGAGAAATTCGAATGGCGCCCACTCCCGGGAATCACCAGGGACGTGAACAAAATCGGTTGCTTTTGCAGCCACGGGAGGCATCCTGCGCGCCAGGGAGAACAGATTTGCGCACCGAGGACTTTGCCTATGATTTGCCCGAAGCGCAAATTGCCTCAGCCCCGGCCTCTGTCCGGGACGCGTCAAGGCTACTTGTTCTCGGGCGGAATGAGGGTGGGGTCAAGGACGCCGTTTTCGGTGAACTGCTCGATCATCTGCGCCCGCGATCGCTCGTCATCCGCAACGACACCCGGGTGATCCCCGCTCGCCTTTCTGGCCGGAAACCCACTGGCGGTGTGGTGGAGGTCTTCCTGATTCGCCGAATCGATACCGAACTGTCGCCGGCCGGGAAGGGTGAGTTGTGGGAAGTTCTCGTGCGCGGCGCGGGCAATGCCAATCGAATCGACGTCGCGGGGTGCCTGGAGGTCGAACTCGTGAATGCCGAACCCGATGGTTCCTGGAAGGCGCGCATCACGAGCGCCGACGCCGAGAGTGTTCTCAGTGTTGCGAGTCGCCTGGGAACGATCCCGTTGCCGCCCTACATCGTCGCGGCTCGCAAGCGGGACGGTCACGCAGCCTCTGTTCCGACCGATGACGAGCGCTACCAGACGGTCTACGCCCGCCATCCGGGTGCCGTTGCGGCGCCGACCGCGGGATTGCACTTCACGCCGGAACTCTTCGCCCGAATGGAGACCGCAGGTCACCAAGTTCAGAGTCTGACCTTGCACGTGGGACCCGGAACGTTTCGTCCGGTGAAGACCGACGATCCGCGCGAACACATCATGGATGTAGAACGTTATGAGATCCCACTCGAGACCCGAGCGGCCATCGCAAGCGCCCGGGCCGAAGGCCGCCCCATCGTGGCCATCGGCACAACCGTCGTACGCGCACTGGAATCCGCAGCGCGTGAAGGCTTCCTTGAAGGAATGCGCGAAAGTCGGCTATTTCTCATGCCCGGAGCAACCTTCGAGGTCGTGACCGATCTCATCACCAACTTTCATTTGCCGCGCTCGACCCTGTTGATGTTGGTGTGTGCCTTCGCCGGGCACGCGTCTGTACTCGCGGCCTACCACCATGCCATCGCCTCCAACTATCGGTTTTATAGCTACGGCGATGCCATGTTCATTCGACCGGAGAAGGCGTCGTGAGCGCGTGTTTCGAGTTACAAGGCCGCGACGGGAACGCACGTGCGGGTGTTCTACGCACGGCGCACGGCGAGGTGGCAACACCCGTCTTCATGCCGGTCGGTACGCAGGCCTCCGTCAAATCGCTAACCAGCGAAGATCTGGAGGCGCTGGGTGCCGAGATTATCCTCGGCAATACGTATCACCTGGCGCTGCGTCCCGGCTCGGAGCGGGTGGCGAACCGCGGAGGCTTGCACCGATTCATGTCCTGGCCACGCGCCATCTTGACCGACTCGGGTGGCTTTCAGGTTTTCAGCCTCGCGGAACGGCGCAACATCGACGACGACGGAGTCACGTTCAAGTCGCATATCGACGGCTCAATGGCGCGACTCACACCCGAGCGCGCGATGAAAATCCAGAATGATCTTGGCAGCGACATCGCCATGGTTTTCGACGAGTGCCCGCCCGCCGATGCGGACGTGGCGGCAATGGAGGCCGCCATGCGACGAACCACGGCCTGGGCGGCTCGCTGCCTGGCGGTGCCACCAACAAACGGACAGCTTCGCTTCGGCATCGTGCAAGGTGGCACCCACGTTGAGCGACGTCTGGCGCACCTCGCAACCCTTTCGGCCATGCCCTTTGACGGCATCGCGCTCGGGGGACTCAGCGTGGGCGAGCCTCCCGAGACCATGCATGCCGTCGTCAGCGCCGTCGCACCACAGATGCCCCAGGAACGGCCGCGGTACTTGATGGGCGTCGGGACCCCGAAAGATCTGTTGGTTGGAATCCTCGCGGGGATCGACATGTTCGACTGCGTGATGCCCACGCGCAATGCCCGCAACGGTCACCTCTTCACGACCGCCGGCAAGCTGAACATTGCCAATGCTGTCCACCAAGACGATGACGGCCCGATCGATGCACGCTGCGAATGCCCGACCTGCAAACGCCATAGCCGCGCCTACCTTGCGCATCTGTATCGAGCCAAGGAGATCAGCTACTACCGCTTCGCCACCATCCACAACTTGCACTTCTACCTGACCCTGGTCAGGGGCGCGCGAGCGGCCATTCTCGAGGGTCGGCTCGCGCAATACATGGCGGCACAGAACCTGATATAACTTCACTCGCGATGTCTTCTCCCGACGAAACCGGAAATGGGGCGGCGCCACCGGGTTCCCCCGAACGAAAACGCGTTGCCGTGATCCTCTCGGGATGTGGCAACAAGGATGGGTCCGAAATCCGCGAGTCGTTGTTCACGATGCTGGCACTTGAGCGTGCCAACGTCGATGTCGTTTTCTTTGCGCCCGACAAGTCCGGACCGGCCGTTTTCGACCACCTGAAGGGCGAAAGCAACCCGGCTGAACCCCCGCGCAACGTTTTGGTCGAATCGGCCCGCATTGCCCGCGGGAGAGTTGCGGCGCTCAGTACCCTCGATCCGGAAACAATTGACGCCGCCATTTTTCCGGGTGGGCTGGGTGCCGGCAAGGTGCTCTCCAACTTCCTGGAAAAAGGTGCGGTTTGCGAGGTGGATCCGGAGGTCGTTCGCACAATGCGGGCTCTGTGGAGCGCCCACAAACCGCTTGGCTTCATTTGCCTTGCCCCGATTCTTGCTGCGCGCGTACTGGGACCGCTGGCAGGTGTTCGCATCACCCTCGGTCCCCGAGGCACTGCCGCTGCGAAACATGCTGCGGTGATGGGCGCCGACGTTCGGCCTTGCCCGGCAACGGATATCGTAGTCGATGAAAACGCCAGGGTGGTTTCGACGCCCGCGTATATGTACGACGACGTTACGTTGACCCAGGTCCTTCAAGGCATCGAAAAACTGGTGCGCAGCGTGGTCGCCATGACCCGCCAACCGAAGCTGAAATCCGGGCAACGACCGAATCAAAAGGGCGGCGCAGGCGGCTCGCGCGAGCCGC
>JAWXBF010000065.1:0-19555 GCA_034439895.1 Deltaproteobacteria bacterium
CTTCGGCGGCAAGGCGGCGCGGGCGTGGCTCGAATTGGCCGTATCTGCGACCGATGCACCGAAAAACATCGCAGCGCTGCTCGCAAGCCCCGAGCCACGCTGGCGCTACTGGGGCGCGACGGGGATCGAATGCGCGGCTGAGTTACACCTAACGGCCGAGGCAGCGTCACGTCTGTGCGCGCTCTACGACGGTGAAACGTCGCGTGACGTCAAGACCGCCTTGCTCGGGGCCGTCAGACGATTTGTGAACCTTGAGCCGGTCCGAGAACTCGCCGCGAGGCTCCAGGACGAGGTTGCGTCGGCGGACGGCCGAATTGCCGAGGCCGCCGTTGCCGCACTGATGCGTCTGCGCGATCCGGCCGCCTTCCATACATTCGTGGATGCACTCGACCGAGGCGCACCTTCGGTCCAAAAAGCAGCGCATCGCGCCTTGCTGGTGCTGACCGCCCATGATCTGGGTATCAGAACCGCGGCCTGGACGCGTTGGTGGAAAAAGACGTCGACCCAGGATCGCATCGAGTGGCTGCTCGACGGCCTTTCTTCACGCAAACCGGATTTGCGGCTGGTTGCCATCGAAGAGCTGGTGAGCGCCACCCATCAACGCCTCGGGTATCACTTCGACCTACCCGCCCACGAACGAAAACAGGCCGTGCAGCGCTGGCGCGGCTGGTGGACTGAACGCAACACACTCAAAAGCCGAAGCTGAAATGAACACCGCATTCATGTGACGACCCACACCCGCCGATGTGAAAGAAGGCACGATAGGACCGTGAATCTTTGGGTTTTTACGTGAAACTGGTCCTTTGTTACCATTGTCTCGTCGAGCCAGAAACCCAACAATTACCGTCATCAGTCAGACAGGACGCACGATGGTGAAGATGTTGAGAAACCATGGTTCCTTTAGCCGAAGCGCGTTGGCCTTGATGGTCAGCTTCTCGGCATGCTCCGGCGCTTCGACGGGCGGAGAAAACACACCGGGTGATTTGCCGGGAGACGAAGATCCCGACGTGCCGGTCGAAACCGCCGGTTGCAAGACCAATGCAACCTTCGTGCGCTCACCGATGCGCCGCCTCACCGCGGTTGAATTCGACTATGCGGCTGCCGATCTCTTCGGCGAGGCGGGCGCAACCGGCGTCGAGCTCTTGCCGAGCGACGAGATCACAGCGGGCTACGCCAACAACTCGGTCATCACGCTGCAACCGAACCAGGTGGAGAAGTTTCAATCCGCGGCGCGCAGGATTGCCGAGGGAACCGTCACACGCGTCGACAAGTTGGTGCCCTGCTCGGGCGACAAGGAAAAATGCGCGCTTGATTTCATCGACCGGGTTGGCCGCCGTGCCATGCGACGCCCGCTCGAAACCGAGGAGAGCGATCTCTTCGCAAAGATGTACCGCGACAAGGCCAAGGCCACGGACCACGCGCAGGGGATCCGGCTCATCGTGGAAACGATGTTGCAATATCCGAGCTTCATGTATCGACCGATCGTGGGTGTTGAAACCGCGAAGGACGGGGTTCGCAAGCTCACAAAGTGGGAGCTGGCTGGTCGGCTATCGTTCTTCCTCTGGAACTCGGTTCCCGATGACGAACTCATGGAGTCCGCCGAGGCAGGCAAACTTGAAACCCCAAGCGGCATCCGCGAACAGACCGAGCGCATGATGCAGGACGATCGTTTCGATCGCTCCTTGAAGGCGTTTTCAGTGCAATGGTTTGACGTGGGCGCGATCGCCCCGGACAAAAATCCAGCCGATTTCCCCAACTTCAACCAGGAAGTATGGGGCTCGATGCGAGACGGCTTGGCCCAGTTTTTTGCCCATGCGGTCCGCAACGGCGGTGACATGACCACGTTGATGACGGGGCCCTTTGCCTTTGCCAACAAAAAAACGGCGACCATCTACGGCGTACCGGCTAAAAGTGATACGCTTGAGCTTTTCGACACCAATCCGGCGCAACGGGGCGGCTTGATGACCCAGGCGGGCGTCATGGCTGCCCTCGGAAACACGGAGGTTTCACGACCGATCAAACGTGGGTTGTTTGTTCGCAATCGTTTGCTTTGCCAGGATCCACCGCCACCGCCTCCAGAAGGCGTGCCACCCTTCGAGGCCGCAGGCGACAACCTTACGGTGCGCGAAATGCTGGAAGCCCACCGAGCCGATCCCACCTGCGCCAGCTGCCATACCTTTTTCGATCCGCCGGGCCTTGCCTTCTCGCACTTCGACGGCGTGGGTCAGTACCACGAGATGGAAAAAGGCAAAAAGGTCGACGCTTCCGGCACTTTGATCGACACCGACGTGGACGGCGATTTCACCAACGCCATCGAATTCATGAATATGCTGAAGGACAGTTCGCTGGTCGCTGCCTGTGTCTCCACCCAGATTTTCCGCTTCGCCATTGGACGGCTCGAAGAGGACGGTGACAAGTGCGCGCAGGAAGCCACCGTCAAGCAATTCGCCGACAGCCAACAATCCTTACCCGGCCTTTTCACTTCGATAGCCACCTCGGACTCATTCCGCTTCACCGGAAGTGAAACGCCATGAACACCAACAAAAACAATGGCAACACCGCACGAAACAACCGCCGGGGCGCCATCGATTACGCGTCTCGCCGCGCCTTTCTGAAGGCCTTTGGTGCAGGCACGGTCCTGTCTCCGTTTATCCCGCTGCTCGATGCACAGGCGCAGGCGGCGCCGCTGCGATTGATCGTCATCACGGGTCACAACGGTTGGGGCGAAGCCAGCAAGTGGTACCCCTCGGGGGGTGGCACCAGCTTCACAATGGGGTCCACTTGTAACTCGCTTGAGCCCTACAAGAAGGACATCATCTTCTTCAAGGACTTTGAGGGTCGCTACCAAAGCGATGAGGCGGGCGTACACCCGATGGCCTCGGCCAACTTGTTGACTGGATCGCCTGCGACTCGGCCTGCCGGTGGTACGATTTACGAGCGCCAGGATGCGACCCGCGCGACCAGCATCTCGATTGACCAGCACGTCGCAAAAATCACCGGAAAATCGACCCGCCACGAGTCCATGATCATGGGCTGCGGAGCGGAACCCTTCTCTGCCGGCGTTCACATCGGTGGTTCGGTATCCTATCGCGGCGCCTCGGATCCCATCATCGCCGAAGCCGATATCTTTCTGGTCTTTGACCGCTTCTTCGCAGGGGCTGCCAACACGATGGTGCCCCCATCGGGTGCGGTGAATGTGCGGGCGGGCGACGAGCGCAGCATCCTCGATGCGGTCAGCAAGAATCTCGAGTGGATGAAAGGTCGCGTGGGTACTGAGGATCTGCGACGTCTCGGCGCACATCTTGAGGGAATCCGCAGCATCGAAAAGAGACTGCCTCCCCTCGGACAGGACGATGGGATGCCCGTTCCAGTGTCCGGATGCGCTGCGCCCACGATTCCCGCCAAAAGTGGAACCTTCAACACGCGACAAGCCGCCCGATTTCTGCCCGCGATCGTCCACGCGCAGATCGACATCATGTTGGCTGCAATGGCGTGTGATCTCACTCGGGTGGGTCTCGTGCAAATTGGTGTGACCACCGGCCTTTGGCCGCCATCCTTCATGGGGTTGACGAACACGCTGCATGACATCTCGCACAACTTTAACGCAGACATGAGCCGCTTCACCCAACGCACGTTGCAAGAAGGGTTCGGCTATCTCCTGAAGCGCCTGAACGAGGTCAAGGACGGAGCCGATCCGATGATGAAGAACGTGGCCGCGTTCTGGACCAACGAGTTCGGCGACGGCGATGCGCACCAGGGCTCACCCATGCCGATCATCGCAGCGGGGCAGGCCGGCGGAAAGTGGAAGACGGGGCGTTACGTGGTCTTCAACGGCAAGCGCAAACATACGGATTTCCTGTTGTCGGTCGGCAAACTTTTCGACCCAAACCTCAGCAAATTCGGGTCCGATCCGTCCGCTGGTCCGGTTGCCGAGCTCGCCGGGTAGACCTATCGTTTCAGCCAAACCTCGCGTCGATCCCGGACGTAGTCCGCCATCGAACCTGCCTTGCGACCCAAGATCTGTTCGACGGTCGGATCGACCGCTTCAGCGTCGCCTTTTCGCAAACCGACGTGCAAAAACGCCTGAATCACAACCTGCATGAAGGGCATCTTTCGGCGTCGCCAGAGATGCCAGCAGTAACCCAGGATCGAAGCCGCGTGGTACGTTATGGGTCGACCAATCGCATGCGACAGGGTCAACGCAACCTCGTCGAAGGTTATCGCGTGGGCGCCGGTGAGGGTTAAACACCGTCCCGGGTAGCTTGCAGCGTCCGAAAATATCCGCGCTGTCACCGCTGCGATGTCGCGGGCATCAATAAAAGCGACTCGGCCTCGACCAGCGGGAACATAGATGCGATCGTCTTCCACAATGTCGCGACGATAGGCATCTTGAAGGTTTTGAGCGAAAAATCCTGGGCGCAAACAGGTCCAGCGTTTGCCGGTTTTTTCGAGGTGTTTTTCCACCTTTCGATGCGGCACCCAGTCCATCTTATCGGCACCCGCGACCGACAAAAACACAATGTGTTTCACGCCTGCTGCGTAGGCCGCGTCTATGAACGGACACAAGGTTGTCAGTACCTCCGAAATGGAGGGCGGTCTCATCAGGAATATTCCGTCGCATCCCGAAAGGGATGATGCCCAGGTGCTGCGATCAAAAAAATCGAGGCGCACGACTTCTATGCCCGAGATCTGTCGCGCCAAGGTGGTCGGATCGGAACTCGCGGCACGAACTGAAAGCCCGCTGGCAAGACATTGAGTCACGACTTCTCGACCGACATTGCCGCTCGCGCCAGTTACCAGAACGTTTGGCATGGGATGACCTTATCAGACGCCGATGCGCGTTCGACATCCAACGAAATTCGTCGAATTCTGCTCCGTGTGGACTCCTCTCAAGATTTCTGTGATCTTTTGCCGATGATTATCGGAGCCGGTCGCGTTGCTACGATCCGATTGGTCGCATTCGTCGCCGTTGCCACCCCGAATCTGGCCTTGGCCGACGGTTGGAGGGTTGCCGGGGTCCGGCAAACGGAGGGAATTCCCTCGAGCGTGGCACTGGGCAATGGTGGTGTCGCGATGTGTGGTACGATAGGCTCGGATACCGCTATTCATGAATGCGATGTCTGGGAGCCCGCAGCAGGAACACTGAAGCCTCTTCCGTCGCTCGCGCAACCCCGAAGCGGGGCCGCCATGGGCGTGTTTTCGGATGGAACCTTGATTGTGGCGGGTGGAAGTGGACGGCTCGGAGATCCCCTGGCTACCGTGGAGATCCTTTCGCCGGGAGCAACCGAGTGGCGACCGTTTGCGGCTATTCCCGATCCCGTGGCGGGATGGGCGTTGCCGGTTCCGCTTGCGGCTGGCGGATTTGGAGTCCTGCTCGGGCCCACGTCTTCACAAATCTGTCACTTCGGTTTTTTCACCACAAAACATGCCGGTGATACGTGGCAGACAGTCCCCAAACCACCGGTGGATCTTTGTCCCGCCCAGGTCGGGACCGATGCGTTGGGAGCGATTGCGGTGATGGGCGCGCTTCGTGGCGCAAGTTACGGCGCGCCACCGGAGTTGTGGTGGTGGCTGCCGACGGGCCAGCGCTGGTCAAAACAGACAATACCGACTGCCACCGTTTCGCAACACAAATTCGAGTTGGTTCAAGGATCCGGGCGCTTGTTTCTCAGATGGATGGACGGCAAGTCGAGGACCTTCCTTGCACCTCTGAACAGCGCAGAGTCCGACATCGCAATGGGCTCGGCGTTTGAAGTTCCCGGAACTTCATTCAACACCATGGCACCCCTCGGTGAAGACACCTGGCTCATCACCCGCGATGAGGGTCAGTGGTCGTGGCGCATGGGCGATCGCGACGCGACGGCGATCGGTGGACCATTGCAGAACGGCAGCATTCCAATCGGCCTTGGCCAGAGTGGATTGTTCAGTCCCGCCAGCAATCTCGGAACCCGCGTTGCGGCTGTTTGGTCGCACGACATGCCTGTCACCGCCGACCCGTGCCTTGGCCTGACCCGCTTCGCCGAGGAGATCCTGCGACCCGTGTTACAAATCAATCATGGGTACGCGGCTGCATCCGGGTATTACGCCGCGCTGGATGATGCGGTCAGCCCCGGGTGCCGCATCCGTTTGCAAGCGGGTAAGGCGCCGGCGCTGTGGACGTTGATTGACGCCGGTTTGTCGCGCTCCACGGCGCCGCCTGCCCTGGCTGCGATGGTTGTACTTGCCACCACTTTTCAGGTACGCGGCGCCGCTGTCCGCGCCCTGTCAACGTTTCGCAGGAAGGATATTGCGCACGAAGCGCGCGCTCAGTTGCTCGTTTCGCTTGCGCGGTGGCCAGCGGCTGGCGCCGCATTTGCGACGCTCGTGGATGAAGGGGTTTTTCACGAAGGTGGTGACTGGCAGGTCGACAACGCATTTTCTACCGCCGCGATGCGATCCGATGAGGTTGCCGCTCGTCTTGAACCGCTGGTGCTGAAGGCACACGGCAGAGACGCGCGAGGGTTTGATGCCCTCGCAAAACCGGTGTGTTCGAGAATCGATCAAAAGATCGCGTCCAAAAAGCTAAAGCGCGTGTGCGCGGCTGGAAGCCTCGAGTTGACCTGGCAGATGGATTCGCAACGTCGGGATGCGACCGTGGTGATGAGCGTCGGTTTTCTCTACGGCGCCGGTATGATCGCCGGCGTCGCGTCCAGCGACAGTCCGGACACGCGACGGGGCCTGGCAACCGTTGCTGGCGCTTCCACAGGTCTCATGGTGGGCGCCATGGTCGGTGGCGTTGGGGCAATCCTCGTTGGCCTGGGCGACATTCACGGCAATCACGAAGGTCGCTTGAAGGCCGGTCTCACCCTGGGCGCGATCGCGGGCGGAATCGTGGGCGGATTGATCGCCAACGGAGCTGTATCAGGAGACGCGGTCGACAATGCGACCTGGGTAACGGCCGGCGGCCTGATACTTCCGGTTTCGACCCTGCTCTACGTTGGCAAACAGATGTGGCCCGACTGAGCGGGCAGAAACGCATAGGGAAGGCGCCTGCCCCGATTCGCTCGCCCTGTGCTAGATTCCGGCGCCCATGTTTGAGACTCTTACCAAGGGCTTCCGGTCCGCCAAACAGCGATTCACCGGACTTGCCGAGCTTGACGAGGCTTCCGTAGACGAAGCCCTTAAAGACGTTCGAACAGCGTTGCTCGAAGCCGACGTGGGCTACGACGTGGTGCAGGACTTCTGCAAACGGGTACGCGAAAAGTCAATTGGCCTCATCGTCAAGATCAAGGCCAGCAGCAAGGAAAAGCTGCGCCGGGTGAGCCCCGAGGACCACTTCGTCAAACTCTGCAATGACGAGCTCATCGAGCTGATGGGCCCGGTCGATACCTCCTTCAAATACGCCAAAAAAGGCCCAACCGGCATCATGATGGTTGGCCTTCAGGGCTCCGGCAAGACCACCACCGTTGGCAAGCTGGCGCTGTACCTGAAGAAGATGCACAAGCGTCCGCTGCTGGTTGCAGCCGACGTGTACCGACCCGCCGCCATTGATCAGTTAAAGGTCGTGGGCGAACGCCTGGATGTACCGGTTTATTCCGAGCCCGGCGGCAATCCGCCCGACATCTGCGAGCGCGCGATCAAGTTCGCTGTGCAACACGGTTGCGACGTGATCCTGTTCGACACCGCCGGCCGACTTGCCATCGACGAGGCGTTGATGAGCGAGCTCAAGGAGATCAAGACGCGCTGCAATCCCGCCAACATTCTGTTTGTCATCGACGCGATGATCGGACAGGACGCGGTTGCAACGGCAAAGGCCTTCAACGACTTGCTCGACTTCGACGGCGTGGTTCTGACCAAGCTCGACGGCGACGCCCGCGGTGGCGCTGCGCTCTCGGTCAAGGCCATCACGGGCAAGCCGGTCAAGTTCGTGGGCATGGGCGAATCGTCGGAACGCCTCGAGGAGTTCCGTCCCGACGGCATGGCCAGTCGAATCCTGGGTCGAGGCGACGTCGTCGGCCTGATTCAGCAATTCGAAGAGGTTGTCGACGAGGAAAAGGCCGAGCAAGACGCCGTCCGAATGTTGAAGGGGAAGTTCGACATGAACGACTTCCTCGAACAGATCGGTGTGCTGCAGAAGATGGGCAGCTTGCGCGAGATGGTCGACATGATCCCGGGCATGGCGGATCACATTCCTGCCGGTGCCACCATCGACGACGGGGAACTCGGGCGCATCAAGGCGATCATCTCCTCGATGACCGACGACGAGCGCCGTCACCCCGAGCGTTTCATCGTCACGAGCTGGGAAGAATTCCAGGACGGCGAGCGCCGCAAAAAAAAGCGAACCGCCTTCTTCGAGCAATCGCGTCTAAAACGTGTTGCGAAAGGCTCGGGACGTCGCGAGAACGAAATTGCCGATCTGCTCAATCGCTTTGCGATGATGCGGCAGATGATGATGCAGATCGGGGCCTCGACCGGCCTACTCGGAAAACTGCCCGGCTTCAAGCAACTTGGACAGCTCAAGCAGTTGAAGAACATGGCGATGGGCGGCGTGGACCTTGCACAACTTGCAGGGATGATGTCGACGCCGTCGCGTGAACGCGGCCACTTCTCGGCGCCTCAGCGCAATCAAATCAAGGCGAAGAGCAAGAAAAAGCGGCAAAACGAAAAAGCCGCTCGCAAAAAAACACGGCGCAAATAGCGGCGCTATTCAGCCTGAAAGCCGGCCGCCTTGTGGCTGTTGTCGCAGAATGGTTTGTTCTTCGACTGGCCACAGCGGCACAACGCCGCCTTCGTGCCCATCCAGGCAACCCGACCGCTGGCCGCGACGAGACTCAAATTGCCGTCAAAGCGCAAGGGGCCACTCGGCTCGGGCTTGATCTCAAGTGGGCCACCGTCATCGGGTGCGCCGTCGCCTGTTCGACCTATGGCGCCAGGATCGCGAAAGCCGGCCTCGTCGTGGCTGCCGTCGCAAAACGGTTTGTTCTTCGATTGGCCGCAGCGACACAATGCCGCGCGCACCTTGACCCCCGGCATGTCCGCGGACGCGCCTTCAATCGCGAGTTTTCCACGAACGTAATACGGCCCGTTATTCGAGACGACGACGAAGTTCTGTGACGGCGGGTGTTCCCCGGGGCCCCCGTCCTTGCGTTCGTAGGACAAGGCGCCGGTTGGACAGCGCTCGACGATTCGTGACACATCGGATGCGTGGGTCAGGTTGGGATCACACCAGGGCTCGCGATCGGCGAGAAACACCCCGCCCTCCGCACGAACACACTCACCCGCATGCACACAGAGGCGGCCATCCCACTGCACGTCCATCGCCCGGCCCGGATACCGCAAAAGCCGTTTTTTGGTGTCGTCGCTCATTCAGGCTGCATACAACAGGGGCTCGCCCAGGGCCAGCGCACAGGGCTATCCGAGACCAGTTGTTTGTGCTTTGATAGCCGCCGATGAAACTGGGACATCAAATTCTCGCGGTCTCGCTCGCCGTTTCCCTTTCGGCTTGCGCGGTGGCTTTCAATCCGGCTGCAACCGATATCGAGAAGCGCAATACCGCTGCGATGGCGGACTACGATGCGGGCAAACACAAGGATGCCCGCCGCAAGTTGATAGAGGCAATCGCCGTCGCCGACGAAAAGGGACTTGGCGAAAGTCAGACGGCCGCGAAGACCCGATTTTCGCTCGGCATCGTTTACGCAGGTGGCATGAAGCAACGCAAGCCAGCCGTGGAACAAATGTCGCGAGCGTTGGCCATTTCACCCACGCTGACGCTGCCCGAACGTTACCGAAAGCCTCCCATCATCAAGGCGTTCGAGGAGGCGAAGGTCCGCGCAGAGAAGACCCGCGCAGAGAAGACCGGCCGAGAGAAAGCCACCGCCGTCGCGCCCGGTGCAGAGGGAGCCATCGCGGCGAACACCGAGACCGCGGACAACGACAAGACGCCGCGCAAGGGCCGCACGCCAGTCGGCGAAACCAAGGCAAAAAAAGGACGCGGTGCCAAGGTTGGCAGAAAGTCAGAAGGAAAGGCCGATGGAAAGGCCGATGCCACTGAACCCACGGCTGTCGCCGTCGACACCAGCACCCTGGCAGCAACCGTACCACGGCCACTGCCCGAGCCGGTGTACTGCCCGGTGCCGGACGAGGTCCCACCCGCAACCGATGCAACGATTACCTGCGCCATCGGACCTGGTCTTGCAGCCGGAAAACCCAAACTCTACTACCGACGCAAGGGCGCAACGGAATTTGCACCGGCCGATATGAACAAGTCCGCGCAAGGCTGGCATTCCGCCACCATCGCCGCGGCCGATCTTTCGGGTTCGATGCTGTACTACTACGTTCAGGTCGAAGGCAGTGGCGGCAAGGTCCTGTCGTCGACAGGCGACTTCGGTAGCCCCGAAGTGATCTTGGTTCGGGCGGGCGCGAAGGCCACGGGCTCCGTGCTGACGGTGACACAACTCGAGGATCTCACGTCCCCTTCCGCGGATACCGCTGCACCCGTTGCCACAGACTCACCCCCTGTCGACATCGAAAATGAAAGGCCAAGCGGCCTTGATGAAGAAGAAAAGTCTGCGCCCGAGGATGCAATCACCGGAGGTGATCAATCGCGATTCTGGGTCGCCTTGCAGCTTGGCAGCGGCATCGGCGTGCACGGCGCGACTGGCCTCGAGTTCCGCACCATGCAGAGCATTCCATCGGGCAGCGCGGCGGCGTCGCTCTTCCACGTCTTGCCGGAGGTTGGCTACCGTCTATCTCCAACCTGGATGATAAGCTTGCAATCGCGCCACCAGGTCATCACATCCTCGGGTAGCAAAGACGGCCTGCCGGGTGGACCCGCAAGTGGTGCGAACTCGGTGTTGCTGCGTGCCCACTACCAGCTGCTCACCCAAGACAAATTCGATCTGCAGATCATCGGCGGCCTGGGTGGTGGCGAAGGCGTCCGCTTGCTGATCAAGCCGGATTCCAGCCTCGGCCGCAATGGTGACGATACGATTCGACTGGGACCCGTGTTGATCGACACGGGGGTCGGAGCAGGATACCGACTGAACTCTGACTGGTCCGTGGTTGCGCTCGCGCGAGCGCTGACAGGCCTACCCGACTTCGGCCTGCTCTTCGAGGGCAACCTCGGCGCACGCTACGATTTCCACTGATCGTGCGACCCCGGTCACAGATCGGCAGAATCTGCGCAATTTCACGGCAAATATGTGGCTTGCCGGTTGCATAAGATCGGACATCACCCATGCGTGTCGTCGTCTCCGGACTTGTCGTTTGCTTCATCACGGCCCACGCCGCGCGAGAGGTGTACGCTCAGATCGACATCGACGCCGCTCCCATTTCGTATTCGTCGGACAGCGCGGACAACGCGATTGTGCGGCTGCAAGCAGCCCTCGACGCGGGTAAAACAACCCTGAGTCGGGACAAACGCTTTGGGTACTTGCCTTCCGTGCTACGCGCCCTGTCGGTCCCGGTGGAAACTCAGTCGCTCGTTTTCTCCAAAACCAGTTTCCAGGCACGCCTCATCTCACCGGATAACGCGCGCGCAATCTATTTTGGCGACGACATCTACGTGGGATGGGTCCCGGGAAGCGATGTTGTCGAGGTTGCAGCCGTCGACAACCAAAAGGGAACGCTGTTCTATACGCTGGAGCAACGGAATGCCGTGCCTCGATTCGAACGTCGCGATCACGAATGCCTCCAGTGTCACGCTTCAGCGCTGACCCGGGGTATCCCGGGACACATCGTGCGCTCAGTCCACCCTGACAACGACGGCTTTCCGATCATGCGCCATGGCAGCACGCGGGTCGAACATACAACCCCGGTCGCAAGCCGATGGGGTGGATGGTACGTGACGGGCGCAATTGGAAGAAACCAGCATCTTGGCAACCTCACCTTTGATCCGGACAGGCCGCCTGAAGTGTTTGCCGGATCGCCCGCGATGACCCGACTGTCGCCGGGCAACTACCCAACGGGTACGAGCGACATCGTTGCCTTGATGGTGCTGGAACATCAGCTGACCGTGCACAACCTCATTGCTTCAGCGAGCTTTGCTGCGCGTCAGGCCCTCCATCACGATGGCGTGATGCGAGCACTCCTGGAAGAAAAAGGCGATGCGTTGATGGCGTCCACCGCGCGGCGCATCGATTCGGCCGTGAAGCCTCTCGTCGATGCGTTGCTGCTCGTGGATGAAGCGGGTCTCACGTTTCCCGTGAAAGGCCCAGCGCCTTCGCCTTTCGAACAGGCGTTCAAGGCCAAGGCCGCACGCGACAGCAAAGGCCGATCCTTGCGGGATCTGGATCTCGACACCCGCCTCTTTCGTTATCCCCTTTCGTTTCTCGTCACCTCCGAAGCGTTTGCAAAGCTGCCTCAGGCGGCCCGCGCACGTGCGCTCACGTTGCTGGGGGAGGTCCTGATGGGACACAACCCGGATCGCAAATATGCCCACGTGAACGCCTCACGAAGACAGGACATTCTGGAAATCTTGCGCGCAACCTGGCGAGAAATGCCGGCGGGTTGGCGGCCAACCCCGGACAAGACGACCGGGTCGATTTTACAGTGATTTGGCAAGCCGAATGCGGGACGGGGTTATGCTCCGCCGCATGAAACGCAACGCCCTCCTTGCCACCGGAATTGCGCTCGGCCTTTTCGCCGGCTGCGCCAACACCCAGACCGCTGCAACCGCACCCGCCGCCACGCCGGATGCAACCGCAGCAAAAATCACTGCCGCACTCGCCGGCGCACACCGCAGCGAGAAAAATAGTGCCCGCGATCAGTACCGCCATCCCGCACAAACCTTGGCCTTCTTTGGCTTGAAGGACTCCATGACGGTGCTTGAGCTTTCCCCGGGTGGCGGCTGGTACACTGAAGTGCTCGCCCCCGTCATGCGCGAGTCGGGCAAGTTGAAGGTGACTTCAAGCGATCCGAGTGGTGATCCGGAAAAGTACGGCGTCAAGCGCGCCAAGGAGCTGCAGGAACTCAAGGCCGCTCACCCCGACGTTTTTGACAAGCTCGAATTGCAGATCGTATCCGACGACGTCGTTGAGGGTTTCACGCTCGGCGAGCCGAACTCGGTGGACCTTGCCGTTTCCTTCCGAAGCCTCCACGGCTGGGCAGATGGCGAGGCGGCGACGCACATGCTGAAGGCCGTCTTCAACGTGTTGAAGCCCGGTGGCACCTTTGGCCTGGTTGATCACCGCGCCAATGTCGGTGGCGAACTCAAAGGCGGATACATCCCCGAGGCGATGGCCATTGAGCTCTGTGAAAAAGCGGGATTGAAACTCGTCGAAAAGTCCGAGGTCAATGCAAACCCCAAGGATACGAAAGACTACGAAAAAGGCGTGTGGGCCTTGCCACCGTCGCTCTCAAATGGTGATACGGATCGCGACAAGTATGTCGCCATCGGCGAGAGCGATCGCTTCACCCTCAAGTTCGTGAAGCCCTAGACTGCGATTCGTCACCGCCCGAAAAAACCCGGCATTGTCCGGGTTTTTACGTTTCGATCGCACCGCTACCTGGGAAGGATGGCCTTCACGGCGTCCACCACTTCGGTGGCACCGACCGAAAGCGCACCGTTACCGGGGAGGGCCCGCAACAACCAGCGAACCGTCCAGGAACGCGTGGCCCCCGGCGCCAACGACAGCGCAGTACCCTGGTTTTCCACCTCGACGTATTTGCGAGCGGAGTCCACGAAGATTTCCACCTCGGCCTCGTCCTTCGCGTGTGCGTTGGCGCCGATATCCTCGAAGGTCTTCACCAACAACAGGCGATCGGCGCGCGCCAAATGAGCGAGCCACCCTTTGCCATCCGCAAACGTTTTACGGGCCGTGTTGTCGCTGATTTGCAGTGCAGCGTCGTCAAACCAGTGCCATCCGGCCGCTGTCTCGAGTGCGGCCGGTATCGACGTTCCAACAGGGGCTGTGCCTCCTGGGCCGAGCTCAAAGAAGGTCACGCCACCGGGCGCAACACGGGTGATTTCCCAGGGCGCCCAGACCGCCGCTGCACTGCCCGTGTTCTTCATGTCGTAGACGATGACCAGTGCCTGTGCTGCGCGGTCGACGGTGATACGCTTGGTCACCATCAGGTTGACCTCGGTGCTGTTCTTGCTCTCGAGAATCAGCGTCGCCGCATCCGTACGCGCGGTGTACGCGTCCTGATCGATCTCGGCCGGAGGCGGCCATCCCCAGACCGACTGCGGGCTGGGCCAAAAGGTCGATCCATAGTTGTCGGGGTTCGCAGATGGACCCGTCAGGATGTTCTTTCCGCCCAGCGAAAATACGGTGATGCGCCCACCTTTGCTCGCGTCGATGTCGACGACTTGGGTGTCCCAGCTAAAACGGTAAACTTTGCCGATCGCAACGGGAACCACAACCGCCGCGCCACCTGTGCCGCCCGCCGGAACGGTCGATGCGCCACCCGTGGCGTTGCCGCCCGTTGCGTTGCCTCCGGCGCCACCGGTCGCGTTAACGCCCGTCCCCGCCGTTCCTCCCGTCTCCCTGCCACCGCTGCCGCCGGTTGCGTTCCCACCGCCCGTCTGTTCGCGGCCACCGGCTCCGCTTCCTCCGGCCGCACTTCCACCCTCGCCTGCGACGTTGCCCTGACCACCGGAGCCACTCCTGCCGCCACCTTCACTGCATGCGGCCATCAAAACGGTTGTCATCAGCCAGATCCTTTTGTTCATGTCCTAATCCTTTTGCCCGAAGACCGGCTGCGCGTGCAGCAAACACGTATCCGGGGTCAGCGTCCTGGCCGTGAACCCTCGCGCCGCAGCCGGAATCAAAACAGTCTGCATCGCAGAAAGCTCGATCGAGCCGCCCGACGTCGAGAGGGTCACCCGGCCCGACAGGCAGGTAACAATAGAACACCGGCGGGCTTGCTCGGGTTCGTCGTGTTGCGTTTGTTGCCCCTCGGATGCCAGCAACCGTTCCTCAACCGTGAAGAATTCGCACTGAATCAACGTACGCGATTGCCCGCCCGCAGGATGCGCCTTAAACGCAGGACGAATAGCGGCATCACCCGATCGGGCAAAGTCGATCGTTTCGAGAGATTCGGCGATGTGCATCGGGCGCGGTTTGCCATCCAGGCCCATGCGGCCCCAGTCCCACACCCGAAACGTCACATCAGAGGATTGTTGCACCTCGTAAAGCAGACACCCCTGACCCAGCGCATGCACCGTGCGGGCGCGCAAGAAGAAGAAGTCTCCCTTTGAACACTGAAAGCGATTCAAGGTGTCTTCGATCGCCCCGGTTTGCAGCGCCGATTCGAAGGCGGCCCGATCCACGCCGGGGCGCGTTCCAACAAACAGTTCGCCGCCGTCCTCGACCATGAGCCAACACTCGGTTTTCCCGTTCTCACCGACGCCCAGTGCAACGGCAAGCGCATCGTCGGGGTGGACCTGCACACTCAACCGTGCGGATGCGTCGATGAGCTTGACGAGGAGCGGAAACGAACCGCCGCGAAACCCGTCACCCACAAGCTCTTTACCAAGAGAAGCCGTGAGCTCACGCAATGTCTTACCAACAAGGGATCCCTGCGCTACCACGCTCATCCCGCGATCCTGATCGGCAAGATCCCAGGACTCGCCAACCGGGCCCTCGGGTAAATCCGTACGCCATTGTTCCATGCGCCGCCCACCCCAAACCAGAACCTGGTAACGCGGGGTGAACCGCAGCGGGGCGGTCACAACTTCGGGAAGGGTCAATGCGGTCATCGGTGCAGCTTTATCATAGCCCGCAACGAAGCCCGCTAGAAGCCCGTTAGAAGACGAGAGTGAGGACGAGGACCAGGAGCCCAATGAGTACCGCACTCGCGATTCCGGCAATCAAAACCAGGCCTTTTTCGCGACCCGATGATTTCGAGGGCACTGTCGCAACAGGTAAGGGCGTTGCCATCGGTGGGCCGGACGCAGCCGCAAGATCGGGTGGGGCGTGCTCGCCGGGACCCACTGCGTCCGACAGGGCCTCCATTTGCGCAAGGTATTGTGCCTCCGGATCGTTCAAGACGAGGGTTGTACCGCCGATTTGTATCACAGCCGCATCACCGACGGGTTGCTCGGAGGCGATCCGAATGCCATCCACGATCACGCCGTTTTTGGAATCCAGATCAACCGCGAGAATCCCAACGTCTCGTCGTACGAATGCCACATGAGTCCGTGAGCAATCCTCGTCGACAAGCACCAGCTCGCAATCGGGAGCCCTTCCCGCGCGATACGGCTTCTGTGCGTCAGCCAGAATCAATTGCTTGCCCACATCGGGACCGTCCGTGACGCGCAAGGATGGCGCCTGCACGGGTGAAACCGCACCAAACAGATCGGCCACCAGCTGCCGTGCCAAGGTGACCGTCCCCGCCTCCACCGACCGCTCCGAGCCTTCCATGGCGGCATCAAACTGGACCTGGACCTGGACCTTGCCAAAGCGAATCGTATCACCATCTGAGATTGGGTGCGGACGCCCGGACAATATTCTCGAACCGTTTCGAAAGGTACCGTTGGAACTGTTCAGATCTTCAACGAACCAAAGCGAATCCCGCACAAAAATGCGCGCGTGTACAAACGATACGGAGGGCGACGGCAGTTGAATTTCGACCCCACGGCGACGCCCAACGGTGACAGGTCCCCCGGTGGGATCGAGCTTCAAAGCACGGATCGTACAAACCCCATCGTCGATGCGGATCTGCAGCAACAACGGAGCCGGTCCGGACATTTCATGCGCTCCCGGCATGGGCCGCTACCCCCCGTTCGGATCGATCCAGATGCCCCGATCGGACATCCACGACGATCCGTTGCCGGAGAGTTCCAATCGCAAGGCCTGCGCCGTCTTGAAGCCACCCACTTTTTCCCCGAGCAATACACCCGCTGCCATTGCGATGTTTGGCATGTGGAATACGAGCGCCACATCCTTACTCCCCTCGGCCTCCAGCGTCCTCAACAGAGCAATGACATCATCGGAGTGCCCCTCCGGAACAAGTCCCGCGTCTTCTCGAAGCGCGACGCCCAGCGCAACCTGACGGGCAATGAGTTCCGCCGTCTGCCGCGCGCGCACAAGAGGGCTTGTCACCATCCGATCGAAACGGATCTCCCGAGCGTGCAATGCCCGGCCGAGCGCTTCTGCCTCGGCCCGACCACTCTCGGTCAGCGAGCGGATGTGATCCGCCGCGGCAGGACCGGCCGTGCCGTGGCGAATCAACGTGACGTACATACGCGCCCGCTCGACGTTCTACTGAGCGACATCGGCATCAGCGGCTGCCGCGGCGGCTGCCTCTGCGCTAGCCGCTTCCTTGGCGGCCACAGCTGCAGCCGCGGCGGCATGGGAGTCAGCAAGGGCTGCGCGTGACTTTTCGAGGGCCGTATCGGCTTCCGCATGCGCGGCAACACGCGCATCCGCCTTCGCGGCAGAATCGCTCACTGGCACGGGGCCGGGATTGATCCCGCGGCTGTCGAGTGCCGACTTGAAATGATCGCGTTCGGACGACAACGTCAACACGCGTGCGCGCATGATGTCGTTGTTCTTCTTTAGGCGTTCGATCTCCTGGATGTCGCGAATGCGCTGACCGTCCATTTTCGATGCGCGGGAAAATGCCTTGGTGAAATCCGCAGGCTCCATCTCGAGGAGGCTCTCAGCGGTGTAACGGCCCACGTCGGTCTTGCGCAAGACCGCGTCGGCGGCAAGGCCCAACAACGTTTTGGCCACATGAGGCTCGCTGGCTCCGACCGACAAAGCCACGTCCACCGAGTTGAACGCTTCTCCGGCCGTAGCACGGCGCTTGAGATCATCGTACAGCGTGTCGCGGTTCACTTTGCCGCTGACTTCTGCACCACCCAAGGTGGAACCGCCGCGGCCCGAGCTATTTCGCTTCATGCTCATTTTGTTGCTCTCCCTGTCGTTCTGATTTTCAAAGGACCGACCTTATACCACCGCAATCGGGTGCAGCGGGCTACTTCCGTTTGCGAGGTTTTGTTCGGCCTGTTTCGGCGGCGTCCGAAAGCCCCACGGCCCCCTCGGGAGGCCCCTCGGCGGCGGTCTCCCAGTAACGCATTGCAGTCCGATCCCTGGCGTGACGCCGGAACAGCACGATCGCGAGTCCGAGCGCCAGCGTAAAGGAGGCGACGCCGATGAACTGAGAGGTCGAAAGTGGCCCGACGCTGCCCCGCTGGTCGTCGTCACGCAAGATTTCGATGAGTGGTCGCAGGATACCGTAACCCATCACCCATGCCAGCAGTGTCTGCCCCGAGAAGGTTCGGTGTTTGCGAATCCACATGAGCAAACCAAAAAGTGCAAATCCCACCGCCGATTCGTAAAGCTGCGTGGGATGCACGGGCTGCGACCACATGGCATCCGACGCAATCCAACCGTGTGACAAATGGTCTTTCCAGGCGGCGCTGTCTCTGGGGAAGGCAATGCCCCATCCTGCATCGGTCCGCTGCCCGTAGTCGCATCCGTAAAGAAAACATCCGATGCGCGTGATGCCCGTTCCAAGCACCACCGAGGGCGCCGAAACATCGGCCCATTTCAACAGTGGAATCTTGCGCCTCCAACAGCCATACCAGCTGGCGAGAAAGCCGCCTATCATGCCGCCGTAAGCCACAAGGCCACCCTTGTGCAACATGAGCGCCTCGTACCAATGATCGAAGGATGAAAAGTTGGCGACGATGTAGAGGATGCGCGCGCCGATGATCGCCCAGACCGCCGTCCACATGTAGATCTGCGCAGCGACTTCACTGCCGATGCCATCTTGCTTGGCGAGCTTCAATGCCAGAAACCACCCTGCCAAAAGCGAGAGTCCCAACATCACGCCGTAAGCAAAAATCGGAACCGAGGGCCAGGGCTTCGAGAACATAGCCGCACTGGGAATCCAGCCTCCGCCACGCATGCCCATCAACAGCCACGCGCCAAGCAAGAAATAGGTCGGACTGGAAAGGCCACTCGGAGGCTTGCCGTCTTGCACCTGAGATTTGCGTTTTGCCTTCGCAAAGACGCCCCAAACAAACGTCCCGAGCGCGAGGGCCAGGGCAACAAAGAACAGCAGCTTTGAGGGCAGCTCGACCAAGATCTGGCGCATGGCAAAAGTTTCTACAGCAAGGCCCGTCGCCCGTCGAGTGACGGCGCACCTAACGGCTGGCGTACTTCTCGGCGGCTTCCAGCGTCTGCAAGATGAGGGTGTTGATCGTCATGGGACCGACACCGCCAGGCACGGGCGTGTAAGCACTCGCATTGACGATGGCCGCTTCCAGATCCACGTCGCCACATTTTTCGGGGTGGTAGCCCGCGTCCACGACCACGGCCCCGGGTTTGATCCAGTCGCCTTTGACAAACCGCGGCTTGCCAACGGCGGCCACAACAATGTCCGCCTGTCGAACCAGTTCCGGCAGGTTCTTCGTGCGCGAGTGGCAGATCGTCACCGTCGCGTTGGCGTTACACAACATCAACGCCATTGGCTTTCCAAGGATCGGGGACCGACCAATCACGACCGCGTGATGGCCTTCGATCGGAATGTCGTTGGCCAGCAACAAGCGCATGATCCCGGCCGGCGTACAGCTACCATAGGCAGGCTCACCCATCGCCATCAGACCGAAACCGGCAGTCGTCAC
>JAWXBF010000066.1:0-9167 GCA_034439895.1 Deltaproteobacteria bacterium
CACCCGCTGCGCCGCCTGTTCCCCCGACCCAACCTGCCGTATCACGTCGGCCGATGACCATTCCGGCGCCGACGCCAACCGTAGCACCAACTCCGATGCCGACGGCGGCCCCGCGACAGGTTCAGGCGCCCGCGCCGGACGAACCGACGCCAATGCCGGGCCGCGGGCGACAGGTTGCGCCTCCAACTGCCGAAAAAGTCCCCCCTGGACTCGCCAAGAAACAACCCGCCATGCCACCCGGCCTCGCAAAAAAGCGTGGAGCGGCCGTCGATTCGGCCGAAGGTGAACCTGGCCCGGACAACGGTCGTTTCACCGCAGATCCCAAGAAAGCAAAGGCCAAAAGCCTGAAATAGAGCGCTGCAACGACAGGGTAATGGTACCGAGTCAAACTCGTAGTTTCGATGTTCTTGAGCATCCGCTCCGACTCATGTACAATCCGCACCCGAAATGGGTTTTAAAACTGGTGTGCTACGACGGGCCTGGGTTTCGATGGCGATCGCCGGATTGCTGCTGCCAACCCTGATGACTTCTGCGCGCGCGGACGAGGAACCCGCGAAGCCGGTTGCAGCAGATGTGGCCGACTCGGAATCAGAAGCGGTCCCTGTTGAAGAAACGCCTGATCTGCCAGCCGAAATCCCAACCCCGGCAACCGACGACGAAACGCCGGATGCTCTTCGCCGAAGCTTGGTCACACCAAACGTCGCCGCGACCGAGCAAGACGAAGCCTCCGAGTCCGACGAAGAGTCGAACATCTTTACGGAGTGGTGGTTCTGGGCCGCCGCAGCGGCTGTGGTCGGAGGAACCGTCGCCGTTGGCATCCTTGCCTCGCAACCAAGCGACAAGCCAGCCCGTGGTTGCATGCCTGGCTACCTTTGCTTCGGAGACGGACGCGAATGAACTCGATTTTGTACAAAACTTTTTTTGGTATCGCCGCGACACTTTTCTTGTTTGGCGCCTCGGGATGTTCCGAGGAAACCACATACTCCTACTTCACAATCAAGATGTCGTTGGATCCAGCCCTTGAGCCCGAGTTTCTTGCGCGGGTTGGCGCGTGCGGACTGGTGGTTACGGGCTCAGACGAGCACCAGATCACGGTTCCCTGCCTGGGTGAGAACGGAAAGGTGGTTGAAAGTCTCGGAGCCGCCGATTTCAGCACGAGCGAAATCAGCGGCCAGTTGCAATTCATCCTGAACGTCTACGATTTCAATCGGAAACTCGTGGCCCTGGGGACTTCAGCGAGATACGGCATCGTCCCGAACGGACAAACCGCCGCGAGCGTTGAGGCCAAGAAAATCAAGCCAGACGACCGTGCCGACACCCTGAAGGCCGCACCCTCAGACTCGGGCGCACCCTAGGCCGAGTCGAGCGCCGACTGGATCTCTCCCAGGGTCTTCATATCGCCAACCCGTCGGCACACAGTCAAACCACGCGCGTAAACGTCGCGTGCTTCGTCCCGCCTTGCAAGCGCGACAAGCGTATTACCGGCGTGGAGATAAGCCGGCACGTAGTCGGGAAACGCCTCAAGCAAGCTGGCGAATTCGCTCCAGGCGCCTGACAGATCTCCCGTATTCTTCATTTCTTGCGCAAGTCCGTACCGAGGAAAAGGATCCCCTGGATTCTGCGCAATGAACGACCGCAACATTTCGGCACGCGTGGGCATTGAATCCAATCTAACGGGCAACGACGCGGGCGCGCTCCGCGAAACGCGTGTCTCGCAATCGATTGCCCTCGTCGACATGGACGACGGTCGGTTGCCAGCCCGAGCTATCAAGAACGGCGGCCTCGACGTCGACAAAGGTCGCGATGATGATCGTATCTCCGACCTGAGCCTGTCGTGCAGCCGATCCATTCAAACAGATCACACCCGAGCCTGCATCGCCCGGAATCGCGTAGGTCTGTAGCCGACTTCCGTTGTTAACATTCCAGATATGAACTTGTTCGTAGGACAGAATATCCGCCGCTTTCATCAAGGTCTCGTCGATCGTGACCGATCCCTCGTAGTCGAGGTTGGCTTCGGTAACGCGGACTCGGTGCAGTTTCGATTTGAACATTGAACGTCGCATGGCTTCCTCCGTCCCGGCCGCAGGGCGGTCCAGGCTTCAGTTGTCTTGTGTCTGAATGGTAGCGCATTTGCCGGGCGATTGACGGTGGCCTCGCCATGCCCCACTCTGAATGCAGTGAATCATCCCAGAACCTTCGAGCGATTCGTCGGTGTTGATCTCGGCGGCGGCAAGGGAAAAACCACGGCCATCGCCGTCCTCCGGCGTGATTTTGACCCCGGTGAGCACGTGCTGGTCGAGCGCCTCGAACCCAGAAGAGGCCACGTTCCACTGTTTGACGCTGCCTTGTTGGAGGAGATTCGGGCGGCGGGTCCCAAGTCACTGCTGGCGGTCGATGCGCCGTTGACTCTCACTGCGTGTTTGCGTTGCACCCTGGCGACCTGCCCTGGCGAGGCGGCCTGTGTTGATCCGACCGTCATCACGATGCGACAGTTGACGAACGACTTACCGGAGGATCGCAACTCGCGCCGAGGCAAGCCCGTCTTCACACCCTACACCCAGCGCGCGACCGAAATCTATTTGCAGCAAAAACGGGGACTGATGCCGCGGGAAACCCTGGGACAGGGCATGGGTCCCCTGACCGCGCGTGCAGCCCATTTGGTCAAAGCACTCGGTGATACGCATCGACTCGACGAAAACCTGATCGAGGTTTACCCCAAGGCAACGATTGCCTGGTTGCCGAGGTTGAAGGGCGTTCGTTCCGATCGGAGCGCGCAGCTTGAAAGCATCTACAAACGCGATCACGAGGAACAGCAAACGCGTGCGCTTATTCTTGAAGCCCTCTCAGATGTGTTGCGATTCGGCCCGGGCATTTGGCGCGAAGAATGCGTCCGCAGTGATCACCTTTTTGACGCGGTGATGTGCGCACTCACGGGGTATTTTTGGGCTGTGGAGGGCTGGGAAAAGCCGACCGACCTCGGCGAATTGCCGCGCGCGGATGGCTGGATTTGGGCGCCGCCTCCTGGCAACGGATCGCCTGCCTAGCCGGTGATGATCTCAGCAACCGTGGGTGTCGGCGCGGGCGTCAGTTCCTCGTCGCCGCGGCTGCCGTGGGAGCCAAGAAACGAACTGGCACCGCGATCCCGAAGGAACGCAAGGAAAGTGAGCGCCGTGGGCAATTCGGACGCGGCAATGACCTCCAGCAACTCGCGGGCCTGCCGACGCAGGATTTCCCCCGGTGGCTCGCCACTGACGATGGGCTTCGGCAACACGTCCGGCTCGCTCGGTTCTGCAACCTGACCCCAGGGCGGCTCATTCGCAATTTCAAGCTTGGTGTGTTCGACCCACGTCTGCATATGAAAATGCAAAAGCTCAGAACGATAGGAAAACCACCGCTCCCGTTCGGCCGGAAAGGCCAGTAAGACATCTTTAAAGCGGCGAAAAGCGCCTTTGCCATCAATGGCGATGATAAGCCGATCGCGAAGGGCATCATCCACGACAAGGCCGACAAATCGCTCCATCCAGCGATATTGCTCACGGGATGAGGCAGGATCGACCCGCAGAAATCGATCCGGGTCGGTCGATACTTTCGACTTTCGTGAGGCCGCATCTGGCTCACCTTCGGTTATCGAAAGTAAATCGCCCGTGGTCAGGTCGAGAAAACTTTCCTGTTCGGGCGAATTTCGTTCGAACGCGATCTCAAGATCGCTCCAATTCACAGTAATCGCAGGCATTTGGGTCTCCCTTGCTGCTCCTCCTCCCCAGAAGGGCGCAGTCGGTCGAATGAGAAATAAACGTTAGTCGGTTAGGCCAAGGCAGACTGAAAACATTACGGGTCTGGATGGGTCTTTGCAATCGGGGGTTTTCATCGCGCCTTGACATTCGGCGTGGCTTCCCTAGATTGAGGCTCCTTTCGGAGATACTTGTGGCACGCGTAACCGTTGAAGATTGTCTGGAAAAAGTCCCAAATCGATTTGCGCTCGTCGTCCTTGCGGCCGAACGAGCCCGTCAACTCTCAAGCGGCGCCGAGGCGCTAGTGCAGTGCGACAATAAGTCAGCTGTCACTGCGTTGCGCGAGATCGCCCGCAACAACGTAGGGTTCAACGAATCCGTTGAAGCGACGGTGAATCAGTTCCTCCAAGAAATCAAGAACCGCGGCCGCTAGGCATGCGTGTTGCGGTTGTCACGGCGGTTCGCTACCGCTTGTGCAACAGAACGAACTTGAGATAGTTGCCTTCGGGAAAACCGGGAGAAACCGGAAAGTCCGGAGGCAAGCCCACCCGCGAAACGATGCGTACATCGACGCCTGCGTGGTACGAAGCCTCGCCGAGCGTTCGCTCGAAGTCGGTCATCGAAACTTTGACTGAGTTGGTGGCGGCAGCCAATAAACCGCCCGGAGTTAGCACCCGCATCGAACTCGCCAACACGCCGACGAGATCGCGCGCGACCGAGAAACGCTGACCGGCGGCCTGACCGTGTGAAAAGGTTGGCGGATCGCAAACCACCAGGTCGAACTGACGGCCGCGCTCGACAAATCGCTCGAGCGTCTTGCCGGCGTCATCCGTGATGCATTCCATTTTCTCTGCATCCAAACCCGACAACTCAAAGTTTCGTCGCGCCCGGGCATGGACGCGGGCGGAGGTATCCACAGCAACGATCGAGTCTGCACCCGCCGCCATGGTCCGAACCGAGAAGGCACCGGTATACGAAAACAGATTCAAGATCCTGCGGCCCGAAGCCAGGCCGGCGACCAGATCCCGACCCAGTCGCAGATCGGGAAACATGCCCACACCGAGGGGAGCGGTCACATCGACGGACATCCGTGTTCCCGCCTCTTCGACCACAACCTCGAGCGGTGCCTCTTTGCCCCAAACGCAGTGTGCGGCTTCCGGTGGTGCCTGGCCTGCCAGCGGTCTCACCCGCCGCTGCTCGTAGATGGCGATGGGCTTGACGGTCGCGACGATGGACTCGTAAAGCTCCTCTTGCCAGGCGAGCGCACCCTGCGACAACCACTGCACGACCACGAAATCGGCGTAGCGATCCACCGTCACCCCCGGCAGCCCCTCGCTGTCTCCGCTAAACAAACGCATCCCGACGGGTTTATCCCGCTCGGCCGCTCGCAGGATCCAACGGGCCTGAATGGCCGACTCGAACCGTCGGGCTATGGCGCCGCTGCCAGGATGCACCGCCTCTTTTGCATCCCGGCTGAGGACGCGAACCGCGATGGCGTGTTCGGCATCGGTAAATCCGCGGCCGACGAATTCGCCGTTCCCGGTGAGAATGTCCACCACCGTCCCATCGGGCTCGCTGGGAGCGCGGCCGCCAAAGGCTTCTCGATAGACCCAGGGATGCCCGAACGCGATCTTGCGACCCACTTCCTCGGGTACCCGATAGCTGCCCTCGCGACGGATCGGCGCGCCCGAGTTCCGTCGCCCCGAGTTCGCGATCGGCCGCCGGGTCCTCGGCGAATCATCCCTGTTGGTGCGAGGACGGCGCTCGATCGGTGTTTTCACGGGCGCGGACTGTAGCATATTGGAGCAAAACGCATTCGCGAACTGTACCGTTGGGCCAGCTCCGGATACGATGGAACTCAAGGAGCGTCGACTTTCTGACGACCGCCAAACTAGCAAAATGAGCAGACTCGGAGAGTTACTGCTGCGCGATCAACTGATCTCCCACGAACAGTTGGATCTCGCGCAAGAGGAAAGCCGTAAATCCGGTGAACGCATTGGCACGAGCCTTGTGAAGCTGGGTGCTATCGACGAGGGGGAACTCACCCAGTTCCTGTCGAAGCAATACGGCGTCCCATCGATCAATTTGAACGACTGGGAGGTTGAGCCGGAACTCATCAGCCTGATGCCGAAAGACGTTGTGCTACGGCACCGCGTCATTCCGGTCAGTCGAACGGGATCGTCGCTCATCGTCGCGATGGCGGACCCCTCGAACATTCTCGCGATCGACGATTTGAAATTTCTGACCGGCTACAACATCGAAGTGGTGGTTGCGTCGGAAATCGGCATCGACGAGGCGTTCAAGAAGTACTACCAGCCGAAGACCACAGAGCTCATTAATCTCGAAGCGCTTCTCGAAGAGCTTGAGAACACCGTCACGGTCGAAAAGACCGTCGAAGATAACCCGGGCGTTGTCGATCTAGAGAAGCAGGCCGAAGACGTTCCCGTCGTACGCCTGTCAAACCACATTCTCACCAAGGCGATCCAGATGGGCGCCTCGGATATCCACATCGAGCCGTACGAGAAAAGTTACCGCGTTCGGTATCGCGTGGATGGGGTTCTGCAAGAGATGCTGCAGATTCCGCCAACGCTGAAAGCCGCATTGTCGTCGCGCGTGAAAATCATGTCGCAACTCGACATCTCCGAACGTCGCCTGCCGCAAGACGGTCGTATCAAGCTCAAGCTCGCGGGCGGCAAGGAGATGGACTACCGCGTGTCGGTCATGCCGACGCTCTTTGGTGAAAAGATCTGTATGCGCTTGCTCGACAAGGGCAATCTGCAACTCGACATGACCCGCCTGGGTTTTGAGCGACCCCAGCTTGAGGATTTTAAAGGCGCAATCCACAAACCATTCGGCATGTGCCTCGTCACGGGACCCACCGGGTCGGGAAAAACGACGACCCTCTATTCCGCACTCGCCGAATTGAACCAGGTGACAGAAAACATCTGCACGGCCGAAGACCCTGTCGAGTTCAACCTTCCCGGCATTAACCAGTGTCAAATGCACGATGAAATTGGACTCAATTTCTCGGCCGCGTTGCGCTGCTTTCTGCGTCAGGACCCCGATGTCATCATGATCGGCGAGATTCGTGACTTCGAAACCGGTGAAATCGCGGTCAAGGCGGCGTTGACGGGCCACCTCGTGTTGTCCACGCTCCACACCAACGACGCCCCTTCAACCGTTACACGTTTGTTGAACATGGGCATCGAGCCGTTCCTTGTTACCGCATCTCTGAACGTGGTTGAGGCGCAGCGCCTGGTTCGTAAAGTCTGCTCGGGCTGCGCAGAACCCGTCGATACGCCGAAAGAAAAGATGCAATTGGCAGGAATCAGCGATGAAGCCATCGAAACCGCCAAGTGCATGCGTGGTAGAGGCGGTGATTGCAAGGTTTGCGGAGGCAGCGGCTACAAAGGTCGTATCGCTGTTTACGAGATCATGTTGATGAAGGAGGCTTTGAAAGAGCTGATCTTGCAGGGCGCCTCGGCCGCAGAACTCAAGACCGAGGCGATTCGCCACGGTCTCAAGACCCTCCGCATGGCAGCGGTCAGCAAACTTTGTGAAGGTGTCACGACGATTGAAGAAGTCAGTCGCGTCACGGCAGCAGACTAGGACAAGAAAATGGCCACCAGTACACCAACGATGCAAGTCAATCTTCAGCAACTGCTGAAGGCAATGTGCGAGCAAGGTGCATCGGATCTCCACATCACCACTGGATCGGCTCCGCAGCTGCGCATCGATGGCCAACTGGTCCCGTTGCGTCTCAACGCCATGAACGGCGTCGAAACCAAGCAACTGTGTTACTCGGTGTTGACGGACGCCCAGAAGATGCGATTTGAAGAGACTCAGGAACTCGACTTTTCGTTTGGCGTTCGCAATCTTTCTCGATTTCGCGCCAATTTGTTCATGCAACGGGGCGCGGTGGGCGGTGCCTTCCGAACGATTCCTTTTCAGATCAAGAGCTGCAGCGAGCTGGGGCTGCCTCAAGTCATCGACGATCTGTGTAACAAACCACGGGGATTGGTGCTGGTTACCGGCCCGACGGGCTCGGGCAAATCAACGACGCTCGCGGCAATGATCGACAAGATCAACACCGAGCGCCACGAACACATCATCACCGTCGAAGATCCGATCGAATATTTACACCCGCACAAGGGGTGCCTCGTCAACCAACGCGAGATCGGAGCCGACACCGCTTCTTTCAAACATGCTTTGAAATACATTCTTCGCCAGGATCCGGACGTTGTCTTGCTCGGTGAAATGCGCGATCTAGAAACGATCGAGGCAGCACTCGTCACGGCCGAAACGGGTCACCTTTGTTTCGCGACCCTTCATACAAACAGTGCGGTGCAAACCATCAACCGCATCGTTGACGTGTTTCCAGCGAATCAACAGTCACAGATCCGCACCCAGCTTTCGTTTGTGCTGGAAGGGATTGTCAGCCAGGCACTGCTTCCGCACGCATCGGGCAAGGGCCGTGTCCCCGCAACCGAGGTCATGATTCCGAATGCGGCGATTCGAAATCTGATACGCGAAGACAAGTTGCACCAGATTTATTCGCAGATGCAAATCGGACAGGGAAAATCCGGCATGCAAACGATGAATCAAACCCTTGCTCAGCTGTATCTAACCCGACGCATCACGCTGGAGGAAGCGATTGGACACTCCTCTGAACCCGAGGAACTTGAACAACTCATCGCCAACGGGGGCGTTTCACCCGGTGTTGCGCCTGGCCGCGGTGCCCGGCCCGTACGCTAGTCCTTTCATGACCTTCCCAAACCAAAATCGGAGAACGTAACGATGGCGAATCCCTCATTTATATGGGAGGCCCGCACGCGCGAAGGCGACGTGAAAAAGGGCGTCATGGAGGCTGAAAGTATCGAAGCCGTCCACTCAAAGCTTAAACTGCAATTGCTTCAACCCGTAACGGTCAAGAAGAAAAGCAAGCCGCTTGACCTGAGCTTCGGCTCAGGCGTCAAACAAGAGGACATCGTCATCTTTACGCGGCTATTCGCAACGATGATCGACGCCGGTCTTCCGATCGTACAGTGCCTGGACATACTCGCGACGCAAACGGAGAACAAACGGTTCGGAAAAGTCCTCGGGCAAATCAAGGGAGGCGTTGAAGGCGGTTTGACCCTCTCGGATTCGATGAAGAAGCACCCCAAGGTCTTTGACGAGCTCTTCGTGAACTTGATCGCCGCAGGCGAGGTCGGCGGTATTCTCGACACGATCTTGCAGCGGTTGTCGCAGTACATCGAAAAAGCTCAAAAGCTCAAGCGACGCGTCAAGGGTGCCATGATGTATCCGCTCATCACGTTGTTGATTGCGGCGCTCGTCGTGACGATTCTGTTGACGAAGGTTATTCCAGTCTTCGAGAAAATGTTTAAAGAGTTCGGCGGCGGCGCACTGCCCAAACCGACTCAAATCGTCATCGAC
>JAWXBF010000067.1:0-2804 GCA_034439895.1 Deltaproteobacteria bacterium
ATCCCCGTGACCGCGCCGCCGCTGCCCGCCCCAACCCCGTCGCCGCCGCCGAGGCCAGAGTGACCGCCCGTGTCTGAAGCGCCCCCCGCACCCGGAATCCCCGCGTCATCCCCAGGCGTTCCGTCCTCATAGGCAGGATTGGGAACGACACAGGCCACCCAAAAAGACGCGGTGATACCCACCAGGCGGATGCCCGCCGCAAACCGTTCTGGAAATCGGGGTGTCACCTCCGTGTTACATCGGTGGAGTCGGACCCACTCTTGACCCGAGACGATTGACGCACCCTGAGGATGCGTCCCATGTCAGCCGCGAAGCACCGTAAACACACTCAGCGCGAGATACGCCGCAAGTACCAGCGCACCTTCGATGCGGGTGATGGTGCGTTCGGTGCGGATGAAAATTGCCGCAGCGACGGTCATCAGCATTAGCGCACCCAGATCATAAGCCATTGCCTCGAAAGACGCGTGGACGGGTTGGGTCAAGGCCGCTCCCCCCAGACACAGGAACACGTTGAAGATGTTGGAGCCCACCACATTGCCCACCGCCAGAGCCGAATGACCCTTGCGCGCGGCGATAACGCTGGTGACAAGTTCGGGCAATGACGTGCCGATGGCAACGATGGTCAAGCCAACGACTCGTTCGCTGATGCCCAATATGCTGGCGATCGAAACGGCGGCGCTGACGAAGATCGAGCCGCCAGTTAACAAGATGACAAGACCGACCAATACGATCAGCAAGGCGCGGCCTGAACGGGTGGACCGAGGCGCACCGGCAAGATCGGAAGCGTTTCGTATCACGGTTGCGTCCGACTGGACGACTGCGGCGGACGTTCGCGCTACGTGCACCATCCATCCCGTGTAGAAAATACCAATCAATAGAAGGCCTGCGCCTTCGACTCGGCTGACGACCCCATTGCCAAGCAGGATCGGCACCAATAGGGCGCTTAACACCAACATGGGCAGTTCGCGTCGTCGCAACGCCCGGTCGACTGCAGCGGGTCGAATCAGGGCAGCGACGCCAAGGATGAGGCCGATGTTGGCGTTGTTCGATCCAATGACATTGCCCAACACAACATCGCCGTGTCCACCCCGTGCGGCCTGTACGCCAACGATGATTTCAGGTGCCGAGGTTCCGTAGGCCACAACCGTCAAACCGACCAGCAACTGCGGCACGCGCAGGGCCAAGGCCAAAGCCGAGGCGCCACCGACAAACCATCCGGCGCCAAAATAAAGAAGGACGCCTCCACCAAGAAGTTGCAACCAGTCTGCCATTGCCACGACATTAGCAGGACGGTGGCGGAGTGGTCCGACAGGTAGGAGAAGGGAAAGCCATCCTAACGTCGATGTGCCATTTCATGGGGCTTGGCGATGTGAAGGACTACCGTTTCAACGGCGCCAGGCCGAACGAAGAGGTTTCCCCAAGCCCTACGACAACGCCGGGACCGGGACGGGCGTTCAACAACGCGAAGGCCCCTTCCAACCGTTTTACGGTGAGGGGTTGTCGTCGGCGTGTCGATCCGCGAATGGTCAGTCGAACAAAGCGAGGCCGATGCCCATGGCCGTGGCCGGATTGCTGTTGTCGGCCGGAATCAAAAGCGGGTAGATAACCGACGTAGTTTCCGTGCTGCGTTTTCCGCGACTCGCGGGTTTTCCGTCGGCCGAATCGGATACAATCGGCTCGAAATCCATCGAGGCCGCAACGATTGCTCCCGCAATAAATCCAAGCCCACTGCCAACCAGGTTTGCCACGATCACCGTGTCATCGTTCGTGGTTACAAGCGCCGCGGCAAGGCTTGCGATGCCGGAACCGGCAAGCCCTGCAAGGTTCGCCACGCCCATCGCCCGCGGATCCACGCCACCAATCGGACTGACCGCGATCGCCGAGGCGACGAGCCCCACATCTCCCGCGAGGAGCGATACCCGCAAACGGGTCGACCGACTCGCGTCGCCCAGGGCTGCACCCCAGGCGGAAAACCAGGTCCCCCAGAAAACGCCCCCGGTCAGGGCGAATACTTCTGCGTTCGTTGGATGCACAAAAAGATCGATTGGCACCGCGGCAAGACCCCCGAGGGCAGCACCCAAAAAAAGCGCCCCATTGGATTGCTGTGAACTCAGACCGTCGGTTGACTCACCGAGGGCAAAGCCGTGCCACCATCCAAATGCCGTCGAAAGCCCCACAAAAAGTGGCGCAGAATTTGAGAATTCGACCCGATCTGTCGTGGCGTATGCCGCACCCAGGGCGAGGACGCTGCCGGTTCCGATGCCCACTGCAAACATTTCGTCGCTTGAATCCGCAAGCATGGGAATCGATGCGCCGAGCATCTTACCGTAGAGGCCAGCGACCAAAACGTAGGACACATCCGAAATCGATAGCTCGAGATACTGCGACATCGCGCTGCCACCGACGAATCCCAGGCCAAGCCCAAACAGCGTGGCGGCAGTTTCGTGACGAGACGACAGCGAAAGCGCGCGCCCGATCCAGTTTCCCAGAAACACACCCTCGAGGGTGGTTTCCGCAGTCATAATCGTATCACCGAGACTGAACGACAGATGGGGCGCGATGGCAGCGCCGGCGCCCAGGCCCAAAGCCCCCGCGCCGAGAACGATGCCCACGCCGAGCCGTGGGTTGTCGCGATCAGGCGCAAGCAACAACGACGCCCCGGCCAGCTCCATCCCCAGCAGCCCACCGAAGTTCATGATCGCCACATCGCCACTTGAATAGCCCATCGTTTTACGGGTCAGGTATGCGGCACCGAAGGCCAACGATTCGCCCACGAGACACACGCCGAGCGCAAGCCGAGGCGA
>JAWXBF010000068.1:0-20159 GCA_034439895.1 Deltaproteobacteria bacterium
GAATTTACGCGATATGCTTCTGGCCACCATCACGTCTCAAACCTTCATCCTGCGAGGCGCCCAGTGAAACCATCCCATGAACGACGGCTGTTGTTGAAGGCGATCGGTGCCGCACCGGCGGCATCGGCATTTTTGCAATGGTTGGCGCCTCCAGCGCATGCAGCGGGATCGCCGCCACCCCGCCTCGTGATCTTGTGGACCCCCCATGGACCGCCATGGGAATTCCTCCGCCCCAAAACCACAGGGCCGGGTGGTCAGTTGACCCCGGATTCTCTTGTCTACAACCAATCCATTCTTGAGCCGTGCAAGGCCTTTGCAGATCAAACCTTGATTCTGGAGGGCCTGTCATACAAATGCCGCATGGATCAGAACGCAGGTGGCGAGGATTACGTTGGGCACGAAGATTCCGCGACCACTTTTCTTTCGGGACAGCGGGTTCCCAATCTCGGGCAAGGTGGTGTTGCGGTTTCCGGTCCCACGCTAGACCAGTTTCTTGGGTCAAAACTGCAAGGTCAAACGGCCATCGCCTCGGCGGTGGTTGCGATGCTGGATGCCGGTCCGAACGCGCAGAGTGGCAACAACACCTTTTCGTATGACGCCAACCGAAAGCCGACGGCTGGGTTGATGCGGCCAGATGATGTTCCGAGCGGGTTGTATCGACGCCTGTTCGGGGGCTTCACCGCGCCGGCCGGAGGCGGATCGGATCCGACTGCGGCCAATCGAGAACTGGCGCGACGCCGAAGCGTGGTGCAAACCCTTGCGCGTCAGGCGAAAACCTTTCAAGGTCGGCTCGCAAACCAAGAGCGTCAAAAATTGGAGATGCACTTGCAGGGATTGGCCGACATTGAACGCAAGCTGGGGGCACCGGCTCCGACGATTGTGGGATGCACGGCGCCGCGTGCGCCGGTGCGGCCGACCAGTGTTTCCGATTATCAAGAAAAGTGGACGATGACCCACGGAGCCGCCGAGTTCGGCGCCCTTGCGGATGTGATCGCGCACGGATTCGCGTGCGATCGGACGCGGGTGGTACTGGGATACGGTGGTATGTCGGGTACCGTACCGTGGGAGCCATCGCTTTCGTTTATCAAGGACATGCATCACGAGGTGGCGCACTACCTCAGTACGAACGACGCCAACGCGATGAAGATCGCGCGCGATAGAATGGCAATCTACATGCGATCGATTGCGCGCTTGTTCTCGGGATTGCTGGAGCGCCTTCAATCGATCGCCGAGGGCAACGGCACCTTGCTTGACAACACGATCGTACTTTGGGGCACCGAGTTTGGCGATCCCTCGGGTCACGCGGGCCGCAACGTTGGGTTCGTGGTGTTCGGCGGACGCAACTACCTTCAAACGGGATTTCACCGGAAGTATCCCAGTACCAAGGTCGCCACGACGCCCCACAACCATCTCCTTGCCGCGCTTTGCCACCCGTTTGGTTTAAAGGTAAATGGCTTCGGAGATGCCCGTTATCAAGGTGTGCTGACTGACATCCTCAAGACTTGAGGTGTCACTCGGATGGTGCACGTCAACCTCGGTCGCGGTGACGATTCCGTTTTGAAACGGTTGCGCGTCGCTGCAATATGTCTATACGATGTAGATATTTAAGACAGGTGTGCATGAACGCGTCCATTGTCGATCTTCGCTACAAGACCAAACAGATTCTCGCCGCGTTGGATCGGCGTGAGACGGTTTCCGTGCTTTACCGAGGAAAACTCAAGGCACGCATCGTGCCAGCTTCTGCAACGGCTCCCAAACGCGTTCGAGAGACTGCGTTTTTCGGGATGCATTCGCATGAAAAGCAAACAGTGGCGAAAGTTATGGATGTTCTAAGAGGCGGTCGACACCGTGATCTTTGATACGGACGTCTTGAACTACGCGCAGCGAGGATCCACCGGTGCCGCAAACGTCATCGACCGCGTGGATGAGCGCTACGTTTCTGTTCAGACCATCATGGAGCTCCTACAGGGAGCCCGCGCAAGGCCGATCTGCGAACAATCAAACGGTTTCTGGCGGAATTATGTTTTACAGCTCTGCCCCTCACTGAGGGGATAGGTCATCGCGCAATGATCTACGTGGAAGAGTATGGGCTTTCGTCCAACGTGCGGGCCGCCGACGCGATTATTGCTGCCACTGCAGTTGAGAATTCACAACCGCTTATCACGTCCAATGTGAAACATTTCAAGGCCATCAAGGAGATCGAACTTGTGACGTTCCGCCCCTGAGAACGTCATTTGTCCCCTACGTCTCGTCCGAACCGCGTGCAATCAACAGCTTGCCCGAGCGAACCATCTCGGTCACGCCCAGCGGCTTGACGAGTTCAACGAAGTTATCAAGTTTTGCAGTCACACCCGCAATCTGCACCACCAGGGACTCGCTCTTGTAGTCGACTACCTTGGCCTTGTAGTGCTCGACAATCTGTAGCACCTCGGCACGCAACTCGCCTTCGCAACGGATCTTGATGAGCGCGATCTCGGTTTCGACCACTTGCTGGCCGGTATGATCGATCGCCTGCACAACATCCACCAGTTTTGCGAGCTGTTTGATGATCTGTTCAAGCGTTGCGAGTTCACCGCGACAGGTGGTGGTGATGCGCGAGAAGTTCTTGTCCTGCACGCCCGGGCTCACAACCAGGCTTTCCAGGTTGTAACCGCGGCGGGCAAACACAAGGCAAACACGGACAAGCACGCCTGGTTGATTGCGCACCAAAATCGAAATGGTGTGCAGGGGGTAATCGATGGTGGATGGGCTGAGGGCCAAGGCGCTGGTGGTCATACGAATCTCCAAAAAAGAATTATGTCGAGCCCGTGGGTTTGGCCAGCTTGCGCTTGGGCCGCTCAATCAACATGTCCTTGAGTGCGGCACCGGCCGGAATCATGGGGAACACATTGTCTTCCTTCACAACCTCTGCGTTCACAATGCAGGGGCCGTCGTTGTACGCGATGGCGGCCTTCAAGACGCGATCGATATCGGCTGCGCGCTTGATGTTCCAGCCCTTGACGCCGTAGGCCGCGCCAAGCTTGACGAAGTCCGGGTTGCCATCGAGATCGGCGCCCGACAGGCGGTTGTCATAGAACAACTCTTGCCACTGCCGAATCATGCCGAGGTAGTGGTTGTTGATGATGAGGATCTTGACCGGAAGCTTGTGCAACGAAGCCGTGGCAAGCTCACAGAGGGTCATCTGAAAGCCACCGTCGCCGACCACGGTCCAAACCTGTTTATCCGGAAACGCGAACTGCGCACCCATGGCACTTGGAAAGCCGAATCCCATGGTGCCGGCGCCACCCGAAGACAGCCAGTGCCGGTTCTTGGTGGTCAGACAAAACTGTGCGGCCCACATCTGATGTTGACCCACGTCCGTCGTGATGATGGCTTCGCGCTTGGTCAGCTTGTCGAGGCGATCCAAAACGTGTTGCGCTTTGAGTCCACCCTTCTTCGAGTACTTGAGCGGATACTGTTTGCGCCACTGTGCGATCTGCGCAAGCCAGTCCTTGGTTTCGGCTGGCTCGATGAGCGGGATGAGATCTTCCACGATGGCGCGGGCGTCGCCCGAAAGCGACACGTCGGGTCGCACGATCTTGTTGAACTCGGCCGGATCGATGTCGATGTGAATTTTGGCCGCGCCCATGCAAAACTCGGAGAGCTTGCCGGTGATGCGATCGTCCCAGCGTGCGCCGATCGCCATGATGCAATCACAGTCCGCCACGGCCTTGTTGGCGTAAGCGGTGCCGTGCATCCCCAGCATGCCAAGGTGCAAGGGACCGTCTTCGGGCGTTGCACCCTTGCCAAGCAAGGTATTGACGATGGGGGCTCGCAGCTTCTCGGCAAGGCGCATGATCGCTTCGCCTGCACCGGAGATGACCGAACCATGTCCCACGTAAAGCACGGGGCGACGGCTGCGCGACAGGATCGCGGCGGCCTCTTTCAACTTGTCGGCGCTTGCCCGTGAAGGCAACTCGTAGCCGGGCAGGTTGATCTCGTCCACCATCGATGCGGTGCAGGGACCGGAGGTCACGTCTTTCGGCAGGTCGATGAGCACGGGACCGGGACGTCCGGTTGTCGCGATGTGAAAGGCCTCTCTCATCACGCGGGGAATGTCATTCGTATTGCGAACGAGGTAGCTGTGCTTGACGACCGGGTAGGTAATGCCCGTCACGTCGGCTTCCTGGAAGGCGTCCTTGCCGAGCATCGGACTGATGGTCTGGCCGCAAAGGACGATCATCGGCACCGAATCCATCAACGCGGTTAAAAGACCCGTCACGGTGTTGGTCGCGCCCGGACCCGAGGTCACGAGTGCCACACCCACGCCGCCCGTGGCGCGCGACCAGCCGTCGGCCATGTGGGTCGCGCCCTGTTCATGACGCGTAAGGATAAGCTTGATCTTGGAATCGTAGAGCGCGTCGAAGATCGGCATCGCCGCTCCACCCGACAGACCGAATACGTGTGTGACGCCCTCGCGCTCGAGGCAGCGGATAAGCATTTCGCCCCCGGTCGGGATGCGATCGGGCGTTTCAGCGGTGGTCGTTTCACCCTTGTTTGCAATCGGTTGGTTCATCTTCGTACTTTTCTTCGAGTTTGACCGACTTTCCTTCGTTGAGGTCCGAAAGTGACGCCGGGAGAGACAAATTAGCCGCTTGTGGAGAAAAGGCAAATCCAAAGAGGCAAAAAAATCCCAAACATCCGATATTCGGTAGATGGTTCACCCTGAAAGTGACGATTCGATGGCCAATTTGACCTTCGCGGTCGCCCCCCGCTCAGGTTCTCTCGGGCTGACGAGACCATGGTTGACATATCGAACGAGGCCGTGGACGCCCGCTTGCTTGAATGCGCCGAGATCTCCGCGCTGGCGTTCGAACTGATGGTACTCGGCGAATCGTTGTAGTCAGGTCCGTCTCCCTATCCTTAATGATGCAAAGCCGAGCGAGGCGACGGCGGCCGCGGCAGCGATGAAGTACATGCCCCCCTCGAACGAACCCGTTGCCGCCTCGATCTTGCCGACCGCATCCGATCCGATGAGCCCGCCGGTGTTCCCGAGCGTGTTGATGAAACCGGCACTCCCCGCCGCAGCCGTCCCGGTCAAAAAGAGCGAGGGCAGACACCAGAACGAGGGCAGGTACGCCTTCGTGCCAAGGGTTGCGAGAAAAAAAGCGTCACGGTGAAGGTCAGGTTGCCCCGGGAAAACGGAAGCAGGGCGAGCGCAACAGCGGAAAGGGCGAGCGGAATTGCGGTGTGCAGACGCCGTTCGCGAAGGCGATCGGAATTCCATCCGGTGAAAAGCTGACCGATGAGCGACGCACCGGCGACGAGCACGAGCAACCAGGTCAAGGTCGACATGTCGAGCCCGTACCAGCTGCCGAGAATGCTCGGAACAAAAAAGTCGAGTCCGTAAAAAGCAATCACCGCGCAAACGTAGGACAGAGCGATGACCAGCACCTTTTTATCGCGCAAGGCCTGCCCGAAGCTGAGGTGCGCATGGGTTGCGTGTTCCCGGGCAAGCTCGTCCTGTAGCGCCTCGCGCTCTTCGCCGGTCAACCAGCGTGCCTTGTTGGGCTTGTCGGGCAAGAAAAAATAAACCACGAGGCCACGCAGCACCGCGGGCAGAGCCCACGCGATGAACACCCATTGCCAGCCAACCATACCGAAAAGCGGCTGATTGGGTGGCAATCCGATGGTCAACAAGGCGTTCGATATCCTGGGATTGATAAAAGCCTGCCTCGGCAAGGCCAAGAAGAAACCGTACTACATAGAACTGCGTCGGCGTTTTGACGAAGGCCTGCACCGCGGCGACGATGCCCCAGGTGATCATGATGCGGCCTATCCATCGGCTTGCGCCCCAGCGCTCGACGATAAGCCCGCTTGGGATCTCAAGCAGGACGTAACCGAGAAAAAAGAACGAATATCCAAGTCCGAAGACCTCGTTGTCGAAGCCAGGCAGAGAGCCAACCATGGTCATGCGCGAATGCACAAAGATCGAGCCAGGTGCGTCATCATGTCGCATCGGGCAAAGGGGCGGTCAAGTATTCCGTCGGCCGCGGCGACGAAGGAGCAGCAACACCGCAAAAGCAACCATCCACCCGTAGGGCTGTGCTTTGCTTGCTCGCAAGCGAATTACGGAACAGGAACCGCTGCCGTGATCGCTCGAAGCCGGGTTGCCTGTGGTTCCGGCGTTATCGACACTTGCGCCCGCGTTTCCGCCCACCGGGTCGATTGAGGGTGCACTGCCTCCCGTGTTGGTGCCGCCGGTACCAATCATGCCGCCGGTACCAATCATGCCGCCGGTACCAATCATGCCGCCGGCACCAATCATGCCGCCGGCGCCTCCCAGTGTACCGGTGCCGCCCGCGCCGCCCTGGGGCGTGATGGCCTGGCTTTTTGAGATCGTCCAATCTTTGACAGTCCATTCCTCACTGGCGCCGAGGCGATACGCGAGCCCTTCCAGCGGTCCCTTCTTCTTGCCCGTGTCACGGTTTGGGTGGTTTGCAGAATCCTTGATGTTGATGAACGTGTTGTTCTCGATAACAGCAGCGCGACTCGGTTCGTTGCGCAGCAGCGGTCGTGACGTTCCCCTGCAATCGAAGATGTTGTCGCGAATTTCGATGGTCTTCCAGTCGGTGCTCATCCCGTTGCGTTCGGGGCGAAAATCAAAGAGACCCTCGGTTCGGGGCGTCACCGTGGTCTCTGCGATCACATGGTTATTGAAGAACGCAAAATTGTTGTAGATCCCCTCGTTCCAGTAAAGGCCCCGACCCGGATTGTGAATCAGGTTGTCGTGCATCGACGTGCCACCCTGGCTGGCGGGTGACTGGTCGAATCCCGAGATCAGGTTCCCGTAATCGCCGGTCGTGGGGAAATCAAATAGGTTGTGATCGATCTCGATGCCCCCACGGTGGTACTCGAAGGCGTAGGACGTTTTGAAATAGTTGTGGTGAACGTGGAACGAATGGCTACCGGCGGGAAAGGTTCCGCCGCCGTATTTCGGGATCGAAATGGTGCCGCCAAGGTAGTTGTGGTCGATCTCGACAACGTGGTCGTTTTCAAAGGGAAACTCGATCGCAAAATCGGTTTCGATGCTGTTGTGGTGAATGCGAACATTGCGGGCCTCGCGACCCTTTATCCCGTAGTAGTCGTTTCCGGCGCTGCGTTTGAAACGGTTGTCGTGGATATTCGCATCCTTGGTGTAGGTCAGAAACAGGCCGCCTCCGGATGATCCCGTCGTGACCCCGCTTTTTCCGCCTGCATCCTCGAAGAAATTGTCGTGAATGTGGGCGCCATCCATGATGAACGTGCGCAGGCCCGCCCACAGAAAATGTTTGATCTCGAGGTGCATCAACTCGAGTCGATGCGGGGTGATCCCACAGATGGCACCGTGTAACTGCGGACCCGTGAGGGTCATCTCCGACAGGCTCACGTCGGTCGTGTTCTCGCCCAGATCAACGAGATACGAATTGCACGCAATGGCGGCCTTTTGCGCGCCTTCATCATTCGAGAGACCTGCGTTGCCGGGCGCCCAGCTCGCCGTGTTGCGAATGATGGTCTTGCCGATGCCGGCTCCCTTTAGCTTCATTCCCATCCTGGGGCGCAGGGAAGCCGACAGTTCAAAGGTTCCGGCGGCGACGCGGACCGTCGCGTTGGGCTGGCCATTGTTGACAGCCTCGACGAGCTCGGCGGCCGTCTTGACCTGACCCCATGCGACATTTTGCACGGAAAGGCAAAGGCTGGTCAAAAGGAGGGCGGTCAAGGTCAGGGCACGGAAAGGTCGCATTCCGTTATTGTCCTGACTCCGGTCGGATTGTCGAAACATTTGCGTGGGGTGCTTGAGGACGGCTCGCCCTCTGCCGATCCATCTAGACTGAATGTTTGCCACCGGTGACGAAATCGCGGGGCTGGATCGGACGTACCGCGTCGAGGCGGTTCAGGGCATGGGATCGTCCGGCGTCACGTACCGAGTCGTGGATTCGAGGACCGGTGAGAAGGCGATTGTCAAAGCCATCGAGTTGCGAGGGCTTTCTGAATGGAAGGTACTTGAGTTGTTCGAGCGCGAGGCCGCGACCCTCAGACGAATCGACCATCCCGGCATTCCGCGTTACCTGTCCTCGTTCATTCTGGACGGCCGACGCGCCGTTGCCCGTGCCGAAGAGGTCCGGGGTCAGCCCACCTTCATGCTGGTTCAGCAGTACATCGCTGGCGATTCACTAGCCTCACGCTTGAAAACGAACGGTGCGCTTCCATCGGCGGCCGTGACACGCTTGCTCGATGCCTTGCTTGCGCTTGTGGACTACCTGCACTCCCTTGCGCCACCCATCGTTCACCGCGACATCAAGCCCGGCAACATCATCCTCGACGAGACCGACGAGCCACATCTGGTGGACTTTGGTTCGGTACGAGATTGCTTGCGTTCCGATCGCAGTGTCGGATCCACCACGGCGGGAACGTTTGGATACATGCCGGCCGAGCAAATGATGAACACCGCGCGACCTGCGTCGGATCTCTATGCGATCGCGATGACCGTTGTGGTTGCGGCAACGGGCACCGAACCGGGTGCCTTGCCGATGAATGAAAGAACCGGGAAAATTCGGTTGGACAAACTGCCCTTGCCCCGGGCGCTTGTTCCGGCGCTTGACGGCATGCTTGAACCGATTGTCGGCAACCGTTTGCAGTCCGTCGCCGATGCTCGAAAGGTACTGCAGCAGCGTGGCCTTGCCCGGCCGCGCCCCCGCGTGATCGCCCTGGGTGCTGCGGTTGGTTACGCAGGTTTTGTGGCACTCAAAGTGTTTTCCGCAAACGATCTTGAGGATTTGTCTCCGGGTGTCACGGTCGAAGGAGAGTTCAGGCCCGTGTCAAATGGGGTTGCGCCTCCGGTCGATTGGTTTTCGCGTGTGCGGCCCCATTGTAATGCGATTGAAGCCGAGGTGACGTTGCGGGCGGATCCCGCGCCGGCTACCACCGTGGGTCAAGCCGACGCCGCCGCCTGTTATGCCCTTGCCGGGAAGATTACACAGGCCAAGCGCACGCTCGACGCCCTCGCCGAAGCAGAGCGGATGGCTGCCGCCAATCAGGTCTTCAACATCGTTCACCCCGTGGCCGATCAGGGTGACGACGCCGCGACGGGACCGATCATGCGCCTTGTTCTCGATTACACGCCGGATAACTTCATGGCGCTTTACCACGCCGGAATGGCCGAATTTCAGAGCGGCGATGTCGTTTCGGCGAAGACGCACCTCTTGCGATTTCTCGACATTTATCGTGCGGGCGATGGCTGGGTGCAATCGGCAGAGCGCGTGTTAAAAGAAATCGAGAAACCGTCACACAGAAATTGCGATGCGCCCTTGCTGGTCGATCCCGAGGGTCACGCTGTGCACCCACCGGGATGTGAATGAGTTGGGTTTGGTCGACCCCTCAGGGCGCGGTTGCATCGCCTGCCGATCCAGTAGCACCGTCCGGCCGCACTTGCTCACAGGCGAGCCACTGGCCGAGTTTCTTGCGTTCTTCCTCGGCCGGAAACGGAGCGGAGGGCGGCATCTCATCGTTGACGCCATTCGGACCGGCGGCTGCATGCTGATCGACGTGATCCATCACGGCCAAGACGCCATCGCTTGAGTCGAAATCGTGACCTTTCGATGCACCGTTGCGATTGGCTCCGCGCAGGGTGCTGCTGTGGCATCGGGTGCAGTAGCTCGTCATGAACGCCCGACCGAAATTTTCGTAGTCGGGCGCGTTGGTGGTGGGACAGGTCGCTCCACTCGCAACGCCTTCGTGCTCGTGCGCGCTCTCGTGGCATCCGGCTCCAAACGCGAAGAGCGACAGGACCAATCCGAATGCCATCCGTGCGGTATTTAAATCCATCGTTTCCCGGTGCTACCAGCGGCGTGCAACGATCGCAACCTCCATGACTGCGGTTTATTGTCGCAGCGGCGCGTTCGATTGTTCACGCTCTGGCGCTGTCGTCCGCGTGGTGAAAGGGAGCGAGCACGGTGAACAGGATCGAGGGAGCGGCGGCCAACAACACGGTGTGCCCATTGCGAAATAGCTGCTCGGCACCCAGAGCGCCGGATGTTTGGTGGCCACGCCGTTACAACGGGCTCGCCTGCCAATGTGGGCAAGTCAGCGACGGCGATACACGTGCAGTCAAGGAACGAAAAATCAGCAAAACGCGACGCAACTCGGACATTCATGTCAGTCTACGCCGGCGATTCCGCCCGGAGGCGCCATGTCTTGTTGATTTGGCCTCTGAAACCATGCAGAACATCAGAGCATGACGAAAGAAGCAGCGTCGGGATTTCTGGTGGCCGCGCTGGCTTTGATTGGTTGTGACGACGGCGGCGGCGAGACAACCTGCACCGACAAACCGGGCGAGATCTGCGCGTGGGCTGGGACGGGCGAAGCGGGATTTGACGGTGATGGTCATGCGTTGAACAAGTCGACGTTCTACTGGCCGATCGACATCACCTTTACCGCAACCGCTGGCTACATCGTCGACTGGAATAACCACCGTGTGCGACAGATCCTGCCCGACAATTCGCTCAAGACGATTATCGGCACCGACTGTATCGGCGATGGTCCGTCCCGGACCTGCAATCCCGAACGGCCTCCCGGGATCTCCGATCTGATTCCGCCGGGGGCACCCGGGACGGAAATCGATTTGAACCATCCCTCACAATTCGTTCCGATGCCGGATGGCAAATTTATTCTGGTTTCGTGGCACAACCACAAGTTGCGTCAGTTTGATCCCGCGACGGGCCTGGCTTACGTGATATGTGGCGGTGCACCGGGTTATTCCGGTGACGGTGGCCCGATGTTGAAAGCCAAGCTTGATCAGCCTCAGACCATCGTGCTGAGGCCTGACGGCGGCATGTATATTCTCGATCAGCGCAATCAGGTGATTCGGGCAGTCGACGCTGCCGGCATCATGTCGACGGTGGCCTTTACCCCAAAAATGAAGGGTTTTGCAGGTGACGGCGGCCCGCCGGCCGCGGCAATGATGGCGCAACCGGACGGATCGAACCCTCCACCGGGCGGCGGGATGGCGCTCGACGCGATGGGAAGGCTTTACGTTTCAGACGTGTTGAACCACCGTGTGCGACGAATTGATTTTGCGGCCAACCGCGTGGACACCGTCGTTGGCAACGGCACCGCCGGTTTTTCGGGTGACGGTGGTCCCGGTGTGGCCGCCTCTCTCAACAATCCGCGCAAGATAACCATCGGACCCGACGGGCGCATTTACATCGGCGACGAATTGAACCACCGGATTCGCGCTTTCGATCCCATGACCGGCGTCGTGACGACCGTGGTCGGCAATGGCGTCGCAACCTATGCGGGCGATGGAGGTCCGGCGACGCTGGCAAGCGTTCAACGACCGGCAGGCGTGGCGTTTACCGCTGGATACATGTACGTGCTGGATACCTACAATCACCGCATTCGGAGGGTTCGTCTGTGAAAAAAACTATTCGTACCACGATGGTTATGGGTGCGCTTGCAACGGTTGTCGGCGTCGCAGGTTGTGACGATCCGTCGGTTTGCGGCGGCCCCGGCGTTATGTGCACGGTCATGGGAACAGGGACACCCGGACTTGGGAAGGACGGTGTTGCGCCGGATAAAGTGCAACTCTACTTGCCCCAGGACATGACCCAGGGGCCCGATGGCAAGCTTTATGTACTCGACTGGAACAACCATCGCGTTCGCACCGTGATTGACGGCAAGGTGGTCACCGTGCTCGGAACCGGATCCCTCGGCGATGCGCTCGAGGGTCCAGCACTGGCCGCTTCTTTGAACCATCCCACGCACCTGACCTTTTCGCCGACCGGGAAAATGATCATGTCGGCCTGGCACAACTCGAAGGTGATGGAGGTCGATCTCGCCGCCGGTACCCTTCGAAATCTTTGTGGTACGGGTGTTCGTTCCTATAGTGGAGATGGCGGCGCCGCGCTGATGGCCGTGCTCGATCTGCCGGTGGCAACTGTATTCGACTCGTCGGGTCGCATGTTGATCATGGACCAGGGCAATCAACGCGTTCGACGCGTCGATGCCGCCGGACTCATCGATACGGTTGTGGGTCCACCAAAAACCTACGTTCACGTACCACCTGGTTTCACACGGGCTTGCTTTGACGACGGAATGGGTGGTCAGGCCTGCAAGGTGTGTCGAACTGAATTCGCCATGGATCCCAATTGTGAGGGAACAACGTTTAAGCCCCAGGGCTTTGGAGGAGACGGTGGCCCTGCCACTGCGGCGTTCATGTTCCAGCCCTTCAGTCAGTCGGCGCCGCCCGCCGGACGCATGGACATGGGTCCGGGCGATCGCCTGTTCTTCACCGACACCGGCAACCAGCGTGTGCGCGTGGTCGAGGCCGACGGCACCATCCGAACGGTTGCGGGCAGTGGCCCGGAAACGTTCGACATCAACTATATTGGCGGCTATTCCGGCGACGGTGGGCCCGCCATCGCCGCGAAGTTGCAGCGACCGACGGACGTGGCCGTGAGCGCGGACGGTTCGTTCTACATTGCCGATACCGATAACCACTGCGTCCGCAAGGTGGATGCCGCTGGCATCATCACAACCTTTGCGGGCCGGTGTGGGGTACGCGGCTTCGATGGCGACAGCGGCCTGGCCAACCAAGCCCTTTTGGATCGCCCTTATGGTGTCGAGATTGGCAGCATGGGTGAGGTCTATATCGCCGATACCCACAACCACCGGATCCGAGTGGTATGGCCATAAGAAAATTGGCGATCGCGGGCGGGATTCTTTTCGCACTTTGCCTGGCGTGTGACGATTCGCCATCCGAGCCGTCGTTGTTTCCGAGTTCATTTGAAGCGACGTACACCCGTGTGCGCGATTGCCGGTTCAGCATCGATCACGGAGGGACGTCCATCACCGTCTGGGCAAGTCCTGAAGGCGCGGCTGCTTACCAGGCGGGAACGTATCCGTTGCCAGCGAACACGGTGCTCGTCAAAAAGTTGCACACCGATGCAGCCTGCAAAGAACTCGATGGGTTCGTCGCGATGAAAAAAGACGCCAGCGATAGCTGGGCCTGGCAAGCTCTTGATAAGAGCGGCAGCGCGACGGGTCCCGACACCCCCCGAACCTGCATCACCTGCCACAACGATTGCACCGAGGGACGAGATTCGACATGCACCGATCCTTAGCCGTCGCAGGTGTGGTGGCATCGTGGGCGCTGGCGGGATGCGATGACGTGAAATCGCTTCCGATTCCGGAATATACCCTGGCGGTGGATCGCTACGATCCCGGGGCCTTGCTATCGCTTTGGGGATCGGCGCCCAATGATCTCTGGACGGTTGGGGGGGAACAGGGCAAGCCACTTGTGCTTCACTTCGACGGAACGCGCTGGGTCCGGAACGAACCGCCGATTGCGCACCAGTTGTGGTGGGCTCACGGTTTCGTGGGCGGACCCGTCTTCGTGTCCGGAGCCGGCGGCGTCATCGCCCGCCACGACCCGGCCGGAACCTGGACCGTTTTCGATACCGGGTATCCGGGGACCATATTCTACGGAATATGGGGCGCCGCTCCGAATGACATGTATGCGGTGGGTGGCACAGACTTCGCGGTTACACCCAACGAAGGCGACGTGATCCTGCACTGGAACGGCGTCGAATGGAGTCGAATTCGTGTTGCGGTTCTCGATGCGAAACCGATGTCAGCGCAAAAGGATCTGTTCAAGGTATGGGGGACGAGCGCGAAAGATGTGTTCATCGTTGGCGGCTCCGGCATAATCTTGCATTCCGACGGAACGGGCTGGACGCAACAGATCTCGGGCATCGGCAACGAACCGCTGTTTACGGTTTTTGGCCGTGCCCCAAACGACGTCTACGCAGTCGGGGGGCTCGGCACCGCGATTCTCTTGAGGTACAACGGGACGGCGTGGAGTCCGATCGAGCTGCCCGTCGAGGCACCGCCAGTTTTGCAAGGCGTGTGGACGGCGCCCGGTCAACCCTTGTGGGTAAGCGGCTACCGTGGTTTTTTCGCGGCGTATGACGGCGGCCAGCGCTGGCGCGTTGCGCCCCCGAAAACCCCACTCGCCTTCCATGCGCTTTTTGGGCTGGGTGACGCCGTGTACGCATGCGGGGGCAACATCATGACCGCGGCCCCGGATCATCAGGGGGTGATTGCCGCGACGGGTGCGATTCTGCCTGCACCATGAATGTAGGATGCAAACGCAGTTCGGTTTCATGGGGCCTGGTGGGTTTCTTTGCCCTCGGCTGCGACGAGGGTGTTCCTTCTCCGCGCTTTCCTGCTGACTTTTCGCAAACCTATCTGGAAATGCGCAGCTGTCGGCACAGCCACGAACATGAACTTCGCCACATCCGGGTGTTCGCTAATCCACGCGCGCAGCTGCCGTACAAGAACCTCAATCAGGGCACGCCCTATCCGGAGGGTGCGACCCTCGTCAAACTGGAATACGAATTGGCCGGCTGCAACCCCGCCGATCTTGTCGAGTACACCGTAATGTACAAGGGCAAGGGCGGCGAGGGGGATTGGCTCTGGCAGCGGGTGTCGGTGGATCGGGTGGTGCAGGAAGAGGGCAACATCCGGGGCTGCATCAACTGCCACACGGTCCATTGCACCCCGCCGTTCGGGTACGATCTGAGCTGCGCCGAGGAGCTTTAGCCGCGGCATTCCTGATGCGCGGCGCCATCCATGTGCGTTTGAACCGGCTTGTTGCCTTGCGGTGACTTACACTCAGGAACTTACGGTCTCGTGGAATCGACCCCCCGTCCCCCAATGGCCGCCTCGGTCGTCTACCTCGGCGGCGACGGCGAACTTGTGGCGGGTCTGAAGGCGAGGAACCCGGCCGCAGAGCGGGCCTTTTTTTCCCGCTACGCCCGCGTGGTCGAACGCCTTCTTCGCGGTGTGTTGGGACCGCATGCCGAGCTCGCGGATGCCGTGCAAGACACCTTTATATCGGCCTTTCGACAGGTGCATGCACTGCGCAGTCACGAGGCGTTGACGGTCTGGTTGCGCACCATCGCGACAGGCGTCGCCCACAATCGCATTCGCGCCAAGACCCGCAACCGATGGCTTTTGTTTTTTTCACCCGAGTCAATGCCAGATGAGGCCCGCGCGCCGCGATCAGCCGAGGCGACCGAGGCTCTGCGATCAGTCTACGCGGTTCTGGAACAGCTTCCGATCTCGGAGCGTGTTGCGTTTTCGTTGCGCTATATCGAAGACATGACCGTGCCGGAGATCGCGGCGAGCACGCAGGCTTCCGAGTCGACAGTGAAGCGGCGCCTTCGCGAGGGCGAGCACTTGTTTGCGCATGCGTCGCGGCGTTGTCCGGCGCTTGAGGAGTGGTTGCAGGAGGAAAGGGTGTGGTCGTCATGAACGAGCAATTCGAGCGGCTCGGCCGCGTTGCCAGACGTGAGCTCGACGGAATGGTCGATCGATCAACGCTCGCAAGTGAAATCGAGAGTCGCGTCTTGGCCGCTGTCCCGCACCGATCCACACGCAGGTTTCGGCTTGCTCCCGTGTTCGCATTGGTTGCCGCGGCGTGTGCGGTCTTTGCGGTTTACGCTGGCAAACAATCCGAGTTGACCTTTACCATCGCGGGAGAAGGAACGGGTCAAGTTAGTTCTCCAATTGTGACACAGGGCTCGCCCAAACTGGTCGCATTTTCCGAGGGGACGACGCTCACCGTTTCACCACACGCACGGGTTCGTATCTTGAAAACGGGGGATCGGAACGCCGAGGTTGGCCTCGATGGTGGCGCCCTCACGGCGCAGGTAAAACACGTCGACGCGAATTCACACTGGGTTTTTCGGGCTGGACCTTATGCCGTGACCGTCACCGGAACGGCGTTCGACCTTTCTTGGGATGTCAGCGAACAGCGGATGGGCCTGCGAATGATCGAGGGTCACGTTTTCGTATCCGGAGGTACGCTCTTATCGCCTCGCGAGGTCCGAGCGGGCGAGCGCTTGATACTCGGTGGTGCGTTGCCGGCCGTTCCGGTTGCAGCCACACCGGTGCCATCGGAAACCCCTCCGGCAATCGCGCTGTCACCGCATTCGGCCCCGAACCATTTGCTCTCTGCAGGTCAACTGTTCGCCCGCGCCGATCGCATCCGATTGCAGGGCAACGAACGCGAGGCGGTGCTTTTATTCCAGACGGTTTCGCGCAAGCATCCCCGCGATGCACTCGCCGGTCTCGCGGCTTTCGCTGCGGGGCGTCTCTTGTTGTTGCAACTAAACGATCCGAAAAATGCGCTGGTTGATCTCGAGCGCGCACGGCGGTTGGGATTGCCGGAGCCCCTTTTGGAAGAGTGTCACGCGCGCATCGTGCAGGTGCACGCCTCGATGAATAATCGTGACGCCTGCGTGAACGAAAAGGTGATCTACCTCGGAAAATTCCGGCAGGGATCCCACGTGGCGATGGTTGCGAACGCGTGCAATTGACCCGAGCTTGCTGGCCTTTCGCCGCGATTGCACTCTTTGCCGTCTTGATGGAAAGCCGGGTTCGCGCGGAATCCGACGGGTGCGATGCCAGTGAAGGAGACAATCGCGTTTCGGTCGAGATTGCATCCACGGTTGATTCGATTGTGAGCGCCGCCGCGCTTGCGCACCTCACGGCCGAGTTGACACCTCGGCAGATTATCGTTTGTACGACGCTTGCAGAACCGGGAACGCGCCCCGCCTTGGCGCGTATCTTCGTGACGGGAAGCGACACGGCGTTTGTGAACCTTCGGGTCCACGATGATCGCAGCCACACCACCGTTGAGCGCAGCTTCGATCTTTCTGTCGTGCCACCGGAAGGTCGAGCCTTGACGCTGGGTCTCGCCACAAACGCCTTGCTGTCGATGCTGTGGTCTGGTCCACCGAAGCCTCCGAAGGTGGAAACACCGCCCCCGATGGTCGAGAAGCCACGGCAACGAGACCCGCGACCCGAGGCGCTCACCCCGTCACCGGCGCCCCGCGTTTTGGCCGCCGGCGTTCTCGCCAACGTGTTGGGCTACACCGCCGGGCCAACCCTCTGGGGTCCACAACTGCAATTGCGCCGAATCCAGGGACGCTGGCTTCCGACGTTTTACGGCGGCCTGCGAAGGGCAAACGCAGTACAATCTACCCACGGCCGTGTTGCGTTTCAGGATATGCATTTGGGACTTCTGCTGGGTTGGCTTGCAACCCGGGCCGAGCATCGCCTGGCCCTGGTCTTGCTGGGGGGTCTCGAGGGCAGTTGGGTGACCGTAGCGGGCGAAGCGTTCGAAGGCAGCACCGACCAACGCGGATTCGGCATCGCGGCGCTGGCATATGCCGGGTTGGAAGCCTCGATTCCGATTGGTGCAGCGGCTCGATTGATGCTGAGGACCGGTGGGGGACACACGCTGCGGCCGGTTCGGGCCTCCGATTCGGGCGATTCAAATACCGGCGTACAGGGGTTGGCGCTGCAAGTATCGCTCGGCATGGGAGCATCGTTTTGAAACGCAGCACGCATTCATGCATCTTTTTCGCCCTGGTGTTGGCCGGATGTGAGGGGGTTTCCGTCAACGTCCTTGATGGACCGCGAACCTGCGGAACACCATCGCCCGGTGACGTGTCGGCACAACCTGCCGACCTGTTCGTCAACGCCTTCGGAATCAAGCCGGGCGGAATCTCTGCCGCTGAGCCCCTGATGAAAGAGCGCCTATCCGAGCTAGGTGTGCGACAAATGGTGTTGCCCTACGGTGACGATCGCGAAGACTGTCGGCGCCTCGTCAACGCGCTTGGTTTGAAGGGTCTCATCACGATCGACGTTCTTGCGGATGCCATGCCTGCCCTGCAGTTCTACGGATCGGCCGCAACCGCCATCACCTTGCGCAACAATCTCCCCATCGATGCGACCTGGGGCGAAGGCGTTCGAAGGAATCAGCAGGCACTGTTCGAACTCGTCAAGGGTAACGACACGACGGGCTCGATTTCCGTGGTCGGTACCAACATTCAATCGGATGAACAGATTCGCTTGGCGGGCGACCTGAGTGCATGGGTCGACGCCGGATCGTTTTTTCCCTGGCGAACCGAATTGTGGCGTGACCCGCCGGGCCGGCGGGTGCAAACGGATCTTCCGCGCCACATACCGACTTACGGCACGCGCAGGATGGTGGCGCCGCAAACCGGGTACGACACCGATCCGGAAAATGGCGTTTCGGAATCCATCGCGGGTCGTTACGTCGTGCGCACCCTGCTTGAACATTTTCGCAGCGGGGTGCAGCGCACGTTCATCGCAGATTTTGCCGACAACGCGCCCGAATCACCAGAGATCGCTTCATCCGGGATTGGCATCTTGCACAACGACGGTTCGCCCAAACCCGCCTTCATCACGCTGTCGCGTCTGATGGCATTGATAGGCGACGCAGGTCCTGCCTTTGTCCCAGGTCAACTCGGGTATTCGCTCGGCACATCCTCGGCGGCAGTGCACACGATCTTGCTACAGAAGCGAAGTGGTACGTTTTATTTGCTGCTGTGGCTTGAAATCGACAGCGTTGAGACGGAAACCGTCGTACCCGTTACGCTGGAGCTTGCGGTCCCTGCAAAGGCCCTGACCGTCTTTCGTCCGGCACAGGCCTCGGCGCCCGTCCTGCTCAGCAAGGGTCAGCGGATCAGCGTGGATGTTCCCGATTCGCTGACGGTTCTGCAAATCGAACGCGACTGCCCTTGAAGCTGCAAAAGCGGCTACTCGACGGTGACGCTCTTGGCGAGGTTGCGTGGTTGATCCACATCGTTGCCCCGGGCTAGCGCAACCGCATACGAAAGGATTTGCAACGGCAGGACGGTGAGGAGCGGTTGCAAGAGTGCAGGTGCATCCGGAATCCACAAGATCTCCTGACAACACTCGGCGATGATCTTGTCGCCGACGGTGGCAACGGCGATGACCGTGCCGTCGCGAGCGCGAACCTCTGCCATGTTGGAAAGCACCTTATCGTAACCGACGCCTTTCGGCGCAATCACCACCACCGGGATGCCATCGTCGATGAGCGCGATGGGTCCGTGTTTCATTTCGCCAGCGGCGTACCCCTCGGCGTGGATATACGAAATTTCTTTCAGCTTGAGCGCACCCTCAAGCGCGATTGGATAATTCGTACCACGCCCAAGGAACAGAAAATCATGGGCATCCTTGTAGCGCGAGGCGATCTCCTTGAGATCACCGAGTTCGTGCAGGGTGTGCTCCATCTTTTGTGGAATTTGAAGCAATTCATGGATGAGCTCTTGCGCGGCATCGACCGACAGCGTGCCCGTGCGACGGCCGGCATGAATGGCGACGAGCGCCAGGGCCGCAAGTTGAGCCGTGAAACACTTCGTCGAGGCGACACCAATTTCAAGTCCGGCGTGGGTGTAAAGCACACCGTGCGCCGCGCGGGCAATCGCCGAGTCGACCACGTTGGAAATGCCCAGGGTGACCGCCCCGCGCGCCTTCGCCTCCTTGAGCGCCGCGAGTGTGTCTGCGGTCTCGCCACTTTGAGAGATCGCAATGACCAGAACGTCGGGGCCGACCACCGGATTTCGATAGCGGAACTCGCTTGCCAGATCCACCTCGACCGGCAGACGCGCGGTGGCCTCGATCATGAACTTTCCAACCAGGCCCGCATGCCAGCTGGTGCCGCAGGCGATGATCACCACCCGCCGCAGGTTTTGCGTGTCGATGACAAAGTCGTCCAAAATGGCGTCGCTCTCGGGAACGAGCAAGCGGCCACGCAACGTGTTGGTGACGGCTTGCGGCTGTTCGTAGATTTCTTTCAGCATGAAATGCGCGAATCCACCTTTTTCCGCCTGATCCGCCGTCCAGGTGATGGTGCGTGGCAATCGTTCAATTGTATTACCATCCACATCGATGACACGGTAACCGTCGCGGGTCAAAAGCGACACGTCGCCATCTTCAAGAAAAACCACCTCGCGGGTGTGTTGCAAGAGCGCCGGTGCGTCCGAGGCAACAAACATTTCGTTCTTCCCGATGCCGAGTACCATGGGCGAAGCATTCTTGGCCGCCACGATATCCTGTGGAAAAAGCTCGGACAGCACCACGATTGCGTAAGCGCCTTCGACCTGCCGCAAGGCTTTGCATACAGCGTCCGCAAGGTTTTTTGAGCCATGCAACAAAGCCTCGTCGATGAGGTGTGCTACGATTTCCGTGTCCGTTTCGGATCTGAATTCGCGGCCATTTGCACGCAGCCGTGCCCGCAGGCC
>JAWXBF010000069.1:0-51066 GCA_034439895.1 Deltaproteobacteria bacterium
GTCGTAGAACATCCGGCTCACATTGCCCTTCGCGTCGGTCGTCGTCGCGAGTTGCCCGATCGGCCCGTAGGTGTAGCTCATCGTGCCGAGAAACCCGTTCATGTTTGACACCGCGCTCGCGGAAACCGTTCGTCCCAAATCGTCAGATTCCGTCACGCGCCGTTGACCGGTTGCATCCGTTAGCACCACGCTCAGATCGCTGTAATACGTGCTGCTCCGCGCGACCACAGACATGTCGGGTGCACGCGTGATTTGGCCGGTCACGCGATCAAGTCGGTCGTACGTATACTCAAGGCGACCGCGCGATGTCATCGGTACGTTGGCACCTGCGCTTCCTGCCGTGATTTCCTCAAACGGAATGTCCTCGCGAGCGACGTTCCCGAAAATGTCGTAGAACTTCCGCGTTGACGTATACTTGTAGTACCCGGCTTCTCCCAGTGTGTTTCGCTTGGTAATGTAGATCGGTCGCCCCATCCGGTCGACCTGCTCGGTGGTAACTGCGATCTCCGACAACACGCCACGCACCGGGCAATCGCCCGTACAGGTGCCGACGATGGTGATCTTGGCAAGTTCAGCCCAGTTCATCGGATTTCCCACGCGGTAATCCGTCATCGTCACCAGTTTCTTTCCTTCCACTTCCCCGTTCGGGGTAACCGTCCACGCAGGCCTGAAGAACGTATCGTACCACGAGCGCGTGACATTGCCATTCAGATCCCGCGTCCAAACAGGTGCTCCGAACGCAGGATGTACGATCGTCGTCACATGGTGCCCCAGTGCGTTCTCGACCGTTTCGGGGAAGATGTTTTCCCTCTTGTCATAGGTCGTCGTCACCACCCGCGGAACCAAATTGAACGATGGATCGGCGGTCTCGATTTGCGAGATCACAAGACCAAACGAATCACGAATGTACTGAATCGTCTTCGATTCGGTCGGCACATTCGGCTGGATCCGCTGAAAATCGATCGCGCCTGTCGAGGGGTTGAAATCGTTGGTTTGCAGTTGCGTGACTTCGGCTCCACCCTCACGTTGCGTCTTGGCGATGACGTTCGGCAACCCCACAAACCAACGGGTGGCATCGGCAAAGTGGTCAAAGGTCTCGACCGTAATTCGATCAACCGCTTTGCGAGCCCCGGTCGATACCAATGAGGCGCATCCCGCACCGGTCCTTTGCGTCGCAACCTTGCGCTTTGGTAAGCCGCCGACCATCACGTCCGAACTATATTCGATCGAAGTGTAGGTTTCTCGCTCGGGCCCCGGGCACGCCCCGGTGGCGTCGTCGAACGTCTCGACAATGCGGGTGTTGCGCACGTCCAGTGTGTTTCCTCCGTAGTACGTTACGTATTCGTAGGCATACGTGGTACGGGTGACGTGTTCCGTTCCGTTCGCGAGCGGAATACGTGCGATCGTTTCACGAGGTCGACCCGCCATGATGAACCCGAATCCGGGAGTTTCGTACACCAAGGTGTCGCTTGTGTTGGGATCGCCGTTGCTTCCCTGGTAATAGCTGGTCTCGGTCGTCAGATATTTCTCGACACCACCGGTCGTGACCTTTCGGTCTTTGTCGACAACGGTGAACGACTCGAATCCGAGAAACGCTCCGCTGTCCTTGTCCCGGTATCCGCCAGCGTATTGGTATTCAAGCGTACGCCGGACCGCCATAGACTGCCCATCCGACGGTGCCAATCCGGCGTCGCTCTGTACTTTGGACACCACCCACATCCCGACGTGCATGCACTCACGTTTCAGGATTTCCGAGCCCTCAATATTCTGACATGGACCCCGGTTATACGTTTTCCCAGAGTCTCCCCCGGATATCGGCACGTAGTCGATCGTTGTTGCCGACGTTGCGGGTCCCGCGCCGCGATGAATGCGTTTCAGCATGTCGGGTCGCTTGCTTACACGAAGGTCGATCCAACTATCTCCGGCGAGATCCGCCATACCGTCCCCGTTGAAGTCAACGACTTGTTCGACAAATCGATACTGTGCCATCGGCGAGTACGGTTGCGTTACAGGATCGCCCCACGCGAGCCTCAACAACAGTCCTACCCCCGGTTCCGAGGCATGACGTAGTTTCTCTTTCTGCAAGTACACCGTGTGCCGACTGCCGCCAGCCCACAGATCGTCTCTTCCGTCGAGATCCACATCCAATACGCGGTCCCCGCGGTCGCCGGAATTTCCTTTAGTGTTGTCGGTGGGATCGGTGAGAAATTGCGGATGTGAGCGCATGACCTTTGAAACGTCTGGCGGTGGGATTGACCATTCCTCTGCAGTAATGGATTCCTGCAACCCATCTCCGTTCATGTCGATCTGCAGCGGCAATTCTGAAGGAACCCACACATTGCCCTCAAAAACCGCACGGGGAAAATCGACCTTCTCGAAGACACCGTCACCGTCGACGTCCCACAGGTACGTTCCCGATTCGTTGCTCGGCGTGTAGACGTCTTGCAGACCGGAAAAATCGTCTCCTTCGCCATAAGTATCGACGTACAACTCGTCTACGCCGTCCCCATTTGTATCACCTGATGACGCTTCTTTGAAGATCCGTGGCGGTGGTGGGAAGCAGGTGTAATGCCGATTTGTCCATTGGTTGTTGTCACACGAATCTCCCGGGTAGTAGAACCCCGGATTCCAGTAGCGAACACTGCGCACTGGAAACAGATCCTGTCTCAATCCGGTGTTGCCTGTTGCTCCAACCGTCCAAACCATGTGGTTCCAGTAGAAATCCATGAACAACTTTCCATCGGAACGTTCAAGAAACTCGACCCCTCTTGTAAGCTCCGGAATGTAAACTTCCTTGGATCCCTTACCGTCCAAATCTACGACCATCGGCTCGGGCACGGGGTATCGCGACGCCATTGAGCGCGGTCGCGTGACTATGAAGAACGGTTCGACCGAGTAGGACGGATAGGCCTCAGTGCCAACGCCATATTGGAAAAAGCGGTCCACCAGTACCTTCTGCGGCCCAAGGACATGCCGCCACACTCCGTCCGAACCTACGTGCGATTTATTTTCCCGATAGTAGTACCGAGCGGCGGCCATCTCATCGGTGTCCTTGAGTACCAACATGGCACCCCCAATAAATCGCGACTTGAAATTCGCCAATGGGCCCGAAACGACCACTGCCCATATCTTCTCCGGTAACCCATCCCGGTTGATATCCGCCCACTGCGTGTGGACTGGTGGGCTTTTCCGCATCCCCGTCGTTACCGCCGGATCGACATCGTTCGGTCCAAGGGGAATTGGATCGTTCTCAATCTCAAGACCGCCAGGACCCGTCGACAATCCCGTGAATCCGAATGTGCCCGGCTCATATTCCATCGTCGTTGCGGGACGGCAAACACCGTTGCCATCGCACTCTTTGACTGACGACAACAGTTCCCGACCGGTGATCGTCGTCCTGCCCGCCATGTTCGACCAATCCCCTGTCGGCGAGCTCTCGTTCGCGTGATACGTTATTTCGTATCGTTTCACTGTCCCCACGACTGTTGGATTCGGAGCCTTCATCAGAATCGCCGTCAACTTCTTCGTCGTGAGGCGAACGCCGACCCTGCTCGACGCTATCAAATCGTGCTGTGCACGGTCGGCATACTGGAACTCAACTAAACGCGTGGCGAGAGGAAAAGTGTACGCGATCCGCAGTGGTCGCGTCTCAACCGTTTCTGTTCCCACCGTGGCCCACGCGGCCGAGGTGTGGTCGTAGGTCACGATCATCGCATTGCCAAATCGGTCTTCCAGCCTGGTCAAGTTCCACTGATCGCGGTACGCCGAGTAGGTCGCGATGCGCCCGCCCTTCTGGTAGACCTTGAAGTCGTTTCCAACTTTTACGACCTTTGCAAACGATTCGACCTTCGTTCGATAGCTGCCGTCATTTAACCGCACCAACGGCGCTCCATCCAGGCACAATGATGTCCGGGTTGCGTGGGTTGCGCTTACCCGCCGTGACACGCGACAATATTCGATCGTCGAAAAGTCTCCCGACAACGACCAACCCATACCCAGCAGACCATTGCCACCATTTGAGTTGTAGTTCAGGGACAAACTCGGCTGCATCCCATTTCGCCCAGGAGGGGTCCACAACGGAATCGAATATGTCGCAGAGCCATCTTGCGACACCTCGACTTTTCCGGGTAAAGGCTCAAGCGCCGACCCCACACGCGGCGGGATGATCTTGTCGCTTGCAATCGAGGACAGCAATGGCTCTAGCAAGTAATCCTTGCCCGCAACCGCCAACACCTTGCCCTCAGGCCCAGAGCTGACCGCACACGTGTTTGCCCCGGTCGCCGTCACAGAAACCGGTGCAGAGTTTCCCAACTTCCACGCAATCGTTTCACCCGGAGTCATTGTCACCACGAACGCCACCGGATTGCTCCCCGGCTTGAACCACGAAGGTTGCCCCCGATCAGGTGCCCCCGGCGAAACCCTATTTGCGTTGCCTCCCGCAGCCGCGAACACGTTCAGCGTCGCAGCGCTGTTGTACCCAAACACCGCCCTATAGCCGTTGCTCTCCTGATAGACGCAAGCCTGCAGCTGTGTCACCGAACAAACTGGATCTTGAACGCCGGTCGTCACGCACAGGCCACCCGCGTTGCAAGAGCCCGCGCTACAAGTATTTGCAGTTGTACACTGCTGTCCCTGCGGTACCGTCGCCGTCGTGCATCCCGTCGCCGGGTTGCACGAATCGGTGGTGCAATCGTTGCCATCGTTGCAAACCAAAGTTGCACCCGCATTGCATACCCCACTGGCGTTACACGTTTCCGCGCCGTTGCATGCGTTGCCATCGGCACATGACGAGCCCAGCGCCTTTGTCGCGTAGACACATCCCGCAACGGGCTCGCACATATCCTGCGTGCACGCGTTGCTGTCGTTGCATTCCAGTGTCGGCGCGCTCGCGCAAACCCCCGCTGAGCAAACTTCAGCACCGTTGCAAACGTTGCCATCCGAACACGACGTGCCATCCGGCCTGCCCGCACAGGGCGCCATCGGCAACGCCCGGCCCGTCGCGAACGCGATGGCTGCATCGAACAACGCCCACCCGTTGCCATTGAATGCGGATGCCGTATCACGCCCCGCGAAGAATCCCACACGAATGCCTGCCGCGACGCCCACCTTCATCTGTGCTCCGGTCTCGTAAGCGTAAATTGCGGCCTGCGTTGGCTGCCCCACAATGGTCGCCGCAACGATTGCGCTTGCAGCTGGTTTTCCCCACACAAGCTTACTGGCAGCGCCGGTAATCGTGGCAATCTCGCGCAAGCCGCCGGCCAACGGATGCTCAGGGCGGGCAATTGCCAACTGCGTTTGTGACAACGTCTCGCCGTAATCCGTCATCCATCCCAGACCCGTCATCCCCAAATCGTCTTGTATCGCTGGCTCGAAGGTGACGACCGGTTGCGTCATCGCGACGTACTTGCCAGCCACATCGCCCGATGCGACCGACTCCGACACCACGACAAACTTCATGCCGGTTCCGTCGGTGGTGGCGCTCGCGGGGGGCTTGGATCGTCTTGACCGCGTATCCCTGTCCTTCGATGCGCGCTTTCAAAGCAGAGTCGGCCACCGACAACGTCCCCGTCGCCACCACCAACGCCGCATGCGGTTGCACAGCCCATTGCACAGCCGCATCAAACGCAGTCCATCCCTTGGTCGTGAAGGCCGCCGGCGTCAACGCGCCTGCAAAAAATCCGATTCGACGATGGGGAAACACGAATCCGCCCTCGCCCGTGCTACCCATCGGATACCCGAAGATCGCCGCTTTTGTTGTGTCGCCAACGATCGTCGCCGCCTTGATGACTTGTGTGCTTGTCGGTCGTGCCCAGACGACTTTGGATCCGATTGCAGCAACCCGCTGCACACCGGTCAGCCCCGCAGCCAACGGATGCGTGCCAACGAAATTCAAATCGGTCAGCGGCTCGTCGTCTCCGATTTCAACGTCCCATGCCGTGATGACGGGTGCCATGCGCATTGAATGGTATATGCTTGGCTCAAGGCTGATGCACGGGATGGCGATGTTCAAAAATTTGTCGCCAACCAACGAGCTCACCGACGTCTCCGACACGACCACAAGGCTCTTGCCGTTGGCATCCGCCGTAACCGTCGCGGAATCATCGACCACCACCACCTGAAAACCCAGCGACGTAAGGCGCGTTCGCAATGCCAGGTCCGACACGCTCAGCATCGGCTCGCCCACCACCATCAACGCTTGCCCAGCAGGATACGGATTCGATGGCGTGTCACGGTACAGATCACCTACCTCGAACGCGTCCAACGCTCGGCCGTACAGCCGCATTTCATCGAGTCGGCCGTTCCACGGCAACGCGCCACCTTGGCTGGAACCGAGGTGCAGGCTGAAACTGGAATCGAAATTCAACGTGGTCACGGACGGTGCACTGGCTGCTTCAACACCGTCGACGTAGATGCGCCTTGTGAATCCATCCCACGTCCCCACCAAATGGTGCCACACCCCGAACGATACCGGTGAGGTACAGGTTTGCGAGGCGTTGATGCCGAGACAAACGTGGCCACCCGGCCCTTGCAGCAAGTGCACGACCGTTCCGAGTGAGGTACTTCTCCTGTAGAAGACGTATTCGTCGGCGGGCGATGGTACCGTGGTACGGTACACCCACGCCGACACCGTCAAAGATGTTTGCACGGCATTGAGTGATGGCGTGGGGGCTACCCGGAAGAATCGCCCTCCCCCCAGCGCAATGCCGCCCGCAACCTTGCCGGTGGTCCAGGTGGCAATGCCGCCGCCTTCAAGCAAACCGACGTGTCCGAAGGACGACGCATCGGCTGCGATCGTGCCCACCGCATCGTCCATTCGCCAGTGGCCAATGAGGCCAACCCCCAGCGTCTGCGCCTTCTGCGAAGTTTCGACGGCTTCGCTTTGGGCCGGGCTTTCAGAGGGAGAACACCCCACAAACAAACCCAAAACGGGGGAAATCAACGCCAATAAGCAAACCAACCTGAGACGACACGACATTCGAACCTCCGCTAGTCTATGGACTGCGATCCATAACCAATTACAACGGCCGCAACTGGTCAGTCAAGCGAAACTTTTGGACGTGTTGATGCTGTAAGCGCCGCTAGTTTGACAACTATACGTCAATCACTTGACGGGCGTTTGCCGCGACCTGAACTAAGGCGTTGGGTGCTGCATGCCCGGAGGCAGGGTCACCGGCAAGCGGAAGATCAAGTCCCCGAAGACGCCCACGATAAGCAGGATGGCGAAGAAGACCGACAGCACGAAGACGAGTCGGTTGATGTTGCCCTCATCCCAGAGGTGCATGAAGAACATCACAACGAGCGATGCCTTGGTCGTTGCAATCGCCATGGCCAAGACGATGTTAAAATCGCCGAGGTCCATCTTGCCCGTCACGTAGGTCAAACCCGTGAAGACCAGAAGGATCAGGTAAATCACCACGTAGCGCTTGATGCCGTGGTTCTCATGTGCGCCATGGGCGGCGTGTTCAGAATGGATATTTGCGTGATCTTGCGCCACAGCGGTCACCTTTGCGTCAGATGAGATACAGAAGCGGGAAGAGGAAGATCCACACCAAGTCGACCAAGTGCCAATAGAGGGCACCGAGCTCGACTCCGACGTAGTTGTCTTTGTGGTAGCGGCCCTTCAACGTGCGAACCAGGATGAAGATCAGCACCGTCATACCAATGATGACGTGAAGCGCGTGCAGGCCCGTCGTCATGAAGTAGATGGCAAAGAAGATGTTCGCGGGTCCGGGAGGTGCGCCTTCTCCGGTGTATTCGTACCACTTTCCCGGCAAGAGGCCCACGTGGAACTTGTGGCTGTACTCGCCGTACTTGATGAAAAGAAATCCGAAGGCGCAAACGATCGTGAAAACCAGAAGCCCGATGCCCTTTTTGATCTCGTTGACCTTGATGGCGTGATACGCCCAGGCAACCGTAAACGAACTGGAGATGAGCACCACCGTGTTGAGGGTGCCCATGTTCAAGTCGAGAAGCTTGGCGGCTGCCTGGAAGGTTTCCGGGTACATCCATCGGTAGACGGTGTAACCAAGGAACAGGCCGGCAAACAACAGAACTTCGGTCGCAAGGAACAGCCACATGCCGAGGCGTACGGCGTAGTTCTGGGTGGCGATGTCCTCGAAGTGATGGGCGAGATAGGCGTTCGGACCCGTCGTGGGGTGGGCTTCAGATGATGACATGTTCAGCCTCCTCACCTTTCTTGCGGTAGGTATACGGATCTTCGTCCACGACCGGCGTCGTGTGAAAGTTTTCGGTCGGAGGCGGAGAAGAAGTCTTCCATTCGAGACCCGAGGCTCCCCATGGATTGTCACCGGCCACGCGGCCATTCTTGATCGCGTAGATGAGGTAGATCGCGATGGTGATAAAGCCCATGGCGGTCAGAACTGCGCCTGCTGTCGCCGCCACGTTCAAGGACTGGCCATCGGCCGCGTACATGTAGTAACGCCGTGGCGCGCCCATGTTGCCGAGCAAGAACATCGGTATGAAGGTGGTCGAGAGGCCCACGATGATGAAGGCGGCTGAAACCATGCCCCAGCCTTCGTGGTACATGCGCCCGAAGATCTTCGGGAACCAGTAGTGCAACGCCGCGAGGAAACCCATCAGCGTTGCGCCAACCATGATGTAGTGGAAGTGGGCGACGACGAAGAGCGTGTCGTGCCAGAACACATCGAGCGAAACGGTCGAGAAGACGATGCCCGTCATGCCGCCGAAGACGATGAAGTACAAGAAGCCGCACACGTAAAGGAACGGCGTTTTCAGGCTAATCGAGCCGCGATACAGTGTCCCGATCCAGTTGAACACCTTGATGGCCGTGAACACGCCAACCAACATCGAGACGATGCCAAATGCGCCAGCGTCCATCGGGGACTGTCCCGACATGAACAGGTGATGGCCCCAGGCGAAGAACCCGACGAACGCGATACCAAGTGACGAATACGCCACCATGCTGTAGCCGAAGACGTTCTTGCGCGAGAAGGTCGCAACCGTCTCACTGATAACGCCCATCGCGGGCAAGATCATGATGTACACGGCGGGATGCGAATAGAACCAGAACATGTGCTGGAACAGAATCGGATCGCCACCCTTGGCCGGGTCGAAAAAGCCAAAGCCGAACACGCGCTCGATGCCGGTGATGAACGCAGTCAAACCGATGACGGGCGTTGCGAGAATCTGAATGACGCTGGTCGCGTAGGCGGCCCAAACGAAAAGCGGCATGCGCATCCAGGTCATCCCCCGTGGGCGCATCGTGTGAATCGTCACGATGAAATTCAAGCCGGTCAGAATCGACGAGAAGCCGATGATGAACACGCCCATCAACGCGGGGAACAGTTCGGCGGGTGTGCTGAGGCTGTAGGGCGCGTAGAACGTCCACCCCGCATCCACGCCACCGGTGGCCATGCTGGTGACCAGCAACGCAGCACCCGCAATGTAGACGTAGACCGACAACAGGTTCAGACGTGGGAACGCCACGTCCTTGGCACCCAACATGAGTGGCAACATAAAGTTGCCGAAGATCCCGGGAATGGCCGGAATCATGAACAGGAAGATCATGGCCACCGCATGCAGCGTGAACGTACGGTTGTACGTGTTGGCGCCCATGATGGTTTCACCCGGCGTCAAGTGCTCGATGCGAACACCCATCGCCAGAATGCCACCGAGCAAGAAGCCGGCGAGCGTCAGCACCAGATACATCAGCGCAATGCGCTTGTGATCCAGCGTGAACAGCCAGGACTTCAGACCGCGGGTCTGATTGAGGTACGTGATCGCAGGCAGTTGCAACGGTGCGTCTGCCACGATGGCGTCAGTTGATTGTGGACGGCTGGACGGGTCCATAGACCGGCTCCTTCGATTCCAGGTTGTCCAGACGGTCGGTCCGGAGCGATTTGATGAACTCAACCAGAGCTGCGGCCTCGGGCGCCGTCAACTTGCCGCGATACGACGGCATCACCTGCTGGTATCCCTTCACCACCTTGGCGTACGGATCCATCATCGATTCGGTGAGGTAGCCCTCTTCCGCGGTGATGGTCTCGCCGGAAAGCAACAACGTCTTGCGCATGTACAGATCGGTCCAGGTTGGACCAATGTGTTGCTCGCCGTCCGTGCTGTGACACTTGAAACAGCCTTGGGCAGCGGCCACGCGTTTGCCATAGCTCACGAGATCGTTTCGGAACTCGGTAGACGAACCCGTCGTGCTGCTTGAGTCGATGCGATTCGTATGGCCTGCACGTTGTTTCACAAGCCAGGCATCGTAGTCGGCAGGTGCCAACACCACAACCTCGGCCAACATCTGCGAGTGCCACGTTCCGCAGAACTCGGTACACATCACGGGGAATCGACCCACCTTGGTGGCCTCAAACCACAGTTCGGTGTAACGGCCGGGAACCACGTCCTGCTTGACGCGAAAATCAGGGACAAAGAACGAGTGAATGACGTCGCGGCTTGTCATGAGCAAACGAACAGGTCGGTTCGCTGGCACGTGCAACACGGCGTTTTCATTCGGACCGTCTGGGTGCGCGAAGTGCCACATCCATTTTTTTCCGGTGACGTATACGTCGGTCGCGTTCGCAGGCGGCGTGGTCATCCAAAGATAGTCTTTGAATCCGATATAGAACCAGGCAAGGAAAATCACGGTCGGTACCGAGATCGCGACGAACTCGAACTTGCCGCTCGGATGAACGATGGGCGTGCTCGCGTTCTTCGTGCGCTCCCGGTACTTGAACATCAGGATCAACGACACGCCACCGGTAACGAGGGCCGACAGCATCGTGACGATAAACATCACATAGTGCAGCCGATCCACGTTTTGGGCGAACGTTGAAGCTTGCTCAGGCAGCCACAGAAGCCGACGCATCAACTCTTCAAGGAACGCAATCATGCGGTCCTCCCAACAGGGTGCTTGCGCATCTGGATTTCCTTCCACCACAACACACCGAGGAGCGTGAACAGTGCCAGGCCCGAGAGGCCAGCACCGATGCGCACGAACCCGGAGACGAAGGGCGTGTACTTGCGTGACATGGGGTCATATTTGAAACAAGAAAGCAGCACGCGATCGATCGTGGTTCCAACCCGGCCCCCACCCGCCTCGACAACCGCCATGCGCAGGGTCTGTGGGTTGAAGTCCACGCCGTAAACGTAGCGGGAGATCTTGCCAGTCGGCGTCAGAATGAAGGCCACCGCTGCGTGAGCAAATTGTTTGGACGCGGCATCGTAAAAGTAACGAAAGCCAAGCTGGTCCGACATGGCCTTGGCGGCGGAGTTCTCGAGCGTCGAGCCCGCAACCGGCATCACGAAAGGCCAGCCCGAATCGGCACCCTGGTGTTTGCTCGCACCGAGATTGCGCAACAACATCCGTTGATTGGTGTTGGCACTCTTCAGCTTCTCGTTCGGATCGACGCTGATGGCGAGCGCATTGAAATCCTGACCGAGCTTCAGGCCCGAGGCCTTGATCGCCTTGACCAAACCCTCGTGCACGAGGTTACAAAGCAAGGGACACTGGAAGTATCCCATCGTCACGATGACGGGCTTGCCCTGATCCAGAACCTGACCGACCGAAACTTTGACGCCGTAACCGTCGACGAAGGTGTAGTCGCGCGAAACGATTTCACCGAGGTTCTCGATGATGTCGATGTTCTGTGCGTTGTTCTCTCCCCCACCAACCGAAGGGATCACCTTGTCGTAGCCACGGTACCCGGCTGCGCGTGCAGCGTCATCTCCTGCCAGGAAGGTGAAGGCAGCTACGGCAGCAAGGGCAAGTGGGATGCAACGAATCACGGGGTCGTCCCCTCCGTCGCGGCGGGAGCGGAATGTGCAGGTGCCTTCACAGGCTGACCAGGCGCGGCCGCTGGCTGCACGGGAACAACGGGCTGACCCGGCTTGAGGTTGCGAATCTGCATTTCAAGGGTCCCGGGCGCCGTGGGTGCTGTCGGCCAGTCGAGGGGCTTTACCTCAGGAGAGGCGTGGTTGTTGTCCGAAATGACCTTGGCAACCGCATCGCCAATCGGAACACGAACGAGACCCTTGCCGCGATCCGACCAACCGTAGTTGTTCAAGGCGTGGCTGGTGCGTTCTTTGAAATCCCGCAGACGATGATCGGTGTCGAAATGGATATTGTCCACGATGCCGATTTCGGCGCGATCGACAACCCGCTCCTGGGCTTTCCCGTACTCTGCCTCGAGTGCGGCGGTGCCCCGCTTCAGCACCATGTAAGCAACGATTACGGAAGCAGTGAAGATCACGACGGAGACAATGCCCACGCCGACGATGATCTTCATGTTGATGCCGGCGGATGCTTCCTCCGTCGAGCGCTGATGAGGCGTATGTTCGCTTTCGTGGCTCATGGCTGTCGGTACCGCAGTGAGGTGGACAGATAAGGATCTTTAACGGGAACCATGTTCTGGCCGCGCAAACGCCACACAACGAAGGCGGTGGCGATACCACCAATGCCAAGCCAGGCGGGGATGAGTGTCCAGTGAAAGGTAGCGTGTTCCTCGTTGACGGTCGGGAAGACCAACCAGTAGATGTCGACGAAGTGCATGATCAGGACCCAGACGGCCCAAAAACGCATCTTGCGCGGGTCGCGCTTGCGAGCTCGCGATAACAAGGCAAAGAACGGAATCAGGAAGCGGGCGAAGATAAGCAAGAGCCCGACCCAGGCCCAGCCTGAACGCATTCGGATGATGTAGAACGGGGTCTCTTCCGGCAGGCCCGCGATCCAGATCAAGATGAACTGCGAGGCGGCGATGTAGCCCCAGAACGCAGTAAACGCGAAGAAGAGCTTTGAAATGTTGTGGAGCTGCTCGACCGTCACGTACGGACCAAAGGTGTTCTTTGTCCCTTTGATCTGCAGCGTCGCGACCACGAGGATCCAGATGGCCAACACGCCACCCATGCTGCCGCCGAAGTAGTAAACGCCAAAGATGGTCGAGAACCAGAGTGGGTCGAGCGTCATGAGCCAGTCGAGACCCGCAAAAGTCAAGACCAGCGCCATGAGCGGCAGAGCGGCAGTCCCCAGCTTGCGCAGCTTGAGGGTCATCTCTTCTTTGCCGTTGGAATCCTGCTTGGTTGACCAGAAGAACAACAACTGCGAGATGATGATCGCAATCGCGAAGTATCCCACCGTGCGGCCGATGAAGAAGCCGGTGTTGAGGTAGCCGTGCTTGTGATGAATGAGGTGAGCCGCGTGTCCGGTGAAGTTCTCGGGATGGGTCCAAGAATAAACGTGTGACAGCGAGAGCCCGAGCGGAATAAACAAGAGCGCCATGATGAAGACGCCGGTTGCCATGGCCTCTAGTGGACGCCGCACGAGCGTCGGCCACTTTGCACGAAAGGTGTGCAGGATCATCAAGAACGCAAGCGAGGTGATGGCGATGCCCGCCCAATACGAGAAGGCGACCAGGTAAGAGTAATAAGCACTCTTGTCACCGGTGAACATGCCACCCATCGCTGCCAAGAGGCCGACCACGCCGATGCCACCGGCCTTGGTCATCAGACCCTTGCCGCCCGAGAATCGTTCGATGTTGACGGTAACGACTTTTTCGTCGTGGGAACTCACTGTGCGGCCTCCTGTTGCAGCCGGGTCGCCTCGGAAGGCGGAAGATCGGCCAACGTACGTGATCCCGCAAACTGCAAAGCGCGGATATAAGCCACCACAGCCCAGCGCTCGCGCACCGGCAGTTCGGCCTCGTAGGCCGCCATCAGGCCGTGGCCCCGGGTTGCCACATCAAAGATGTAACCCACCGGACGATCCCGAAAATCAATCAAGGACGGCGGCGGCTTGAGAGCCATCTGCGTCGCGACGATGCTGTCGCCATCGCCGAGCGGACCGTGGCAGGTTCCGCAGATGATATTGTAATGCTTGCGACCCAGCTTCATCAGCTTCTCGTCAACAGGAATCGGAACTGAGGTGACAAAGTGATCGTTGCCATCCGCGGCGCGTACCTTGCCAGCGGTGATGGCGGGCTTGAGGGTCAATCGTTCGCGTGGCACGGTTCCAGTCGGCGGCCGACGCATCGACATACCGTCAACGTAAAAGCTGCTCTTCTTGTAGGGATCGACGCGCGGCTGTCGCGCAGCCATCGGGTTGATGATGTCCTCATCGATACAGGCAGAAACTGAACCCAACCCCAACAGGGCGGCAAGCAGAAATCGAGCGTTCATCGTTCGACCTCCTCGATAACTTCGACCGCGGTGGCGCCGGTACTCTTCACCAACTCGGCCACCTGGGCCGAGTCGTCGGTCTTTGACAGTTCGACCGACAGGAAGAATCCGTCGACGGAGTTATCGACGAACTGATCCCATTGAAAGACAGGATGGTAGGGCTCGGGAAACCGCATCAGTGCGAGAACCCCAAAGAATGACGAACAGCCGCCTAGCAACACCGCGAGTTCGAAGGTAATGGGCAACCAGGCTGGCAACGCAAGGGCCGTACGGCCACCGACGTTGATCTCCCAGTCGTAAACGTTCATGTAATACATCATCGAGACTGCGGCGAAAATCCCTGCGATGGCGCCACCGAGAACGATGTAAGGAATTTTGGGGCGACCAATGCCAAGCGCCTCTTCCAGTCCGTGCAATGGATAGGGCGTATGCGTGTCGACCTTCTTGTGACCCTTCTCGCGAACTTCCGTCGTACCCTTCAGCAGGGTGTCGGGATCGGCGTACTGGGCCATGACGAAACGGCGCGGCTCGAAGTGATGCTCGCTCACTTGTCACCTCCGGAGGAAACCGCGTCCCGGTAGGCGCCTTCGGCGTGCCGTTCATGGTCAAGCTCGTGGCGCAATTCCTTAACTTCCATGGTGGAAACCGCGGGCAAGAATTTCAGGAACAGAAGGAACAGGGTTGAGAAGAGCCCAATCGATCCAATGAACACACCAAAGTCGACGGCGGTCGGGACGTAGTCACCCCACGAGCCGGGCAGGAAATCTTCCGAAAGCGAAGTCACAACGATGACGAAGCGCTCACACCACATGCCGACGTTGATGAGGATCGAAATGATCCAGGTGATGAGCATGTTGGTGCGGATCTTCTTCAACCAGAAGAGCTGCGGCACCACGATGTTGCAGACAACCATGCCCCAGAAGATCACCTTGAAGGGACCGTGCCAGCGGGTGTTGAAGAAGATCGATTGCTCGTACACGCTGCCGGAGTACCAGGCGATGAAGTGCTCCATCAGGTAGCCGTAGCCAACCATCATGCCGGTGGCGAGCATGACCTTGTTCATCGATTCGATGTGGCGGTCGGTGACAACGTGCGACAGGCCCAGGATTTTTCGTGCCGGCAGAAGCCAGGTCACGACCATGGCGAAACCGGAGAAGATGGCACCTGCAACGAAGTAGGGCGGAAAGATGGTCGTGTGCCAGCCCGGAATCACCGATACTGCAAAGTCGAACGACACGATCGAGTGAACCGAGAGCACAAGCGGCGTCGACAGACCTGCGAGCAACAAATATGCCCACTTGTACTCGGCCCAGTGCCGACCCGAACCGCGCCAGCCCATCGCGAACAGACCGTAGATGAAGCGCTTGGTCTTGCTCTTGGCCGTGTCACGCAATGCGGCCAGGTCAGGGATGAGTCCCAGAAACCAGAACAACAACGAAATCGTGAAGTAGGTCGAGATGGCGAAAACGTCCCACAGCAGAGGGCTCTTGAAGTTCGGCCAGATGCCCTGAACGCTGGGGTAAGGCAAGAGCCAGTAGGCTGCAAACCAGGGACGGCCGGTGTGGAAAAGCGGAAACTGCAAGGCGCAGATAACCGCGAAGAGGGTCATCGCTTCGGCGAAGCGGTTGATCGAGGTACGCCACTTTTGCTGGAACAGCAGCAAGATGGCGGAGATCAACGTTCCGGCGTGACCGATACCAACCCACCAAACAAAGTTGATGATGTCGAACGCCCAACCGACCGGCTGGTTGTTACCCCAGGCACCAATGCCCTTGTAGAGTGTGTAGCCGATCGAGATGCCGAAAACGCCGAGTAGCGAAACCGCCACACCGAAGCACATCCACCAGCCCTTGCCCGCTCCGCGCAGGACGTGATCCAAAAGCGAATCGTTGAGCGATCGATCCGTAACGTTGCCCTCGATGAAGGGGCGAGGATCCAAAGGATCCGTGATGATCTTATCTACATCCGCCGCGGAAGACACTTTAGCCAAGCTCCGGGTTGGGGTTGCGAACGCGTGCGAGGAACACCGTCCGGGGGCGCGTGGCGATCTCGTGCAAGAGGTCGTATCGGCGTGGGCTGGCTTGTGCCTTGCTCACGGAAGAATCCTTGTCGTTGAGCGAGCCGAATTCGATGGCACCCGAGGGGCAGGTCTGCTGACAGGCGGTGACAATCTCTCCGTCGGCGATGGCCCGACCCTCGACGCGGGAGTCAATGCGCGCGCGCTCGATGCGCTGAACGCAGTAGGTACACTTTTCCATGATGCCTCGGCTGCGAACCGTGACATCGGGGTTGAAGGCCATGCCGCGGACTTCGGAGGGGTCGCCGGTGAAGTCGAGGAAGTTGAAGCGGCGCGCCTTGTAGGGGCAGTTGTTGCTGCAGTAACGGGTGCCGACGCAACGGTTATAAACCATCTCGTTCAGGCCTTCGTCGCTGTGGACGGTGGCGTTCACGGGGCAAACGTACTCGCAGGGCGCCGTCTCACAGTGCTGACAGGCGATGGGCTGGTGAACCACGCGCGAATCGTCGTACTGTTTGTTCTTATCTTCGCCGTAGTTCGGTGCGTCGGCGTAGTAGCGATCGATGCGAATCCAGTGCATCTCGCGGCCGATCTTGACCTGCTCACGGCCGACCGTTGCGATGTTGTTCTCAGATTGGCAGGCGATCACACAGGCGCCACAACCCGTGCACTTGTTGAGATCGATCGACATCGCCCACTTGTAAGCTTGCTTGCTGTAGTCGATCGGTGGGTGAATTTCCCACTGCTGGTCGCCACGCTCGCGGGCGAGGGTTTCCCGGAAATGGGAATGCGAGTCCATCGCCTCGGCAAGCGTTCCGACCTTGACCGGTTCGCGATCTTCATCGGACGCAGCGGTCTGCGAGATACCGAACGAATAGCCGTTCCCGATCTTCTCAACCGTAACACCGCGAACGAACCAGGGGGCAGCTGAAGAGCGCAGCGATCCGATGTTAAAGCCAACGCCGGCTGCGACCGATTCGGCACCCTGGCGTCCGTAACCGAGGAATATGCTGACCGATTCATCGGCAAGACCAGGTTGAACGAAGACCGGGCCGCGAACTTCTTTGCCACCGAGCGTAACATTCGCCCAATCGCCGGTCTTGAGGCCACCCATTCGGGCAGCCGTCGCTTGACCCACCACCACAGCGTTGTCCCAGGTGAACTTCGTGTGGGGATGAGGAAGCTCGTGCATCCAGGCGTTGTTGCCAAAGCGGCCATCGAGAATGCGCGGGTCGACCGTAAAGGCAAGTTCGACACCGGTCGCGTCGCCGACGCCACGGGCACCCAACAGTTGCGCAATCGCAACACTGGCAACCACGGCATCCACCGCAACGTCGGTCACCGCGGGGGCAGCCGAACCATCAAGCACGCCCCGCGCGAGCCAGTGCTCCCACTGCAAATCGAAGCTGGAACCCGCAGGAACCGCGCCTTCCGCCGATGCACGTTTCTGCCAAAACTCTTTCAGGAGCGCGTAGGCACCCCGATCGCCGCGTTCAAGAAAGAGCGCGAGGATGTCCGCACTCGTCACCCGCGAGAAGAGCGGATCGATGAGCGGCTGAATCAGTGTGACGGTTCCGTCCACGCCTCTGGCATCGCCCCACGACTCAAGTGGGTGGGCGACCGGAATGTAGTTGGCAACAAACTTGGCAGTCTCGTCCGCGTAGAGACCTGCGTAGACAACGTTGCGAACCTTGGCAAGCTTGGCCGCAAAGTCCGCATCAGCGGGGGCGCTGTAGACCGGGTTGTTGCCCAGGATCACCAGTGTCTCGACCTTGCCAGCGTCCATCTCGGCGGCGAGAGCCACGATGCCTTCGGGACCCGCGTTGGGATCGAGGCGGATGGGATCAAGGAGCTTGACCTGTGCGCCGACGTTACCAAGCGCGAAGTTGATGGCGTTGACAATCGCGTGAACAGCGGCCGGTTGACGGCGACCGGGAATCACCACCGACTTGCCGCGGTTGGCGGCGAGGTCGCGCGCGGCAACTTTGATCCACCTGTCATCCAGAGCAGCGTTGGGCTCGGCCATCGCCAGATCGGCAACCGCGCCGAGCACGTCGCGACCCAGAATACCCGCCAACTCGACGGCCAGACGCTGTGCGACGGCGACAATTTCCGAGCCACGCACACGCAGGCGATGATCCGCCACGCCACCGGTCACCGTGTAGAACGGTTCCGCGACGTAAAGACGGCTCATGTTGGAGCCGGGCTCGCGCGCATCGGCGAACTCGCGGTTCAAGCGAACCGACTCGACGCCGTCGTCGAGGAAATCGGCGTCAAGCGAAACAATTACCTTGGCCTGACGCAGGTCGTGGTGGACTTCGAGCGGTCGACCAAACGAGGCCTGCGCGCCCGCAACCGAACCGTCTGCGATCGACGAGTAAGTGACAAAGCGCGTGTTGGGGTACTTCTGTTGGATGCGGGCACGAAGCTCGCCGATGAAGGGCGAGGTCTCAGGCTCGACGAGGAAGCGCAAGCCAGCACCGCCCTGGGGGGCCAATGCGTCTGCGCGGGCGGCGATAAATCCAGCGGCCGTTTTCCAGATTGCAGGGGCGCCGTCGATGCGCAACTGACCATTTCGGTCGGTGTCGTAGAGGCCCAACAGGTAAGCTTGGTCTCGTGCGGAGGCCCTACCCTTGCTGTCTGGGTGATCCGGATTGCCTTCAATCTTTGTGGGACGACCCGAGTGGCTTTCGACGAGGACGCCGAATCCGTAACCTTCGTGAGAAATCGCGGTAGCGAAGTTCAAGGCGTTGCCCGGGGTGACCTCGGGTGGGCGGCGAACGAAGGGCACGATCGCCTGGCGAGGCTTGGTGCACGCCGTGACAGCGCCTGTCATCGCAATGCCAGTGCCGACCAACTGGACGAAGCCGCGACGGGAAACCGCCTTGGGATCCGCTTGCCCAAGAATGGTGAGGCGGGTGGGCTGACGACCCTGGCCGCTCTCGGTTTCGGTCGATGATGATTCGCGCGATTGGCTCATTCGACTACCGATGGCAGGTGGTGCAGGAGGTGCGGGTGTGTACATCGTTGTCCTTCACCATTTTTTTGGCAAAAGCTTGGGGATCCAGCGCGGCATGGTGAGACTCGCCGAGGGACTCGCCGTGGGACTCGCCGTGGGCACTCGCTACCGGCGCCTTCCATTCCATGTTTGTCACTTCTTCTACAGGACGCAGGCTTGGCCCCGGGTTGCGATGGCATTCCAGACAGAAAGCCATGGTAAGCGTCTTGGCTTTGTCGACCGCCGCCATGGTGTCCACGCGGCCGTGGCAAGACACGCAGCCGACGCCCTTGTTGACATGGATGGCATGATTGAAGAAAACGAAGTCAGGAACGTCGTTTACCTTTGTCCAAACGATCGGCTTGTCCTCGATGAAGCTCTGACGAACCTTCTCGAGCATCGGACTGCCGTTCCAGATTTGCGAGTGGCAGTTCATACAGAGTTGCGTTGACGGAATCCCTGCAAAGGGCGACGTCTCAACGGTCTGGTGGCAAAACCGACAATCGATGCCTTCGTCACGCGTGTGGTGACGATGGTCGAACTGGATGGGCTGTTCCACCGGATCCTGCATGCCACGGGCGAGCGGCGTTCGGACGTAAATCAGGATTGCTGATACGGCTCCGAGCGCGCCGAGGCCACCGACAACGAGTGACAAGCGGGCTAGATAATTGTGCTTCGGCCTAAAAATGAGGGGCATCGACGCTGGGGCCGATATAGTCCGCGCGCGGCAAGCGCGTCAAGCCTTATCTGTGTTTATCCAATGGAAACGTTCCTACGACTCTGAGTTACCACTCTGCATGCAATCCAATCGATGGCAGCAGGATCCGAAAACTGCGTTCGTCGCGCGAGCCATCGTTGCGGATCTTCAGGTCAAAAACCTGACGGGTCAGGGTGGTGTTGATGAATTCCAGGTAGAGATCCAGGATGAATTTGTCGAAAATCCATCGTCGATCGAAGCGAACATCGACCTGGTAGAAGGCAGGCAGCCGTTGGTAGGTGACGGCCTGGCGATCATTGCCCTGAGATCCTTGATCGAATACCGGATAGAGACGGCCGGTATTGTAATGGAACCGGCTTCCGAACTGGTAGCCGCCTCCGATCCGGTAGCTGCCGACGAGGTTAAGTACGTGCCGCTGGTCGAAGTCGGAAGTAGCTCGATGGTTGAGCGGAGGCAGGGTGCGTTCGCTCTTGGATAAAGTGTAAGCAAGCCAACCATGCAGACGATGACGAACGGGTCGACGCAGCATCACTTCGGCGCCGTAGCTGCGCGCCGGCCGCAGCTCGAGGAGCGAGGTCTGCACGTCATAGTTAAAAATGCTCGCAAGATCAGTCACATCCATTCGCTGGATGAAGCCCGTGAGCTGAGCTGTCGCGTGCTCTCCCACATCGGACTCGACGCCCACGGACGCCGCCTTTGAGCGCTGAATGCCGAGGCTCGACAGGCCGAAGTTCTCAAAACCGGGAACCGAGACCGGGAGGCTCGGCATCTGCGCGAACATACCGGCGTTGCCCTTCAGATAGATCCCGTCGGCCAGCCTCAATCGCAAGTTCAGCCGGGGACTGGGTTCGATCTTGTGCGTCCCCTCTTGGACAAAGAGATCGCCGCGTGCACCGAGCGACACCAGCAGGCGTTGGCTGGGCTCGTAGGTGAGCGCTGCATAAAGCCCGGACATGATCGCCGTTCGGTCTCGGAGGATGTCCTGTTCGCCCAGCAAGACGTCGACCTTGCTCGGATCGAGCCGCTGAACCTCGGTATCTCCGCCCAATTCAATGCTGGTGGTCTCTCCCAGCCCGTGGCTGTAGTTGAGACGTCCGAGCGCAAGGTGCGAGGACACCGCTACCGGCAAGTTGTTGACGGACGGGATGAAGCTCTGCGATTGGTCCCGCCCGTAAAGTAAAGCCGATTGCAAGCGTCCGCCGCCAACCATTCCGTTCCAGCCTAGGTTCACGCGATGGAATTTTAAACGAACCGAAATCGGATCCACGGGCTTGGTGGGAGTCGACTTGCGCTCGAGCACATCCCCCGAACCGTAAGCGAACAGTGTCAAACGCCCCGGTCCAATGCGGTGCTCAATGCGGGACTGGTAGTCCCAGTACCCCATCGTGAAATCGGGTGAGAGCTTCGATAGCAGATAGGCGGTGTACGAAAACCGGCCAGCCAGCGATACCGTCGTACGGTTCTCGTTGAAGGGCACAACGACAATGCCGCCGGCGTCGAAGAGGCGCAAATCGGCCGATGCATGAACCCTGTCGGCACGAGGTGTACGGGTTTGAGCAGACACGACGCCCGAAACGTACCGGCCAAAACGCGCCGGGTAGCCACCAGGATAGAAATCCACCGACTCAATGAAATACGGATGGATGACCGAGGGACCGAGGGCCAGGTGAAAGAGCGCCGGCAACCGAACACCGTCCAGGAAAAAGCCGGTATTACCTGGATTCGCACCACGGACAGTGTAGAGAGCTGCGGGCCATACGACCTGCGAAACACCGGGCAACGACTCGATGACGCGCAACGGATCGCCAAGCGAGCCCGGCGTTCGGGTCAACTCTTCCTCGCGCAAGGCAATGCGTTCGGCTTGCTTCTCCGGGGCGACAATGACCGTTTCGTAACTTTGCCCGGTCTGGCGGGGCGTTAACCGTATGACAAGTTCACGGCGATCGGTCGCGTCGACGACGACGAAAACATCTTCGGTTTGAAAGCCCGGCTGCTGTACCTGGACGCGCTGCCGACCCGGGGGCAAGGCGATTTCAAATGCGCCGGTTCGATCGGTTTCACCGATCTGTTGTTTGCCGAAAAACAACGCGGCTCCGTCCTGCGGGGCGCGCGTGCCGCGAGCCAAGATTCGGCCTCGCACGGCAATCGCCATCGGTGCAGCGCGTGCGATGGGAACCTCGGGCGTGGAAATGGGCGGCACGACCGCCGGCGGTGCAAACGCAGGGACGGGAGGAACCGGTGCAGGCACGGGGGCCGGTATCGGTGCGACGTTTTCGACGCGATTGTCCTCCAACTCGATGTCGGGACTGGCAGGTTCGACTTGCAAGAGACAGCCCGCGAATCGCAGGGCGAGCCAGATAGTCACGGCATTGCCTCACCAACGACTGCCACATTTCGTGGCACAATCCAAACACCATCCTCGTCGGTGGGCGCACGGTTTCGAAAGTAGTACACGATCTGACTGACCCCGTTGAGTTCCATCTCGACAAAGTTGTCGACGCGCGGAGCGATGAGCCGTTCGACGCCCGTTCGTAAGTTGCGGTCGACCAGATCGCCAACAAGATCTTGCAACGACGTGCGAATGATTCCGAACAGCGTATTCGGAGTCACCGAAACATCGCGAATGCCTTCGGCCTTCCGTTCCACCAAGTGGCTATCCAGATCGGCGAAGTACAAATCCGAGGCCGACTGGCCGAAACGGGCCCAGAACACCAACAAATCGCGATCGTCCTCCGTCGCTTCGGTCCCGCGATCATCCCGCGCCTCGAAAAATTTGTAAACATCGCCCGCCTTGGTACCGCTCGGTGTCAGCTCGACAGGCGTCGTGGCAAAATCGCCATCCACCAACATCACGTGACCCTCTCGCTGCGGATCACCGGGGATGGGATCGACGTAGAGGAATTGACGACCCTCTCGAATAAAGCGCGGCGTGATGGGACGAATGGGCAAGACCCGGAGTCGCTGCGCCTCGGGTGCCTCGGGATCATGAACTGCGACGTTGCCCCGGCTGTCGAGCAACAGTTCCGTATTCGCGCCTGGCCGCGGAATACGCCCGACGACATCGACCATACCCGGCGGCATCTGTAGCACATTCAGGGAGCCGTTTACGGGATTGAATTCGGAAAGGCGGGCCGGGATTCCGCCGCCGGCACCCTCGGAATAAATAAAGGCACCATTTGAATAACCAAGCCAGCAACAGATCCGTTCGCCGGGAACCCGCACTTCGGAAAGGGTCCGGAGATCTAGCAAGGTATTGGTGGGCTGTTTCCCTTCGGGCACAACCAAAGCAACCCAGTCTCCGAAACGCTGAAAACGTGACACGTTTGAACGAATCGGCTCCGGAACGCCGTCGATCCCCCGCTGGCGATACAGCACCCGATTCGGGCCTGCCATGAAATAGATCTCCCCGTTTCCGTAGAACTGAGGCGAACCGATGATCCCGTCGAAAATACGATGCTGACCCTTGTCGTCTCGCAGCACGAACTGCGTTTGCAGTTGTTCGGGCGTGGTGGGAAGCACGATGGGTCGCTGAAACCAGATCCAGTCGGTGAAAGGCTCCGGCAATCTGACACCGTAACCTGAAACGTTCTCGATCGACTCCAACACCTGGCCGTTCAAATTGAATCGCGTCAAACGCCCACTGTACGATGTGGTGTTGCCGACCTGTACCGCGCGCTCGTTCACCACTGCCCAGTACGTATTTCCGCCCATCGCGACCATCGGGAACGAGGGCGAATCAGAACGCTCCCGCAGAACACTCCGCGCTGACGATGAGCCATCGATGGGAATCACGTATAGGTCAAGCGTACCGCCCTTCCCTTTCAGGGGTAGCGCCGTACGACGTTCGAGGCGAAGGTACTGTTTTCCGTCCACCACGGTCGCACTGAGGTTCTCGATGTGTTGGCCCTTCACCAGCTGACGCCCCGGTGGTGTTTGTTCGTCGGGCAGACATCCCAAGGCGGACAGCGCACACAGGAGCGCCACGCCGGCGAATGCAGCGCCGGGTGGGGTCCGCGGCCTCAAAGACAGCCGCGCGTGCGATTCAAGGTGCGATCGCCTCGCTCTCGACATCGATGAGTTCCGGAAAGCGTTTTTGAATGACCTGTAGCACAGCGTCTTCGACCTCACCTATCGTGAGCAAGTGTTCGATATCCGAAACAAGCGTTTGTGCCTCAAGGATCGTCGTCTGCCGAATCACCGATTTTACAAGCGGTATTTGGCGGGGTGCCATTGAAAGATCGCGCAGACCAAGTCCCAGCAAAACCCAGGTCAAGGTCGGATCCCCCGCCATATCGCCGCACATCGCGAGCGGCTTGTTCTTGCTGCGGCAGGCATCCACGATGCCACGAATGCTGCGCAAGATCGCCGGATGCAGGGGCTGGTAGAGGTACCCGACATATTCGTCCTGGCGATCCGCCGCGAGGGTGTACTGAATCAGATCGTTGGTTCCGATTGTGAGAAAATCACACTCGTCGGCGATGAGATCGGTAATCAACGCAGCGCTTGGTGTTTCGATCATGGTTCCGATCGGAACGTCGGCCTTGTGCGGGATTCCTTCTTTCTTGAGGTCGGCACACACTTCCTCGCAGATGGCACGCGCCGTTCGCAGCTCATTCACGCCCGAGATAAGCGGGAACAGGATCCGCAGCGGACCATCCACCGCAGCCCGAAACAGTGCGCGCAACTGGGTCCTGAAAATGTCGCGATACACGAGCGAGAAGCGAATCGAGCGCAATCCCATCGCCGGATTGACAGAGCCCGGGAAACGCATGGATTGAGGCAATTTATCGCCACCGAGATCCAGCGTTCGGAACGTCGCCATCCGACCGGCGAGCGTAAGCATCGCCGAACGGGCATGATCGTATTGTTCTTCCTCGGTCGGCAAGACCTCGCGATCGAGATACAAAAATTCGGTGCGAAACAGACCAACCGAGCTCGCCCCGAGTTCGATGGCGGAAGGAACCTCCTGAAGCAACTCGATGTTGGCGGCGAGATCCACGCGCACACCGTCGGCGGTTTCCGAGCGCTTGCCGCGCAACGAAGACAGCGAGTGATCGCGTTTCAGCGCCCGGGCCGAACGGGATTCGTAGTGCGCAAGGGCCTCGGCATCGGGATTGAGAATGATCTCACCACGGCTGCCATCGACGATGATCCGCATGCCGGATCGGGTCTCGTCCGCGATGCCTCGAACGCCGACCACGAGAGGCAGTCCGAGCGCGCGGGCGACAACAGCGGAATGCGAAGTCTTGCCACCACTTTCTGTGACGAAACCACGAACACCCAGTCGTCCAAGCTGCGTCATGTCAGCGGGAGAGAGATCGTGTGCGTACACGATCGAACCCGGCGGGATCTCGTTTGAACCCGACACGTCTGTCTCTTGCAGGCTGCGTAACAGGCGTTCACCGACGGCCTCGACGTCACTGCCGCGTTCGCGGAAGTACGGATCGGTGATGCGATCAAACACGGCGCGAATGCGGTCAAGTGCGATGCGCACGGCCCATTCCGCCGCGAAGAGATCCTCGCGGATCATGCGCCGTGCCTCGTCGACGAGGTGAGGATCCGAAAGCATCAAACGATGCGCCTCCAGAATCTGGTAGCTCTGGTGAGAGGCGCCTTCTTCATCTGCGATCTGCTGCTGAACCCGCTGGAGTTGTGATTCCGATTGCGCAACTGCGTTCGAGAGACGGACCAATTCCTGCTCGATCTCGTCACGCGTGATGTGGCGTTCGTGGACGTCGATGCGCCAACCGAATAAATGGGCAGAACCCAGGCCCACGCCCGGTGCCGCGGCAATGCCGTTAAGCTTTCGCATCATCACCGCGCAGCACCTGGCTCGTCCGGCTCAACCCCTTCGTCAAAACCTCGGTCCACCAGCGCAAAGAGCGCATCAACCGCGGCCTGCGCATCCGGGCCGCGTGCGACCAGTTCGATCTGGGTTCCCAGTGCCGCAACCAGCGTCAAGAGGCCCATGATGCTTTTGCCATTCACTTCCTCGTCGTCTTTGCGTACGAAGACCTCGGCCTCAAACGGTGCAGCGGCCTGAACGAACTTGACCGCAGCGCGGGCGTGCATCCCCAGCCGATTTCGAATGCGGGCAATTCGTGTTACGGATAGTTGTTCATGAGACATGGCTATCGTGGTCCTCCGGTAAAAACGCGACCGGTGAGTTCCGATCCCAGACGAATTGATCGGCGACCAATGTCGCGCAAGATTTCCGCGATCTCGGAAGGCGTCAGGCCGCATCGATCGACCGTCGACATCTTGATCAGCATCGGAAGGTTCACGCCGCACAACACCTCGGCCGGACGGACACCGTCCAACATGGTCATGGCAGCCCGAAACGGTGTCGAACCATGAACATCCACCAGGATGAGCACGCCGACGCCGCTGTCCGCACGGTCACAGGCTTCAGAAATGCGGGCGGACAATTGCTCGCGCGTTTGGTCCATGCCACAGCTAACCGCTTCCAGTTTCTCGAGCTTTCCCAAAATCGCTTCCGCGGCGCCACAAAGGCACGTTGCAGCGCCTTCGTGGGTGACGACCACCACGCCGACAATCGGGCGGTTGGAATCGGGACGGGCCATGGATGCAGTCTACACTAGGACTTGCCAAGATCGCGGTGCCGTACCGAGACGTTGCCCAGATGGTTGATCCGACGCGCCATCTCTTCGGCCATCGCGACCGACCGATGTCGGCCACCGGTGCATCCAATGGCAACCGTCGCATAAGCCTTGCCCTCGCGTCCGAATCCCTGAATCGACAGTTCAAGCAAGCGCCCGGCGCGATCGAGAAAATTTTTGGCCTCGTCGCTCGCGAGCACGAAATCTCGCACGGGCGCCTCCTGGCCTGTCCCCGCCGACAGGGCCTCGATAAAGTAGGGATTCGGAAGGAAGCGCACGTCGAGGACCATGTCCGACTCGGCGGGCAGGCCATACTTGAAACCGAAGGACAGGATGGTGATTCCGAGCCGATCCGACGAGCGTCCGTATTTCTCGAGGACCATGGCGCGCAGGTTGTGAACCGACAAATGTCCCGTGTCGACGACCGAGGTTGCGGATATGCGCAGCTCGGTCAGACGCCGTCGCTCATCCTCCACATCCGAACGCACGTTGACTCCGGCCAGCGGATGCCGACGCCGCGTTTCCGAAAAGCGCCGAATCAGGATGTCATCGGGTGCATCCAGGTAGAGAACCTCGATATCATGGCCCGCGTCCGCCATCCCCTTGAGCGTCACCGAAGCGTTTTCGAGAAACTCACCGCTGCGGGTGTCGACGATGATCGCCGCCTGACGAATACCCGACTGCAAGACCAGCAACTCGATAAACCGCGGCAATAGCGGCATCGGGAGGTTGTCGGCACAGTAAAAATCGAGATCCTCGAGCGCTTTCAGCGCCGTCGTTTTTCCCGCGCCGGCAAGCCCCGTCACCACGACCAGTTTCATGACTATTCCACCTCATCCCGGCGAGGTCGAGCGATGCCGGCGGCCGCCGTTTCCATCGCCTGATCGAGCCGCTGTTGAAACTCCAGCGCCGAGTGGTGTCCCTGAACCTGCAACAAGCGGTTGCGGGCCGCGACTTCGATGAGAACGCTGACGTTTCGGCCCGGGCTAACCGGCAGTTTCAACATCGGAACGGGCACCTCCAGAATGGGGAACGCCATATCTTCGATCCCCAGTCGATCGTGCATGTCCGCTTCTTGCCAGGCGACGAGTTCCACGACGAGTTCGATCTTTTTTTCGTCGCGCACGGCCGCAACACCAAACAGATCTTTGATGTTGATGATGCCCAGACCGCGAACCTCCATGTGATGCTTGATGAGTTCCGAAGGCCATCCCAGCAAGATGTCGGTGCCAACGCGACGCACCTCCACGAGATCATCGGCAACCAGACGATGACCCCTCATGATCAACTCCAGCGCCGCTTCGGACTTGCCGACACCACTTTTGCCGAGCAACAGGATCCCAACCCCCAGAACATCCACCAAGACGGCGTGCAGGCTGACGGTCGGCGCAAGCGAATGTTCCAGAAACGCTTGCAGCTCTTCGATCAACTGCGAAGAAACGAGCGGCGTCCGCAAAAGGGCAACGTTTGCAGCGTCGGCAGCTTCAAGCAGCTCTTGCGGCACATCGAGTCCCTTCGTGACAACGATGCAGGCAGGCTCAAGGGCGATGAGGGTTTCGATGCCGTGGCGCGCATCGTCGATCGGAAGCGTGGCGAGATAGGAGATCTCGGTCGCGCCCAGGATCTGAACCCGCTCCGGGTGGATCTGGCGCGCGAAGCCTGCGAGGGCGAGACCCGGTTTTTGAACACGGTTCGCGGTGACGGGCCGAGTTAACCCGCGCTCGCCTGCCAGCAATACCAGACGGAGGGCGGATTGCTCGCTCAGCAACGAGCGAACGGTGAGAACGGGACGACGGCCTGCAGGAACCTTCACGCCCGTCATTCTAGTAGAACTAGAACTTGGCGTCTTCTTCGCAAAGCAAATCGAACATCGCCCGCGCATCGGGAGCCTCGATGAGCCGCTGCCGCAACAGGGAATCCCGGAACAGGCGAGACAGCCGAGCCAGCGCCTTCAGGTGGCTACCCGTCGAGGTCGTGGGTGCAACCAACATGAAGACAAGATGGGTGGGCTTGCCATCAATCGAGTCGAACTCAAGGCCGCCAACCGAGCGCCCCAGTGCTCCGATGAGTTTGGGCAAGGCATCGATCTTCCCGTGGGGAATCGCGATGCCATCGCCGATGGCGGTCGAGGCCAAAAGCTCTCGCTCCTCAAGCACTTTTTTGAGCGGAGCCACTTCCAAGCCCGGATTGCCCCTGGCGAGGTGCCGCGCCATCTCTTCGAGGACACTGACCTTGGATCCGGAACGCAGATCTCCGATGACCATATCTGGCCGAAGGAAATCGACGACCCTCATGGGGGCTGTGCCTGGCGATGGAATTGCGGCAGTCAATGGACGTCCCCGTACTGCTAGGTATCGGCCGAATTCTCCGAAACTTTGGCCCCGGTATCCAAAAGGCCGTAGTGGCCGTCCTGCCGTCGATACGTCACGGTGATCGTGCCTGTTTCGGCGTTGGTAAAGACGAGAAAGTTGTTCTCTAGTAGGTTGAGCTGCATCACCGCGTCGTCAACCCTGAGGGTTCTCACCCTGAAGGTCTGCTCGCGGATGACATCCAACTTCGGGGGCAGAGGCGAAGCCACCTTGGCGGCTTTGGCGATCTCTTTTTTGCCTCCCTTTTCCACCTTGGTGGCCTTCGCCCCCTTGGCGGCAAGCTTCACCCGGCGGGGCTCCAGGCCTTCGGCATGCAACACGTTGTCGCTGACCGAAAAACTTGGTCCTTTGTGGGGCTTGTGGTCGCGAATCTTGTCTTTCCAGCGTCGAACCTGCCGCTCGATGCGAGAGCTCGCCAGGTCGATGGAGGAGTACATGTCCTCGGTCGATTCGTGGGCCTGCAAAACGAGGCCATTCGGCAGGGTGATGGACAATTCGACGGCGTGCTGATGCTCGTTTTCAACCGAAAACACCGCATGCGAGGCGATCGGATCTCGGCGGAAGTACTTCAGCAGTTTGCTCAGGCGTTCAATCGCGTAGTCACGAACAGCCTGCGACGTCTCCATGTGACGAAACGTAGTAGCGATTTGCACGGTATCTCTGTCCTCCGAGTCTTGCGGGGTGTTTAGGATAGTCGCGAAGGATTTTCCAGCCTATTTACTAGAAAACGACCTTTCGCCTGGAACTGGGCAGGATTCGAAGCTGCTCGCGATATTTCGCAACCGTTCGACGGGCGATCTCAATGTTTTGTTCCGCGAGTAACTCGACGAGTTTCTGATCGGAATGGGGATGTCGGACGTCTTCGGCACCAACGAGTTGTCTGATCTTCAACTTGACGGCCTCGGAGGCGAGGTCGTCGCCATCCGAGCGGGAGATGCCAGAGTTGAAGAAGTACTTCAGCTCAAAAATTCCTTGCTGGGTGTGCACGTACTTATTCGTCGTCACCCGTGAGACGGTGGACTCGTGCATGCCGATATCATCTGCGACGTCGCGCAAAATCAGGGGTCGCAGGTGGGCCGCACCCCGCTCGAAAAACTCTTTCTGAAACTTCAAAATCGATTCTGTGACACGAACGATCGTGCGCTGACGCTGCTGAATCGAGCGGATCAACCATTGCGCCGAGCGGAGACGCTCCTGGATGTAGTCCTTTGCGTTGTCGCCGGCTGCGAGGGCCGCCCGGTAAAAATCCGAGATTTTCAACTTGGGAAGACCATCGTCGTTGGCGACGACGAAATACTGTTCCCCGATCTTGTAGATATAAACATCCGGCGTGACGTACGTCGGTTCGTCGTCGGTGTAAACGCTGCCCGGTTTCGGATCGAGGCCCTTAATCACCTTGGCCGCTTCGTAGATCTCGTCAAGCGGCTGGTTGAGGTCGCGGGCAATGAGCGCGTAGTTCTGGCGTTCCATGTTGCCGAGATGTTTCTCGATGATGGCCACGACGATCTCGTCATCGGCTTCCAAGTGCCGGGCCTGTATCAACAAACATTCGCGAAGGTCTCGCGCACCGACACCGGGAGGGTCGAGTATCTGCACCAGCTTGAGAACGTTCTCGGCTTCCTCGACCGAACACTCGGCCTCTTCCGCCACGTCCTCGAGCGGAATGTCCAGGTAGCCATCGGGGGTGAGGTTGCCAATCAGAAGGAGCGCGATCCCCGCCTGATTCTCGGTAAACCGGCTGGACAGCTTCAGCTGCCATTCGAGATGGCCAAAGAGCGACGTGCCGCGGGTGAGGTTTGCCTCGAGTGAGGGCATGTCATCGCTCGACAAGGGTCGGTTACCCGGCATGGGCGCCGCCATGGCCTGATTCGCGAGGTAGCTCTCCCAGTCGAATTCGCGAACCGCCTCGCCGGAGGTGTCGTCCGCCTGAACCTGACCACCACCTTCGGGTCTATCGGTGGCCGTCTCGGACCCGTGCAAATCGGTCTCGCCGACCCGTTCGGCCTCGTATTCCGCCGCGTCAGCCCGCTCCTGCACACCACCCTCGACCTTGCGATTATCTGGCTGTATTTCCAGTGAATCCTCGAGAACTGGGTTCTCAAGGAGTTCGTCGCGCACCATATCAACGAGCTCGATGCGAGACAGTTGAAGCAGTTTGATCGCCTGCTGCAACTGGGGCGTCATGACCAGTTGTTGGCTCAGGCGGAGCTGTTGTTTTATGTCCATTCCCATGGGGATATCGCGCGAAAATCAAGCTAACATCTTGGATAGCTTCGGGTAAAGCCTCAAAGACGATACTTGGTACAAGTATTGCAAACACTCGACTTGCAGATCGGAAAATTTATGGCTTCCAGCGTTTTTAGTTCTCCCATTGGCTGGCTCCGCGTGAGCTGCACCGCCCGGGGGATCTCGGGCCTCAGCATTCAGAAGAAACGGCCACCCGACGATCCCACCGCCGCCTCGCCGCGCGAAGTGGCCCTGCTGTCGGCCGCCGAACACTGGCTGGCCGGTTTTTTCGCCACGGGCGCCGATATGGATTCCCTGCCCTCCTTCGACGCGGCCGGCACCGAGTTCCAAAAGACGGTGTGGAACCTTCTGTGTCAGATCGAGCGCGGCAGTACCAAAACCTACAGCGAAATCGCCGCCCTTGCGGGCCGGCCGGGCGCGAGTCGAGCCGTCGGCTCCGCCTGCGGCGCGAACCCCCTATTGCTCATGGTTCCCTGTCACCGCGTGCTGGGGGCGGGCGGACGGCTGGGAGGATTTTCTGCCGGACTCGACCGCAAACAGTGGCTGCTAACCCACGAGGGCGTTCCCTTCCAAGCGTAATACAAACGACGCACAGGTGCCCTCCATCAGGCGGACGCTGCAGTTTCGGGTGTGGTCGAAGCGGACTTGGCCAACTCGGCTGCCCGCTTGCGCTGACTCGCCAGTGCGGCGCCCACGAAGTCCCGGAAGATCGGCTGTGGTTGCAAAGGACGCGACTTGAATTCCGGGTGGAACTGGCATGCCACAAAAAACGGGTGATCGGCGAGCTCGATCATCTCAACCAGGTTGCCGTCGGGTGAAGCGCCGGAAATGATCATGCCGTGTTTTTCGAGGGTCTCTCGATAGGCGTTGTTCACTTCATAGCGGTGACGGTGGCGCTCGGAGATGTGTTCGGTACCGTAGGCGCGGGCAGCCAGCGTGCCGGGTTTGAGCGTGCAGGGATACGCACCGAGGCGCATCGTCGCACCCTTGTCGATCGATTCACTTTGATTGGGCAGGAAGTCGATGACCTTGTGCGGGGTCGCCGGATTGAACTCGGTCGAGTTTGCATCGACGAGTCCTGCCACGTTGCGGGCGAATTCGATCACCGCGATTTGCATGCCGAGACAAATGCCGAAGTAGGCAACTTTCTTCTCGCGCGCGTATCGGGCAGCAGAAATCTTGCCTTCGGTACCGCGGGTGCCGAATCCAGGCGCCACCAGTATCCCGTCGACGTCGGCGAGCAGCGCTTCGGCGCCCTTCTGCTCGACCTCTTCGGCATCCACGTAGTGGAGTTTCACGCGGCAACCCTGCGCCATCCCCGCGTGGATGAACGATTCATTCAAACTCTTGTAGGACTCAAGTAGCTCGACGTATTTGCCCACGAAGGCAATGTTGACCTCGTGCTTCGCGTTCCGGTGACGATCGACCACCTTTTCCCAGCCCGAGACATCCGGCGAGCGCGACCAGATGTTGAGCAGCTCGGCGATCTTGTCGTCGACACCCTCTTCGTGCATCCGGATCGGCACCTCGTAGATCGACTTCACGTCTTCTGCAGAAAACACAGCATCGGTTGCCACGTTGGTGAAAAGTGCGATCTTCTTTTTCACACCCGCTTCAATGGGCTTTTCGCTGCGACACAACAAGATGTCGGGCTGGATGCCGATCTCGCGCATCTTCATGACGGAGTGCTGGGTGGGTTTGGTCTTGAGCTCGCCCGCAGCCTGAATGTAGGGAACCAGCGTCACGTGGACCGAGATTGCATTCTGGGGACCCACGTCGAATTTCAGCTGGCGAATGGCCTCGAAGAAAGGCAGCGATTCGATGTCGCCGACGGTTCCGCCAATTTCGACGATCAAGACGTCGTAACCCTGGGCACACTGCACGATGCGCGATTTGATTTCGTCCGTGACGTGCGGAATGACCTGCACGGTTCCGCCGAGATACTCACCGCGGCGCTCTTTCTGGATGACGGTTTGGTAGATCGAACCAGATGTCGCGTTGTTGAGGCGAGTCATCCGTTGGTTGATGAATCGCTCGTAGTGCCCGAGATCGAGATCCGTCTCGGCGCCGTCGTCGGTGACGAACACCTCACCGTGCTGGGTCGGGTTCATCGTGCCCGGATCGACGTTGAGATACGGATCCAGTTTCTGGATGGTGATCTTCAGACCGCGCGATTCCAGCAACGACCCGATCGAGGCGGCCGCCAAGCCTTTGCCAAGCGACGATACAACGCCGCCCGAGATGAAAATGTACTTCGTCTGTTTCTTGGCTGACCCGCGTGGCTTACCCATCAGACAGACCTCCCACAGCAGCGCCGTGCCAGGTCGTGATCATACATTGCCCGAGTGATTCGTAGAACGTTGTCCAACTCGGGACGCCATTCTTGGGCACCAGCACGCCGCAAGTCAATGGAGAAGGTATGGTTTTCTTTCAGCCCCGCCTTTAAACACCTTGGACTGAAATTCGCCGCGCCAAGACGCGCCGCCCAAAGGAGTATGCAGGGTATCAAACTTCTCATGACGCGTTCGTGACAAATTGCTACAGGCGAAGATATGGCTCACCTTGACTTACTTTTTTCACTCCCTTAAACAGAGATCGTTTTGCCGCAGCGTCATCTCGGTTTCCAGGCTTTGATTCTCGCCTCCGGGAGCGCCACAAACAAGGAGCGATGCCGATGTTGAAGCGCGCCGGATTCTGGTCTTTTTTTGGCTGGTCTTTCCTCGGATTGATCGCCTCTATGGGGTTGGCAATGCCAACCGCGAACGCTGCCGACAAGAAAATTGTTGTTGAGGGATTCGAAGGGACCCAGTCCGACAAGCTTCGCGATCTCGTGAAGAAGGCGCTCAAGGGCGTCGATGGCGTCAGCGTCATCAGCGACCAAAAGCTCGCCTCGACCGAGGCGGATCTCGGTTTGATGCAAGCCTCGGATCAGTACGAGGAAGTCGCCAAGAAACTGGGCGCAGCGGGCTTCATCAAGGGCAAGGTGAGCGGCAAAAAGAAGCTGACAGCCACGGTCACCCTCAACGATGCCACCGGTAAAAAGGTTGGTGACGAGTCGTTCAAGGGTGCCAACGCCAAGGCGTTGTTGAACGACGCTGAAAACGGCTTGCCCGCCGCATTGACCGCCTTGCTCGCAAAAGTTGGTGGCGGCATCGCAGCGGCACCTGCCGACAAGCCCAAGGTTGCTGCAAAGAAAGATGCGCCTCCAGTCAAAGCCGCTGCAGCCGAAGAAAAGCCAGCCGAAGAAAAGCCAGCCGAAGAAACAGTGGCCGCCGAGGAGCCATCCGCCGCGGTTGAGGAGACGGCTGAAGAAAGCACGGGATCGGATGATTCAGGGGGCGGGTGGACGGGTCTCGATGTGACGGCTGGCGCTTTGGTCTACAACCGGGTGTTCGAGTACAACAACCTTCAACCGCGAACGGGTGGCCTTCAGGGGTACAAGCTCGATGCAGGTCCCGCAGTTGCGTTGGCCGCGGAATACTATTTCCACCCGAACGTCGGCGTGGCGGCAGGCGGTGACTTCACCGTCGCGGTTTCGTCGGAAGACGGCAAGGGCAATACCTTCACTACCGCATCCATGCAGTGGTACGCAGGCGCCAAGGGAAAATACAACATGGATGACCTTGAGCTGAACCTGTTGGCCGCGTACAGCGAACATAGCTTCAGCGTCGATCCACCAGGACCGACCGGCACCAAAGGAAGCGGTGTCTCACCGGTTCGTTACTCCCATGTTCGAGCACTCGCTGGCTTGCGCTACGATTTGGGCGCCTTTGCGGTCACAGCCGGTGCCGGTTACCTGCATGTTCTCAGCGCCGGAAAAGACGACCTACTCGTCGACTTCCCGAACGCAACGGCCAAGGGTACCGAAGGCAATGTGGGTGTTGCCGTTCCCCTTCCGTGGGGCGGCCTTGAGGGTCGTGTTGCTTTGAATGCCCGCCAGTACGGGTTGGATTTCTTGCCGACGAAGTCTGGCCAGGCCGACGTGGCTGGCGGTGCGAAGGATCGCTACATCGGCGTGAACATCGGCGTCGGCTACCGCATGAAGAACTAGTCACGGTCGAACAGGAACGCCAGCGCAAACAGGAGTGTGTGGCGTCGATAGTCGACGGGTCCGCCAGCAAGTTCGTTGGTGTAGAAAACGTAGCGCACAATCCCCTCGAAGTGTTCGTCGAGGGATCGGGTTAGTTCTGCACGAATCGTATTGCGACTTTCTTCTTCGATGCTCGCGCGCGGCTGCGCCGTCACCGGATCGCGCGCCAGCGGCACGGGATCCGAATAGCGCGTGAACAACAACTCAGCCCGTAGCGTGAGGGTCAGCTCCCACGGCAACGACAAGCCAGCGTTGGCATGGGCGGCAAGCCGGACGAGGCCGTTTCCGAAACTATTCGAGCCGTTGATCTGCAATGCTGTGCCCAAGCCGAAGAGGTGCTCTCCGGTGCGAATCAACTCGGCACTGACTACCGTGAAGTCGTCCACGTGCCGAGAATTCGCAACACACGCATCCTGTCGGCAGCGCTCGCCCTTAAAATTGCGTTGTTCGTGCGAAAGCGAGGCAGACAGTTCCCAATCCGCGGCGTCGGGTTCAACGTCGAGATCAGCCAGAAATGCCTTGCGATAGGTCAGGAACGCAAGCGGCCCGGCAAAATTGAAATCGCTTGTCGACTTGAAGGTGAACCAACGGTAGCCACCGCCCATGCCAAGTGCGCCGCCACCGATGCGTTGTTGCAATTGCATTCCAGGCGAGACCGAACGAAAATCACGGGTATCCAATCCGCCCTTTTGAAAGGCATCGTAGTACGAAAGGTTCGACGCCAGCACGGTACCGGGTAACAGGCGCACAAACGCGCCCGGAGAAGCCTGTACCAACGCGATGTTTTCCGGTTGTGCGGCTGATTCGGTGAAACCCTTCAGCGCGCCACCGCCCGAAAGTGCAAGCGACCAGCGTTCCCCAAGATTCAAATTGCTCGAGGCCGAGCCGACAAATCGACCCGCTGCAGATCCAACCGTGGGCACCGGGGTTTCTTGGCTGACCTGTTCAGCTCGCCCCGCATTGCTGTCGTATTCGAGGCCACCTTCACCGCGGATCTGCAAGGAACCGTCGCCCCTCACGGACGAAACGGAACCCACAAGGGCGATGAAAGCCAGGACAAGCGCGCGCAATGAAACGGCATCTTAACCGAAGGCGCCGTCCCCCTACTTGGAATGGCGCAACGACTTCGATTGTTGCTGCAGGGCTGCTGCCCGAGCGCGGAGGGCGGCGACGGCAGTCCGCAAGGCAGCCGCGCGAGAGGCCGGAGTCCCCACCCCTTCGAGGCGCCGAACCTCGGCCAACGTTTGAGGATCCAGCAGGGTGCGGAATTGCGGCGGCAGCACGGCGTGTCCCGTCAGCGCGTCCGAGCCCGAGAACGACGGCGACGAAACCGGCGTGGTCGCTGTTGCGCCTCGACCACCCGATGTTTCCGGGGCCGGAGGGGTACTCACCGGAGCGACGGGAGCGGCGCCGCCCATGTCACTGACCGAGGGAGTGGATGCCTGGGTCGAAACCGGACTCCCGGTCACCGAACCCGCGCCGTCATCGGTCGACTCCGGAGTGCCCGTCGCATCCCGCGTTCCAGGGCTCTGGGACGATAAAACCAGGCTGCGCTTCGACGCTTCAAGCGCAATGAAGGGATCGCTTTCGACTCGCCGCACGCGGCGACGCAAGACATCGCGACGTTCCGATTGCTGAACCTGCGCCTCTATCCGTGTGGCTTCAATGGCGAAACGTTCCGCCTGATCGAGCAGAATGTCGGCCTTGGCGTCGAGTTCGCGGGGCCCGTCGCTTGGTCGAACAAGCGGAACGGATGGATTCACCTGCAACCATTGCGAGGCCGGTGGCGTCGCGCCCTGCAACCGCCGCAGTTGTGCCTCCGACTCGGTAAGACGCCGGCCGACGACGTCCGCCTCGGAAAGCCGCTCGCGCAACCGATAGTCCTCGGACACAGTTCGCGATTTCTTCTTCAGGTTCTGAATTTCGGTCGCCAATGTTGCAAGGCGAGCGCGGAGGCTCGCCACCTGTTGCCGCAGAGCGTCGCCCCCGGAAACGGCATTGGCCACCGGAGACTGAACGACCTGTGCGAATGCGGGCACCGCTGACGAAAACGAAAGGCAGAAGCCCAGCCCCCACAAGGCCAACCCGCGAAAGCGGGCGGAGGGGAAACGATTGGACTGGGTGAAAGACGCTCTCATCTAAGTCTCGTACGGTTCTCTAGCAATCACCGGGCCACCCTCCAAGCCCGCGATATCGCACGAGACCCCATCGGCAGCCTCTCAGAAATCCGAGAGGCTGACGGACCCGAGCACGGGTTTCCATTGCAGGCCAAGTTGGTGCAAAGTTGGCCGGTGCTCTCCCGACGTGCGTATCTTTTTCTAGTCCCGTCCCTCTTGGCGTGCGTCTCTATCCCTGCGGAGAAAAACGGCGCCCTTGATCGTGCGCCCCCGACCGACGCGGCAGCTTATTACCCACTCGAGCGTGGTTGGAAGTGGGCCTATGACGTGACGCAAGACGGGGAGCAGATTCTCGCGACCTACGGGGTGCAATCCAACGACGGAACCTCTGCTGTGGTACGGGCTGGTAGCGAAACGGTGATGTTCAAGATTGAACCGGGGGGCATCGTTCGCACCGACGGTGCGGCGCGCGGAGATTTCCTGCTGAAGTCGCCAATCGCCAAGGGTTCACGATGGCAACTGCGCAGCGGTGTCGCCACGGTGGTTGAATTCGGAAAGAAAATTGAACTCGGTGCAGGACGGTTCGAGAACTGCATCATCGTGGAAGAAAAGCGCATCGATCCCGATCGCAACACGCGGACCACCTATGCTCCGGGCATCGGTGCGATCCTCATCGAATACACGTCGGAACAGGCGCTTGACGGTGAGATCCGCTCCCTTCGAACGGAACTTCGCGGCTTTACGAAACCCGGCCATGACGAGTTCGGCGAACCGGCAAACTAGCTAACTCTCGACGTACAGGCGAAAGAGCGCCTGAGTGCCGTACTCCGCGCCGCCGTTTTCGCAAAGGTTCTCGAAAAGCTGGGCGGCTTGTTTCAGCCCTGGCAAAGACAGATTCTGCTCTTTTGCGACCGCGAGCGCCAGGCCCAGATCTTTGACGATGTGCTTCACATAGAAGCCTGCTGCAAAATCGCCCGCCAACATTCGAGGCGCCATTGTCGAAAGCAGCACCGAACCTGCCGCGCCCTTCTCGATGCTGGACAGGACGCGCAAAGGATCGAGACCAACGCCTTTGGCAAACGCCATTGCCTCACAAACACCGACAATGTTGGCGGCGATCGCGATTTGATTGACGAGCTTGGTCAATTGACCCGAGCCCGGCGGTCCCTGGTGCACGATGGTCTTTCCCATGCACTCCAGAATCGGTAGCACATGGTCAAACACCGCAGCATCACCGCCTACCATGATCGACAGTTGCGCGTTTCGGGCGCCCGTGTCGCCGCCCGAAACGGGTGCATCAAGCGCACCAACGTTGTGTTGCAGAGCCACCGCCGCAATGCTGCGGGCCAGAACGGGGCTGGAGGTGGTCATGTCAATCACCGTCCCACCAGCCCGCAGGTTCTCAATCACACCGTGTGGCCCGAGCAGCGTCTGCTCGACATCCTGAGGGTAACCCACCATCGTGATGACCACGTCTGAACCGCGCGCAACCTCCGCCGAATCACGACAGGCCACGGCTCCCTTTTCGACAAGGGAACCAAGCTTGCCGACCGAGCGGTTAAAAACCCGCAGCGAATATCCAGCCCCGATAAGATGGCCAGCCATGCTGCGTCCCATCACGCCCGTACCGATGAAACCAATGGTTGTCTTGTGCGTGCTCATGTAGAGACGCCATCACAACAATATATCTGAGGGTGACACAAGGCCTCCATGATAGAAAATCGCCGTGTCCCCGGTTTTGATTCTCGTGATCGGCCTCGCGACCGTCGTCACGTTGATCCTGGCGCTGCGAATCAATGCCTTCATTGCGCTGTTCATGGCAGCACTCGTGGTCAGCTTGCTCGCGCCGGGCAACCCTGATCTGAAAGTGGTACGGGTCGCTGAAGCGTTCGGTGTTGCCTGCGGAAAGATGGGCATCGTCATCGCACTGGCCGCGATCATTGGGACCGCCATGATGGAGAGCGGTGGCGCCGATCGCATTGTGCTGAGCTTCACGCGCGCGCTCGGTGCCAAACGCGGCAGCACGGTCCTGATGGGTAGCGGCTTTACACTTGGTATCCCCGCCTCCTTCGACACGGTCTTCTACTTGCTTGTGCCGATCGCGCGATCGTTTCATCGCCGTACCGGGAAAAACTACGTCAGGGCCTTGCTCGCGATCGCCACCGGCGGGATCATCACCCACACCCTGGTGCCGCCGGGACCTGGGCCGCTCGCTGTGGCCAATACCCTTGGTGTCAATCTCGGTGTGATGATCCTGATGGGTGGCGCCGTTGGTGCAGTTTCGGCAATCGTAGGACTCACCTATTCGACTTACCTTAGCAATCGGTACAAGATCCCCTTTCGTCTCGAAGAAGGTGAAGTCGATGCCAGCGCCACCGAGGAAAGGGGCGACACCGAACAACGGCTGGGGCCAGGCGATCGTGCATCCATCCCGGCCTTCGAGGGACCGCCGCTGTGGCTGTCGTTGTTGCCGGTATTGTTGCCCGTGCTGCTCATCGGCGTGCGAACCGTGTTTGAGCAAGTTGCCAGGGGAAACCCGTCACTGGCCAAAGCCAGCACCGTCCCGATGTTGCTCGGCGATCCGAACGTGGCGCTTTTGATCTCGGCAGGCATTTCGCTCTATCTCGTTTACCGTCAACGCGGCACGCGTGTTGCCGACATGCAATCCATCGTGGAAACCTCGCTCAAAAGCGCAGGCATCATCATCCTCATCACCGCAGCAGGTTCGGCCTTCGGCGAGATGCTGAAAGAGGCGCAACTGTCGGTTGCGATGAAGGCCATGCTCGGTGAATCGTCGTCGACCGGCCACGCACTGTTGATCATCGGCTTTGCGACCTCGGCCATTCTCAAGTTCGCGCAGGGCTCGACCACCTCGGCACTCATTGTCACCTCGGCCATTCTAGCCGCGATGATCGGCGCTAACCCCTTGTCGTATCATCCGGTTTATCTGGCGCTCGCGGTCGGCGGTGGCGGCCTCGTCGGTTCATGGATGAACGACAGCAGCTTCTGGATCTTCGCGAAGGTGGGAGGCCTGTCTGAGGCCGAAACCCTCAGGACCTGGACACCGCTTCTGGCGGTAATTGGTACCACAACCTTCTTGTTGTCGTTCGCGCTGGCAGCCGTGCTACCCATGCGCTGAACCCGGTGCCCCCGGAATCGAAACAACCATGCCCGCCACCGGTTGCGCTGCGCGTCAGATCTCCCGAGACATCCATCGATGACCCCCGTGGACCCACCAAAGCCAAAAATTGATCTGTCGGTGTTGGCGCAGGTTTCCTATAGTCCCACGACAGAATAGACTGAGCCGCTGGATTCGTTCCGGCATGCGAGGATGGCGAAACTGGTAGACGCGCTGGATTTAGGTTCCAGTGGAGCAATCCGTGGGGGTTCGAGTCCCCCTTCTCGCACCATGACTTTGGCCGTTTTAGCGCTGACGATCGCGGTGTCCACTTCGTCCGCGAGTGCTGCGCCGCCCCCCCTTCCCCGACCCGAATCGACCCGTCGGTTCCTACCCGCGACGAACGTCAGCGCGATTGCACAGGACAGCAAGGGTCACATGTGGATCGGAACCGATCGGGGCCTCGCGCGATTCGACGGACTGGAATTCCACTGGCAGGAAGGTCACAGCCGACTCGATGGCGCAATCCAGTCCATTGTCATCGATCCCGACGACACGTTGTGGATCGGTTTGAGGCAGCCTGGAACCGTCCTGCGGATGCGCAAAAACCGCGTGGACGAGGTGGCGGTCCTCGGAGAGCCACCCCTCGTGCCGCTGACGCGTGTGTTGCGCGGACCAAACGACACGCTTTATACGTTGTCGACACTGGGGCTTCATCAGATTCCACTAGAAACATTGGGCGCCGCGCCGGTACCCGTGTTCGAGAGTCAAGACGATTGGCGAGCGGTTGATGCGATTTTCGATGCGCACGGAAACCTTTGGATTGGAACGACACGGGGTTTCGCCAGGGTCGAAAACGGAAAAGTCCGATTGATCGACCCCGTCCGCATGGTCCACAACGTGCATCAGGGACCAAACGGAACGTTGTTGGTCAATACCAGCGACGGACCGCACGCCTTCGATCCAAAATCCGAAACGTGGTCAAGAGTGCCGCTTTCTGACGGAAAGACCCTGGATTCGAGCATTTTGTACTACGATTCCCACAAGGCAACCTGGCTTTCCGCGGGCTCGGGCTCCAACCTTCAGGTTCTCGAAAACGGCACCCTCTACCCCGTCCCAATCGAAGGGATGGATACCGGCGCCTCGGTGGCGTTCGAGGATCGCGAAGGCAACGTCTGGTTCGGCTCCTTCAGCGGTGGCCTGGTGCATTTCCGGCGCGATCATCCCTTTCGGGTTCTCGGACGGGCCGATGGCCTGGAAATCCCGGTGGTATTCTCGATCGCCCCCGCGGCTTCAGGCGGCGTGTGGATGACCTCTCCGTCTGGCCTTGTGCGATGGAAAGACGGCGACCTGAAGGTTATCTCGGTCCGCCCCCTCGCCTGGCCCGGTGGGCTGCGTGGCATCTTTGAGGATAGCGACGGCTCGGTCATTTTGCCGATTTTTCGCGAATCCGTATTGCGATACCGCGAGGGCGTACTGACCGACATTGGGAGTTGGGCTTCGGTTCCTGGCAAGCACTTGCACTGGGCCATGCGAACCCGGGACGGCACGCTTGTGCTCGGGCAGTCGGACGGAAAACTCATCGTAGAATCTGCGGGGGAACGAAGGGTATTCGACGGCGCGCCATCGAACTGTGACGCGCCCGCACGCGGTGCGTGCGAAGACTCGAACGGCACGCTGTGGTTGGCGACGTCGTATTCGGGTCTCTGTGCGGTCCGTCGCGACAAACCGGAATGGACCTTTCGCCGGTACGGATTCGGCAAGACCCTGCCGACCAACCGTCTGAACGCAATCCACTGTGATGGCAACGACCTGTGGATCGGAACCGGCACAAACGGCCTTGTCCGAAAGCGCGGAGACGTTTTTGTCGGCGTGGACGACACCAAGGGTCTGCGTTCGAATCACGTGGGAGCCATTGTGCCCGATCGAGTCGGACACCTGTGGGTAAGCTCGCAGCGCGGCATCGAACGAATCGACGCACAACAACTGAACGACGTGGCCGACGGCAAACGGGACCGAATCAACGGCCTGCCCTTTGACATCGATGACGGCATGGGTGGCAACACGGTGGTGTCGGCCTTTCCGCCAAGCGGCTCAGTTGATCGGGATGGTGCCATCTGGTTTCCCACCTTGCAGGGCGCGGTCGTCTTCCCCGATCCCGCATCGGTAAAGCCGGCACCGGTGCCGACGCCAAGTTTCGACCGTGTCACGCTTGATGGGCGCGATCTCGCCCTCGACAATGCCTCCGTCCTGCGTCGCGAGGTTGGCCTTGGAAACCTCGTCGTCACGGTGACTGCCCCGACATTTGTGTCGCCTCATCGCCTCAAGTTTCGCTACCGCCTGATTGGTTTCGATCGGAACTGGATTGAGGCGGGCTCGCGGCGAACGGCCTACTACACCAACCTCCCCGCTGGAAAATTCCGCTTCGAGGTGGAAGTCACCACGGCCGGCAACAACGTCCCCCGACGAAGCAGTCTCGACATCGTACTCGTGCCGCCGTTCTATCGGACGCCGATCTTCACGATCGTCCTGATTCTGGCAACGGTTATGTTGATCTTGTTGCTTGTGCGAATTCGACTCTGGCAACAACGCCTGCGCTTCGCCGCCGTTGTGGACGAACGCGAACGCATCGCGCGCGACATGCACGACACGCTTGAGCAAAGCCTCGTGGCCTCACGGCTACAACTTGACGCCGCCGAAGCCGGGATCGGACGACCGGGTCTTGCCGAAAAGCACATTGGGCGCGCCCGGGAGCTGGTCGATCGGAGCATGCGAGAAGCCAAGGCCTCGATTTGGGCGTTGCGGGCCGGATTATCAGACGAAGCGGACATTCGCGCGGCGCTTTCTGCGATCATGGGTCAGGCGCTTGCAGGTACCCGGGTTCAATTTCACCTCGGTTGCGAGGGCGAGCCTTATCGTCTTGAACCGGAGGCAGAACGACAAATGGTACGCATCGCACAGGAAGCGGTAACCAATGCGCTCAAACACGGCTCACCCAGGGCCATCAACGTCGAGCTTCGTTTCGCGCCAACCGGTGTAGAAATGAAAATTCGTGACGACGGTGCTGGATTTGAAGCCGGTGACGACGGCGTTGCCCCTACCGGAAAACCCGGGGCTCACTACGGTTTGCGGGGCATGCATGAACGCGCACAAACGCTTGCCGGAACCTTACAAATTCATAGCCGCCCGGGACAAGGCGCAACGGTCACGGTTGCCGTTCCGGCGAGCTGGCGACGTGGCTCCGGACAACGCGACAAAAATGGTAGGCTGCTTGGAACATGAACCTGGACGAGCAAACGATCCGCATTCTCATCGTCGACGATCACGCTGTTGTGCGCGAAGGATTCGAAGCGGTTATCGGGATGCAGGCCGACATGGCCGTCGTGGGCTCGATTGCAACCGGTGAAGCTGCGTGTGATGCGTATGCCGCCCTGCAACCGACGGTGGTGTTGCTCGATCTGCGGCTTCCCGGAATGGACGGCATCGAAACCCTCCGGGCCCTGCGTGCAAAGTTCACGGGCGTTCGCGCCATCATGATCACAAGCCAGGAAGGCGAAGAAGCCATCTTCCGCGCAATGAAGACGGGCGCGATGGGATACGTTTTCAAGAAGTCGCCCTCAAGTGAGATCCTGGCCGCGATTCGAGCGGCGGCCAAGGGAGAGGTCAGCATGACGCCCGAAGCGGCGATGCGCCTGTCTGATCGCGACCAACATGAAGCCTTGAGTGATCGAGAAATCGAGGTCCTCAGCCGGGTCGGCCGTGGCCTTTCCAACAAGGAAATCGCGGACGTCCTGTCAATTTCGCCCAACACGGTGAAAAACCACGTCAACAACATCATGACGAAGCTGCAAGCGGGTGATCGCACCCACGCTGTCACAATTGCCGTTCAACGCGGCATCATCACGCTCGACCGCTAGACGTACGGCGAATACGATCCAGGGCTTCTTGCACGTTTTCTCGCGAATTGAACGCCGAAAGCCGGAAGAAGCCCTCGCCCTCGGGACCAAAGCCCGAGCCTGGTGTGCCGACAACATGACATTCCTGCAAGAGCTTGTTGAAAAAATCCCAGCTACTCAAGCCATCCCGCGTCTTCATCCAGATGTAGGGCGCATGCTCGCCGCCATACACGGTAAAGCCCGTGCCCCGTAACCCTTCGCGCAGCAGTTGTGCGTTCTGCATATAAAAATCTACCTGACCGAGGGTCTGAGCCATGCCCTCGGGGGAATAGACCGCAGCCGCGCCACTTTGAACGATGTAGGACGCGCCGTTGAACTTCGTGGTGTGGCGGCGGCTCCAAAGGGGATTAAAGGCGACTTCCGCGCCCGAGGGATCGACGCCCATCAAGGTCTTGGGTACGACCGTAAAGGCACAGCGAACACCGGTAAAACCGGCTCGTTTTGAGAAGCTCCGCATCTCGATCGCACACTTGCGTGCGCCGGGGATCTCGTAAATTGAACGGGGCAAGGCGGGATCGCGGATGAAGGCTTCGTAGGCCGCATCGAAAACAATCACCGTCTTGTTCTCGATGGCCCAGCGGACCCAGTTTTCCAAATACGCACGGGTCGCAACGGTTCCCGTCGGATTGTTGGGCGAACACAAATATACGAGATCCACTCGCTCACTGGGCGGCGCGGGCAAAAAGCCGTTGGCCTCGGTCGAAGCGAGGTAGGTCAGCCCGGGGTAGCGGCCGCCCTCGGCCATGCCGGTGCGGCCCGCCATGACGTTTGAATCGACATACACGGGATAAACGGGATCGGTAACTGCTATCTTCGCCGAGAGGTCGAAGATCTCCTGGATATTCGCGCTATCGCACTTGCTGCCATCCGAGACGAAGATCTCATCGGCCTCAACCTGAACACCCCGCGCTTCGTAGTCGTTTTTGCGAATGGCCTCGATGAGAAAATCGTAACCTTGTTCGGGACCGTATCCCTTGAACGTGGATCGCGATCCCATCTCTGCGACCGCGCGGGTCATGGCATTGATGATCGCCGGCGCGAGCGGTTCGGTCACGTCACCAATGCCGAGCCGAATCACCTTGGCTTCGGGGTTGGCGGCAGCAAATGCACGAACGCGCCGACCGATCTCGGGAAATAGATAACCAGCCTGGAGCTTCAAATAATGAGGATTGACGGGTGCCATGACGGGTGCGGAAGATAGCAGGACGTTGTCGTTGCGGCCCGCCTCCGAAGCCGCTAGGACAGACACTCATGATCGTTGCTGCGTCCCCCGCGGGTATTGCGCAAGCCGCCGAAACCTTGCGAGGCGGCGGCCTCGTGGCGCTGCCTTCGGAGACGGTCTATGGCCTGGGGGCCGATGCTCAGAACGACGCCGCCTTGCGCCGGATTTTCGCCGTCAAGCAACGCCCGGTTGGACACCCCCTGATTGTCCATCTCGCGGAGGGCGCAGCACTATCCGAATGGTCATCCAGCCCTTCCACGCAGCTTCAACGGCTCGCCGAGTCCTTCTGGCCAGGGCCGCTCACGGTCATTGTCAAAAGCGCCCCGTCCGTCAGCCGAGTGGCGACCGGCGGACTGCAAACGGTCGCGTTGCGGGTTCCCGCGCACCCGGTTTTCCAAAGCGTACTGCGTATCCTCGGACGGGGAATCGCGGCTCCCTCGGCGAATCGTTTCGGTGCGGTAAGCCCGACCTGCGCTGAACACGTCGAGGAAAGCCTTGGCTCGGAGGTGGAGCTCATCCTCGACGGCGGATCCTGTCAGGTGGGACTCGAGTCGACGATTGTCGATCTCACCCTGCCGGAACCTACCTTGATTCGACCGGGGGCAATCACCCCTGATGATCTCGAACGTGTGTTGAGACAACCGGTGGCCAGGGGCCCGACCGACACGGCGGCCCCGGGAAACTTACCCTCCCACTATGCGCCGCGTGCCCGCGTTGAACTGGTGATGGCGGACGGATTGCGAACCCGCGCGCTGGAACTTGTCGCCGCAGGGAAAAGCGTGGCGGTGCTCGCAGGCGCGATCGACAATCTTCCCTCAAATGTGTTGCGAATTGACTGGCCGCGAGCGCTCGATTCAGCCGCCATGCGGTTGTATGCGGCCCTTCGGGAAGCGGATGCCACGCAATGCGATGTCATTCTGTGCGTGCCACCCGCCGCGACCGGGCTCGGCATCGCCATACTAGACCGGTTGCAAAAAGCTGCTGGCCCGCGCGCAGGCAGTTGATCCGCGCATCTCGGCCAGCGCCGATTCCGCCCGGAATGCACAACGGACCCTTCGGCTGTGATCGAGGTCGCCTGATGACGCCGTCGCACGGTTTGTTGTGAGGGCGAAGGTGCCTGTAGAGAGTACGATCGAGTCGGACCGGCACCACCGATTCCTGAACACCCGCAACGATGATTTCCGCACTCATTTGCCTGATGCTTGCAATTCCCGTCGACGGGAACGAGCCCGAACCGAATCGCATCCGGGCCGTGCGTGTGGAAGAGGCTCCGGCCATTGATGGCCACCTGAATGATCTGGCCTGGCACGTGTCGGCCCCCTCAAGCGCCTTCACTCAAAAGTTCCCCGACGAAGGAAAGGACCCGACCGAACGCACCATCGTCCGCGTTTTGTACGACGACGACGCGGTTTATGTTGGGATCGACTGCGAGCAACAAACGACGCCCATGCGAAAACGTCTCACACGACGGGACCGTGAAGCTGAATCCGAAGGATCTTCCAACCGAATCAATCCGGGCTCGACCGATCGCGTGACCATCCACATCGGCAGCCGCCGCGACGGATCCACCGCTTATCAATTCGGGGTCAACGCAGCGGGCGTTCTGTCGGACGGCATCCATTTCGACGACACGCGCTTCACTGCACGCTGGGACGAAAACTGGGAAGGTCGCTCGGCCATGACTGAAAACGGCTGGTCGGCCGAGCTGAGAATTCCCTTGCGGGCGTTGCGCTTTGACGAAGAAGCCATTCAAGACTGGGGGTTCAACGTCCGTCGTTACATCGCCGCCCGGCAAGAGGTCGATGAATGGGCGTTCACGCCACGCAACGAGCCCGGCGTTGTTTCTCGTTTCGGACGACTGGAGAACCTGGAGGATCTCAATCCGAAATCGCAATACGAATTGCGTCCATTTGTGGTCGGCGAAATCGGCCACCGAACGGATGCGCCTGTCACCACCGAGGCCTACACATCACGCTGGTCGGCAGGCATCGACGGCAAGTGGCAACCCACCACCAACTTGACCGTATCCGCGACTCTGAATCCCGACTTTGGCCAGGTCGAGGCCGATCAAGTGGTGCTGAACCTGACGACCTTTGAGGTCTTCTTGCCCGAGAAACGGCCTTTTTTTCTTGAAGGTCTTGAGCTATTCGAGACGCCCAAGGAGATTTTGTACACCCGGCGCATCGGCATCGCGCCGGGCACGCCCAAGCTGGCCGTGGGCGAAACCCTCATCAGCACGCCCCGACCCAGCAGCATCATCGGAGCATTAAAAATCACCGGTCAACCGATGCGCAACGTCTCGCTTGGGTTGGTGAGCGCCATCGTCGACAAGAATCTGGCAACGGTCATCAATGGCAACGCTGCCAGGCCCACGCCGATGACCCGCGTGGCATCGCCGCTCATGCTGGCAAACGCACTGCGAATCAAGGTCGACACGGGCAAGAACAGTCATCTCGGTTTTTTGGGAACCGGGGCACTGCGATTCGAGCAGGAGAATGACTATCCCGTCGTTCAGGATGCAATGGGCAATCCTGGGGGCATCCGCTGCGCATCGGGCGCCATATTGACGGGTGGCATCGACTGCGAACGCGATGCCTACGTGGGTGGACTGGACGGCCGGTGGCGCAACGAAAACCGCCATTACTTTCTGACCTGGCAAACGCTCGGCTCGAAGATGGTTGGAGGCCAACCCCAGACGTTGCGCGATGGTACGACGTTGAGTCCCGGCGACACCGACACGTCGACGATTCTACGGGGCGGAAAAGACGGCGGAACGTTCCAATTGGAGAGTGCCTTCAATTACACGGGCAAACGTTTTGACTACAATGATCTTGGATACTCGCGTCAGCAAAACAACATCTGGGGATATCTCGAGTTGGGGGCACGCACGACGCAGCCCTGGAAGTTTGTGAAAGAGAGCCGCGCGAGTTTGTGGGCCAAAGAGTTGACCAACGTGGACGGATTCGCGATGACTCGAGATTTCGGAGCGGATGGTTCCATCATGCTCCCAAGCCTCTGGCGTTTTTCGGCCGAGTTCCGGGTATCACCACACCGCTATGATCAACGCGAAATCGGTGGTTCAGGCGCCATCTTTGAACTTGAACCGGGCAAACGTTACGAGCTGTCGGCGTCGAGCCCGCAGTCGCAACCGCTCATCGCGAGCTTCAGCGCTGACCATCTCGACACGGGACCCGGAGGATTGACCGAGATGGGTGGCCAGTTGTTTCTGCGTGCGTTTCCGCAAGTTGAACTGGATCTGTTCTATTCCCACACCCTGTCCGAGGGCGAACGTCGCTATCTTTCGCGTTCGCAGATCTCGGGTCGCACGCAGTACCTGTTTGGCCGTCTGCGCGCGCGCGGCGACAGCACCACACTGCGTGCTACGTATTCCATCTCACCAACACTCACGTTTCAGGCCTATACACAGCTATTCCGTGCCTTTCGGCGATACACCGACTTTGCGACTTCGTCCTCGGGTCAAAACGCGCCGGTTATTCTCCGCAGCGATCTCTTTGCATCGGCCGACCCGGGTACGAGCCCCAACCACCTCGACCTGGCGCTCAATGCAACGATCGTCTTGCGCTGGGAATACAGCCTCGGATCAACCGTTTTCCTCGTTTACAGCCGCGCCAACGCACCAGAATTAAACCTGGAACCGGGCGAACGCCCGCGACTGACCTTCAACGTGGACACCCTGACTTCAGGTCAAGCCACCCAGGCAATTCTCATTAAGCTTGCGCACTGGTGGGGGTAGGCCGCCCCTTTCCCCACAGCGTCGCCCTGAGCGGATTTTCGTAGTCCGCAATTTGGGGCGACGTAAAACGTCACATTGGCCCTCGGGTTGGCCTCCCTCCTGAATGACAACTGGCTGAAATTCCTCAAGTTCGCAGTGTGGCTGCCGATTTGCATGAGAAGTCCTGCACTGGAAAGATTGATGCGAACGCAAATAGACCGATAATGGAAAGCATGGTTCCAACGCGATCAAAAACAAATGCGGCGATGGGCTTCTCCCTCGTCGAATTGATGGTTGTCGTTGTCATCATTTCGATCCTTGCGGTGATCTCTGCTCCGGTGCTCACCCGCGACCGAGACGAAGATCGGGTACGCGCCTTCGCGAACGCCCTCGCGATGGATTTTCAGCGCACAAAATTTCAAGTGGTCAGCACCCGCTTGCCGATGCATATCTACCTTTACAGTGACCGGGTTGAGTTTCGGGAGACCACCGGCGTTGACGGTGGTGCCGCCCCCACGCCGCCAACCCTGGCGACACCGCCGCAACGGGTGTTGCGCGCCGAAAATGGGGTTTCGATACGTTTCGTGACCGGTACGCGGACTCCGATTCCGACATCGGGAGGTCCCACCACCGCCACGTTCGTCCAGATGCAGATCGATGGGCTCGGACGCACACGACGCCTGGACAATGGGGGAAATCCCATCGAAGAAATGAGCTTCATCTGGATCGAAACCAGTCGCCTTTCCGCTGCACACCCCTCGCGACAGTTCCGGCTCGATATTTCGCCGCTCACCGGCATCGTGCAACTCAGAACGCGATGGGATTCACTGTGAAGCAAATGCCTCAAAGGGACAGCGGGTTCACGTTGCTTGAGGTGCTCATCGCGCTTCTCATCGGCATGATCGGCCTGATGGGCACCGTTGCGATACAACAAACGGTACTCAATTCAACACAATCGGCAAACGACGCACAAATTGCAATGCGCCTCGCGCAGCAAACCGCCGAGGAAATGCAGGTACGTGTGACGACGCCGTCTGCCTTCAGCGCCCCCATTGACTTTCTTGCCCCGATCGCGGATGGAGTTCCGCGCGCGTTTCTCGACGGCAGCGGCGGAACCTCGACCTTTCTCAACGTGCAGGGCATCCCCAGCGCCACCCAGACCCCGCAAAACCGATTTCAGCGCAGCATCACCGTGACGAACGCAGGTGCGAATCGGCCCTACCTCATCGTCATTGTCGTACGGTACTCGCTACAAACCGGCCAGCCTCGGCAAATACAGCTAGACCTTGAGCGGAGGAAAAACTGGTGAAGCGCGCAAAGGTGCGATCGGAGGGAGGATTTACCCTCGTCGAGCTGCTTGTAACCATTGTCGTGGCGTCCATGGTCACGATGTCGACTTTTATGTTCTTCGCGGGACAGAAAACGGTCTACGAAACGCAGACAAAACTTCTGAACGTGCAGCAGAACCTGTGGGCTGCAGTGGAAACCGTCACACGAAACCTCCGTGCGGCGGGAACCGGCATGACGGGTTGTATTCGTCCCGATTCTGATGCGGCGATTGGACCCGACAGTGGCGATCCAGGACCATGGGGCGCAACGCCACCTCAGACTGGCCTTCGTGTCTGGATGCAGGTAGCCAGACCCTCTTACGCCGCCAATACGGCTGCACGCATCCCGCCGCTGTGGATACAAAATGGCGGCGGCGGA
>JAWXBF010000070.1:0-28057 GCA_034439895.1 Deltaproteobacteria bacterium
GCGGCGAAAACAAAACCAATTTGGTTGTGCTTCCTCACCTGCTCAGCAACGCTTCGAAATCGGCGCTCGGCACAGAAGGGCAACTCGCTGGACTCGCGGTCTCGCCGGCGCTCATCGAGGCAATCATCAATTCGGAAACGCTCGATTCCGAAGCACAACTTTGGCGCGATGCCGAGTTTCCCCCGGGATTCACGCCAATGCTCTTCCTGGATGCATCGGTGCTGGACATGGCGACCAAGTTTGAAGAGTCCGGAGGAGACTTGGTGGCGGCGCACGAATTCGGTCACACGGCCTCTCTCATCCACCGCGAAGATGAGGAAAATTTGATGAAACCCTCGCTCGATCGTTCTTCGATTAGCTGTACATCACCGCTTTATCCCGATCAGCTCGAATCGATGCGCAGGGTGCTCAACGTGGGCAACTCGCCGGTTGCTGCGACGGGCCCACGCAAGCCTTCGACACAAAGACTGTCGGCCGGTCTCGATTCCTCCGATAGAGGCAGAGGGATTCGCAGCTTGCGCGCCTTCATGCGGGGCGAAACCGCGGACGTCCCCGCGATGCTCAAGCCGATTCTGCACCTTCACTGAGAACAGTGCCGAAGTGGTGGGCTCAGAACCAGACCGCCAGCATCAGAAACATGACGTTGCCTGATGAGCCGTCGAAATCACCGGGATCGAAACAGCGCTCCATGCCGAGTTCAGTTTCGCAGATTCGGAACAACGACTGATGTTCAACCGTCAACATCGGACCAAGGCGTATCGACTTGAACTCGAAGGCAACCGTAACACTTCCGCCGAACGAGAAACCGGTTCCGGTTTGCTCAAACGCCTTTCCAAGCGCCTCTTCGCTTTTCCGAATCGCAAAGACGCCGGCCCGTGGTGACAGGATCACCTCTCCGCTTGAAAACTGCAGGTAATACGACGGCACAAGGGAGAGCCCGAAGCCATATTGAGAGATCCTGGAGTTCTTCGGCGCGAACCGATCGGCGTCAATTCCGAGGCCAAGTGAAAAACGGGCATTGAGGCGCCGGCCGACGATGCCTCCCAGGTGAAATCCTGGCTCAAGCGCATCACCGTACGCACCGAAAGCGGAGCTGAAGCCGATAAAAGCTGCCGCTTCGAATCCACTGGCACGTGGAACGAACGGTTTCGGAGGAGGCCGTGGTGGCGGCGGGTAGTAGTACGGTTGCGGGGGGTAGTACGGATAGGGTTGCTGTTGGGGATAGGGTTGCTGTTGGGGATAGGGTTGCTGTTGGGGATAGGGTTGCGGCTCGGTACCGCCGACAGCAAGAAAGATCAGGATTGGGGCAAATGAGAAAGCCATTAGAACCAAATCGCAAGCATGAGTGCGTAGAAAACACCGGTATCGATCGAGGCAAGGGAGGCATCGACGCATTCTTCGTTACCCGACGAATCCTCGGTACAAATGTCGCTGGCTCCGTGTTGCTCAACAACCAACATGGGTCCCATGCGCATTTGGTTCACATTAAACGCGGCGGTCAACGCTAGGCCTGCCAACGTACCCGAGAGTGTTTCCGTCGAGCCATCAACATCGTATGTAACCACGATCCCTGACACTCCCAACTTGCCCGAGACGACAAATTCACCATTCGCAAATGGCAAGTGCAACGACGGAACGATGCTCAAGCCCACCCCGATGACAGACACTTCTTCGAGGTTTCCGCCCCTTGGAGAGTGAACGTCGATATCCAGGCCGGCTGCCAGGGAAAACACGGACGAGAGCCGCCCTCCGAGGAGGCCGCCGAATCGAACGCCCGTGTCAACGTTGCCGACGTAGTCCTCGTCCGGAAACACGGCTCCGATAAACAATGCTCCCTCTAGACCACTCTCCTTGGGACCTGACGGCGGTGGCGGTGGTACGTATTGTTGTGGATACGGTTGTTGATATTGCTGCTGCGGGTATTGCTGCTGCGGGTATTGCTGCTGCGGATATTGCTGCTGCGGGTATTGCTGCTGCGGGTATTGCTGCTGCGGGTATTGCTGTTGCGGATCTGGGCTCGGAGAAGCCCCAGGCTGACCGGGTGGGGGTGCCGGTACCGCAGTTGGGTCGGTGGGTTGATCGGCGCGGGCGGCTCGGGTCGCAGACATCGCAACTCCAAGGAAGATCGCGCAAACCACCAACCGTTCCACTCCCCCTTTTCGCCGCAATGACAAGTACATGGACGGACGTTAGCCCACCATGTCATTTCCGTCCACCGTACGCCGCCGCGGCCTCGACTCAGAGCGTCGTGCCTTGCCAGTGCAGAATGGGTTGCATCGAGCAAGCCCAAGCACTACGGTCTGTCAATTGATCTTTATCTATTATAAATTGTTGTCTGGGAGTTCCATGGTTTCACGCAAGCACGGTTTGTTGGTCGCATTGCTTCTCTATTCGACGCTTGGCCTGGCTGCGAATTGCGGGGGCGGCGACACCCGCAAGGGCGACATCAACATCGGTCCTGGCGGGGGCGGCTCGGCTGGCGATGCGTCGGGCGATGCAGGAGGTTCAACCGGTAAAAAAACCGGTGGCACGGACGGCAGCAAGACCGGCGGCACCACGGCTGGCGGCAGCGGCGGGACTTCCACGGGCGGAGCCAGCGGCATGGCGACCGGCGGCGTGGTGACGGGCGGCATGGGTGGAACGGCCACGGGTGGCGTGGGCGGAATGTCCACCGGCGGCATGGGCGGAACGGCCACGGGTGGAACCGCTGGCAGCAACACGGGTGGCACGGGTGGTACGGTTTCGCCCCCCACCCCGGGGCCCATCGCAGTGCCTACCTCGAAGGATTTCTTCTCTGGCAAAGGCGCTACCATTTCGACCGTGGTCAGCGGCGATGCGATGCCGGGATACTTTTATGCAACCGGAAGTTTCGCCATTGTGCCTACCGTCAATGTCACGGCCTTGGCGGCTGCTGACCGAGCCGGTTTGCCCGCGGGAGTAACCCACGCCCAACGTTCCGACAATCCGCTAACAGGAGGTCTCTTGATCGTTGGATGGAACTTCAGAGCAAACGACGGCGCAACCTGGCGCTGGATCGACGCCACCGCCTATGCCGGAATCACCCTGTGGGCCAAAACCGGAAATCCCGCTCCACTTTCCGGCAGCTTCACATCCGTTGATGCCAAAAACATCCTGACGAGCGATCCCATCAAGGGCACCTGCGCCGCAGCGCCATGTGTTGCGGTTCCCGGCACGCCCATCAACGTCACGCCTACCTGGCAGCAGTTCAAGATCAAGTTCGCCGATCTCGTTCAAGAGGTGAGCCTTCCGGCCGCCCAAAAAGGCCCGGTCGATGTCAAACAACTTGGTCGCATTGATATCTTATTCGGTCTTGAGAGCAACGTGAACGCGGACCTGTTCATAACCGGAGTGGCATTGGCCACAGCGGCCGACCTGCAGTAAGCGATTTGCTGGCCCCCGATCCCGTTCCGCATCTATTATCCATCTATGATCGTTCGCTTGCGCCACGCGTGCCTTACAGGCGTCCTTTTGGCAAACACGACCGCCTATGCGGGTGAGCCCTCATCACTCGTTCCGGCCAAACTGACTGAATCGGCCGACGTGGCGTTTTGCGCCGCGGGACCGCGCGTTGGCGTGAGTCCCCTGCGCAGGCTCACACGATTCGAGTACAACAACACCGTCTCCGATCTCCTGGGCGAGCGTGTCGCGGGCCTGCAGAGTTTTCCAGAAGAAGGCGGCTCTGGATTCGACAACAATGCCGACCTTTCGATCGCCTCGCGCATTCATGCACAAAAGTACCTATCGGCAGCAGAACGCATCGCAGCCAAGGCCACCGCAGACTTGCCCAAACTGCTCGGATGCAAACCCGACGGCAAACGCGAGTTACCCTGCATTCGCGGCTGGCTGAAAACCTTCGGTGAACGAGCCTGGCGCCGCCCCCTGAGTCGCGCTGAGTTCAAAACCTTTGACGATTTGTATCACAACCTGCGCAAGGAAGATGACCCAACGACCTCGGTCCGACTCATCCTGACCGCACTATTGGAGGCTCCACGATTCCTGTATCGAATCGAAGAAAGCCAGCCCGCCGCAGCCCACGAGCTGGTCGCGCTTGACGATTACGAAGTCGCAACACGGTTGTCATACTTTCTCTGGGGAACCACACCCGATACGATACTCTTGCAGAAGGCCCGTCAAGGCAGACTACACCGTCCCGATGACATCCTGAAACAGGCTCGTCGTCTGATGAAGGACGTCCGGGTCAAGATCGTGGTCCGGAGATTCTTCGATCAGTGGTCCGGCGTCACCCTGCTCGAACGACTGCAAAAAGAACAAAAGAAACCCCAAACCTGGAAGACGTTGGCCATCGCCCCGCTGCTGCGGCAGCAGTTTGATCGCTTCATTGACCACGTCATGTGGGAATCCGATGGTACGATCGCCACCTTGCTCACGACGCCGGTGACTTTCGTCAACAAGGCCCTCGGCGACTACCTGCACATGGAAACAACTGCTGAAGGTGATGCGTTTGTGCAAACGTCGAAGGACGGCGACAAACGCGCGGGCATCCTTTCGCTGGCGGGATTTCTCGCGATGCAAGCGAAGGTCAACGAGACCTCTCCCATCAAGCGCGGCATGTTCGTGCGAGAGCAGTTGCTCTGCCAGATCCCACCGCCCCCGCCTCCCAACTTGATGATGACCGATCTACCTCCTCCGAACGGCGACGTCCAAACAGTTCGGGAACGACTGGAAGATCATCGTCTCGATATGGGCTGTAACAAGTGCCACAAGTTGTTCGATCCACTGGGATTGGCGTTTGAAAATTTCGATACCTACGGTGCCTGGCGAGACAAAGAAATGAACAGCCCCATCGACGCATCGGGCGCCATTGTTGCATCCGACGTCGATGGTGACTTTAACAACTTGCCCGAGATGGCAGCCCGACTTGCCCGCAGCCAACAGGTTGCGGACTGTATGGTTCGCCAGTGGTTCCGATTTGCGCTCGGACGCACCGAATCGAAGGCTGATCAGTGCGCGCTGGCCGAGTTGTCGCGCCGTTTCACCCGCGATGGCCATCGCATCCCGAAACTGCTTGAGGCGATCGTAACAAGCGAGGCCTTTTTGTACCGAGCAGCCGATCGAACCCAGATGGCCGCGGTGGAGGTCGCCCGATGAATCCGCGCAAAACACCAATCAGCCGTCGTGCGGTGTTGCGTGGGGCCGGAGGCGCACTCGTTGCGCTGCCGTTACTCGATGCAATGTGGCCAAGCCGCAAGGCCAGCGCTGCGGCCTCCTCCTTGTTTCGAAAACGGTTTGTCGTGTTCTTCAGCGGCAACGGCATCATCCACGAAAACTGGCGCCCCGTCGGCACCGAGAATGATTTCGTATTTCATCGCGCGGGAGCCAAGGATCCCCACATCCTGTCGCCGCTCGAGGCATTCAAGCGAAAACTGATCGTCCTCGATGGCATCGATGTGCCAACGCGCAAGATGGGACCAGGCGCCAACGGCCACGACAAGGGCATGGGCCACATGTTGACAGGAGCGCTGTTGCGGGTGGGTCCAAGTGGCATCGGCGACTTCTCCCACCTTCCGGATGGAACGGCAGGCGGGCCGTCGATCGACCAGGCAATCGCCGCACGTTTGGCGGGCAACGCACGCTTCACTTCGCTTGAACTGGGCGTCGTATCTGCGCTCGATACCAAGCGACAGCTGACGAGTCGCATGTGCTATCGGGACTCTTTCGAGGTGGTGCCACCCGAGAACGATCCTGCCGAGGTGTTTCGCAATGTTTTTTTCGGACTGGCCGAAGATTCACAAGACGCCGCCCGCCTGCGACGCGAAAGGCGAAGCGTGCTGGATCGCGTGCGCGATGACTTCAAGCGCATGCAGGGTGTTTTGGGACCCGCCGATCGGCGAAAACTGGAGGCGCATACCACCGCGATTCGCGAGGTCGAGAACGCACTGGAGGCCCGGGCAGATGGCGAAAAGTTTCCGGCGTGCCGCGTGCCCAACGTTCCCACGCTGGATCCGATGGACGAGAAGAACTATCCGGCCCTCGGCAAACTGCAAATGGATCTGCTCGCACTCTCGCTGGCCTGCGATCTGACACCGGTTGCAAGCTTGCAGTGGTCAACGGGACAGTCGCCCGTGCGCTTTACCTGGCTGGATCAGTCGGAATCGCATCACGGCCTATCGCACAAGGCGGACGACGAAGCGGCTGCACGTTCACATCTGTCGCGGATCGATCACTGGTACGGACAGCAATTCAGTTATCTATTGACCAAACTCGATGCGATTCAGGAAGGTGACGCGACGTTGCTGGATCACTCGGTGGTTATGTGGGTGAACGAACAGGGCAACGGCGATCAGCATAGCGAGATCGACGTTCCCTATGTTTTGGCGGGTGGCTGTCATGGCGCATTCCGTACGGGGAGATACCTCAAGTATCCGCACCGTGCGGCGAATGATCTATACGTGTCACTCATGCACGCGATGGGCATCGAGGACGTGCAGACGTTCGGACACGCCGAAGTTTGCAAGGGGGCGTTGCCGGGACTGGGGTAGCGACCATCCCCAAATCAGACCATCGAGAGCAACTCGACGTCGAAAACCAACGTGGCACCCGGAGGAATCACGCCACCCGCACCGCGTTCACCGTAACCCAACTCCGGTGGAATCGTGAGCTTGCGCTTGCCGCCAACTTTCATGCCCGCGACACCTTGATCCCAGCCCTTGATGACCATGCCCGCGCCGAGCCGGAACGAAAACGGCTTGCCCCGATCAACCGAGCTGTCGAACTTGGTGCCATCGGTCAACCAGCCCGTGTAGTGGACGTTGACGGTTTGGCCCGACTTGACCTCATCGCCCGTGCCGACCGTGATTTCCTTGATCTCAAGTTGTGACGTCATGGGCAATGACTTTGCCAGACCCAACGCCGATCGCCAAGGGCTCGGTTACGCGATCGGCCAGGAAACGCCCGCGACAAAGCCGCCGTCGACGTACAACGTTTGACCCGTCATGAAGGCCGCCGCCGGCGACGCCAGAAAGATCGCCGTACCAACCATGTCCGACGGTTGGCCCATGCGACGCATCGGCGTGTTGGCCTCGCCCCACGCTTTCATTTTCGGGTCGGACCACAGCTTTTCGGTCAAGTCGGTCAAGATGAAGCCCGGCGCAAGCGCATTCACCCGCACGCCCGCCACACCCCACTCGAGCGCGAAAGCCCGGGTCATCGACACCACGCCCGCCTTGCTGATCGCATAGGGCGCAACGTTCAAGAGAGGCCGATCCGAGGTGAGCGAGGCGATGTTGATTTGACAGCCACCGCCACGCTCGACCATGCCGCGGCCCACCTCGCGTGAAAGAATGAAGACGCCGCGCAAGTTGGTGTCGAGGATGTGGTCGTAGTCTTCGTCCGTGATGGACAACGCCGGCTTGCGACGATTCACGCCTGCCACATTGACCAGCGTATCGATGCGTCCCTCCACTGCCAAAACCGTCGCAACCATCTCGCGAATCGCGGCGTCGTCGCAAACGTCACACAAGGCCACACGCACCGGATGGGAACCGATACTGATCTCGTGTGCCGTCTGCTCCAACGTGTTCAGGTCGCGGCCGGTGATAAACACCTTTGCGCCGCGCACGGCAAAGCCCTCCGCAATGACTCGACCAAGTCCGCGACTGCCACCCGAAACGAGTACAACCTGACCTGCAACCTCGAACAGCGGATCTGACATAAAGAAACTCGGTCCAGCAGATTAGCCGCCACTTTGCATGAGCAAGGTAAATTGCGTGCCGTATGCCTCCGGGCCGCCCGGAAAACGCCAGCGCGAAACCGCGGTCTTGACGCATCCGTGAACCGGCTTCAAGGCGTCGGGTGACTTGAGTTGAACTCCGGTCACCTTGCCCGACATGCCAATTGAGACCTCGACTTCGATTCGACCGCCTGTCGACGCTCCGGAGGCCCGCAGGCCTCGGTCGTAGCACGCCTTGACGGAGTCCCGGCTCATGCGGGACGAAACCGTATTGCGAATACCCTGCACCTGGTCGGCACTCGGCCCCGCGGAGGCCTTGCTGACCGCACCGCCCACGGCACGGCGCTCGACCGGGGCCGTCAGTTTTCGCGACGGCGGCGGCTCGGCGACGGTGGGTTCTGCGACGGCCGCAACAGGGGGTGGCGCAACCTCGGCGGGCACGGGCGCAGCCCCCGGTTTCTGGATGAGCCGACCCGGCGATCGGAAACCCGGGCGAACCGGCGCAGGACCAACGGCGGCGCGCTTGAGTGAGGGCGACTCTCCTTCTGGAAACCACCGGCTGGCAGCCTTTTCCGCGGCTGCACTCGGATCAATGGCGCCCGCTGCCTCGGCCTTCGCGATCTCACTCGGAAGCGGTCCCGCAGGCGCCCCGGCGCCCACCACGGCAAGCGCCACCGCACCCACAATCACAAAGAAAGCCACCGCGGCAGCGACGGCTTTCAAATACGGTTTTCGGACGAAAATCCCACCAACAAGCAGCAGCTTGGAAAGCCCTGACTCGGCCGGCGGTGGACCACCTGTAAGCGGTCCGCCTGTGGGTCCCGGTTTTCCCCCCAACGCGGGCGACGGCGAAGGAAAAAACGGCATGCTGTGGTTGCCAGCGAAGAGATCCGCCGCAAAACCCGGCTCGGGAGGAGCCGTGCGCCCGTTGCTTCCAGCGTGGCCATTGGTTGGCTTGGCGATGGTTTCGGGAAACATCAAATCGGGGACGGCAACCTTGTCGGTGTTGTCGAGCTTATCCAGATCCATCGGCGAAATCTGGGTCGCACCATCGTTTCCGAAATCGTCGAAGGCCGAAGCCATCGCGACCGGCGAAGGCATCGGGAACAGCGGTTGCACGATCGGTGTTGGCGTGACCGAAGCGTTCTCGATCGCGAGCAAACCACTGCCCGCGGTGGCGCGGGATATCCCCGGTGGACGCGGCGCTCGAAGAGGCGAAGGAGGCAGCGCCGGGGGGGCCGGTGGCGCATGTACCCGGGGCGGCGGCACGGGCGGTGCGGCGGGGACATTTAGCTCTTGTATTCGCGCAGCAACAGCGGGCACATCGGAAGGCACCTTCCAGCCATCCATCCCGTCTTTCCAGAGATAAGTCTCGGCACCCGCTGCAGCCGCTATCACCTTGCGACAAAGATCGGTCAGCTTTTGCGGACCAGACTGCTCGCCGTCGATGGCGAGGTGCCACTCCGCAACTTCGGGAGCCCGAGGCGGCACAGCGACCGGGCGGGCCGGCGGCCTGGCGAGCGGAGGCGGCAGCGCAGGGCGAGGTACCGAAGCGGCAGGCGGCGCGGAAGCAGCCGCAGGAGCCGGGAGACGGACCGGGCTAGCCACCGCCGCAGGTGCGCCCGCTTGCGAAAGCGTGCCCTCGCGTACCGTGATGACGTTGCCGCAGTTCTTGCACCGGATGCGCAGGATCTTTTGACGAACTTTTTCGTCAGCAATCGAGTATTGGGTACTGCACTGTTCGCAAACGAACTTCATCCGGACTCGCTGGGGGTTTTTAGACTAACACGACGCGGGCCTGAATCGCCGCGTGGCGTTGTGTTTCTGAATCGGTGTTTCTCGAAAATAGTAGAGGCTATTTCAACGCTTGATTAACCACATCGCCAGCGCTCCGCCCGCCCCACCAACCACCAAGAACAGTAGCCCGAGGGCCAAGGAAAAGCCGCCCTTTTTCACGGTCTCTTCAACAACTTTGTCCGCAGGAGCCACCACGCCGGCCATGGGTACGGCCACCGCCGCAGGGACGGCGGCCGCCGCGACCTTGCCGAGGGGACTGCCCATTTTTTCATGTTCCTCGTCGGGTTCGGGACCCGCGACGCCGTCGCCAAATCCCCGGTTGAGATCGAGCGCCTCTTCGTCGACCACGTCCTCGTCTTCGAGCACGAAGGCAGCCGCGCGGCGCGAGCCTTTGGTGGTCACGGACGAGGCGGCGTCTTCGATGGTCGAGATGTATTCGGCCAGCCTGCGATCGACGACGCGCTCGGATTGCTTGGCGAGGTAGGCGTCAAGGTCGCGTCCCAGCTCGTCGGCGGTGGCGTAGCGCGCCTCCGGATCGCGCTCGAGGGCGCGCATCACGATGATCTCCAGGTCCGGCGGGTAGTTGCGATTGATGAAGGTCGGAGGTCGAACGCGATCCTCCACGATGCGTTTCATCACCTCTTGCGGTTTGCCGCGGAAAAGGCGACGGCCGAGGGTGATCTCGTAAAGCATGATCCCGAGAGAGAACACGTCGGACCGACCATCGAGCCGTCCACCCTTGATTTGCTCGGGCGACATGTACGAGTACTTGCCGGGGCGCGCTTCGGCCTCTTCCTTCGCATCGCCGAGATCGGTCGCCACGCCGAAGTCGATTATTTTGGTATGGCCGCGGTCGCTGATAATGATGTTGGTCGGCGAGATGTCACGGTGAACCACGCGGAGTGGATTGCCCTGGCGATCCTTGCCCTGGTTCATGTAGGCGAGACCCTCGGCAACCTGCGAACAAATGTAGACCGCGCCCGAAAGTGGCATCGGTCGCGAGACCTCGAGGCCGCGTCGAATCAACTCGGTCAGAGTGCGCCCCTCCAGATACTCCATTGCGATGAAATGCTGACCGTCTTCCTCGCCGATATCGAACACGTCGACGATCGTCGGGTGGTTGAGCCGGGCACCAATGCGGGCCTCGTCGCGGAACATCGAAACCACCTGTGGGTTGTCGGCAAAGCGACCCTGCAAAAGCTTCAGAACGATCTCTTTACGGAAGTTCCCGGGTCGCTCGTGTGTCGCAAGGAAGATCTCCGCCATGCCACCCGTGTCGAGGTGGTCGAGGATGGTGTAGCCGCCGAGCTTTCGGCCCTTCCATCCGCGCAGCGACTGCGCTTCTTCTTTTGAGGCTGGTTCAGTCACCGCGATTTAGCAACATGGCTGCATCCCGCAGCACGTTGTCGACAACGTTGGGGTCCGACGAGTCGTGATAGGCGCGCACGCGCATTTGGCGATCGACGAGTACAAAATGTGTTCCGTGAAAGATGCTTTCAAAGTCTTGCTCACCCTCCGGCTCACCCATGGCAATCTTTAATCCGTCTACTACGGTCGCCTTGATATCACCAAGCGGACCCGTGAGGAACCGCCACATGCGCGGGCTAGCCTTGTACCGTGTGGCGTATTGTCGCAGCACCTCGGGCGTGTCGAAGGCCGGATCGACGCTGAAGGAAACCAAGCGGAACTCGTTGGAAATGCCGCGGGCCCGTTTTTGGATCTTGCCCATTGTCGTGGTGATGGCCGGACAGATGGTCGGGCATCGGGTGAAAATAAAGCCGGCGACCCACACCTTACCGGTTAGCTGGTTTGTGCCAAAGGCGGTGCCGTCCTCATCCAGCAAGGAAAAGCTGCTGAGCGTCCCCAGGACGGGCAACGGTGGCAGCGTGGGCTGGGTGAAACGGCTGACGAGTGGAACCGCGAAACCCAAACTCACGACGAAAAGCCAAAATGCGGGGCGTGCGACCAGGCGAGAAAGCCCACGCGCTGCGCGGCCTTCGCCCGAAACGACCGGCGGCGTGGCGACTTCAGGGATCATGGCTACGTGAGGTAAATAACACGGGCTGCGCGGGCGCCGAAGACAAACCTCACCCGCCCCAATCGCAGGGCGTCATCTGATCGGCCAACACGGCGGTCTTCGTCTTGCGGTTTCCGCCGTGAACATGTTAAGGCAACCCACGGTTTCTGGATGTCCGACCCCGCCGTTTCTCACCTACCCCACCACGCTGCTCACCGCGTCATGCCCGAAGCATGGCCGACGGAAACGCTCCTCGGTAAGGCGACCGCGCTCAAGATCGGCATGTGGATTTTTCTGCTGTCGGACGCCTTCTCATTTGGTGCGCTCCTGTTGTCGTACGGCGTCCTGCGCGCACAGTCGAGCCACTGGCACATCGCCGGCGAGCCCGAGTTCGGCATCAACTTCACCGCCGTCCTGACCTTCTTGCTCATCTGTTCGAGCGTCACGATGGTGCTTGCTGTTTCGGCCTGTCGGCAGCGCAAACACGGACAGACACTGTTGTTCCTTGCACTCACCATCCTCGGTGGGCTGCTGTTTCTGACCGGACAGTATCAGGAATACTTCGGCATTGTCGGGCACGGCCTCGTTGCCGAGGGGTTGCATTTCGGGCAATCCCATCGCGCGACGACTTTCTATCTCATCACCAGCTTCCACGGTCTGCACGTGGCAACCGGCGTCTTCATCATGCTGCTCACGTTTATCAAGACCGCGCTTGGCAAGTATCGCGACGGCAACTACGACGCGCTTGAGAACGTCGGGCTGTTTTGGCACTTCGTTGATCTGGTCTGGATTCTCGTCTTTACCTTCGTCTATTTGATTCCTCCGGAGGCGGCTTCTTCATGAGCGGACAAACGCCACACGCCCATTCGGTGCGCAATTACCTCGTTGTATTCGCCCTCTTGTGCGCGCTCACGGCGGCAGAGCTTGGCGTCGTTTATGTCCCCGGGATTTCGCGTGGGTTGCTCATCTCGGCACTGGTGCTCCTGGCGGTCGGCAAGGCAGCGCTTGTCTTGTTTTCCTATATGCATCTTTCGAGTGAAACCAAGGCGCTAAAGCTGACGGTGGTTATCCCACTCTGCTTGCCGCCAATTTTTGCGATCGTGCTGATGGCCGATGCGGTCTGGAGGCGATTGTGATCCCGCGCCTCATTGCCGGCGTGATCGTGCTCCTTGCACCGACCGTCGCGGCCGCCTGCCCGGTCTGTGCTTCGGGCCAAAACCGTGGGGTTTCCACCCTCACCGCCATTGCTTGCATGATCGCGATTCCGTATTTGGTGGGGACCGTCGCCTACAAGGTGATTCGTCGTACCGATGCGATGACCCAGCTCGTTCCCCCTCCGGGCAAGGATACAAAGTAATCCATGATGCTCGACAAGCTGCTTGGCCTTTTTCAGATGCCACACGATGCCTCGGTGCATGGGTGGCGCATCGATTCGCTGATTCAGATCACCAACACCTTCATCCTGATCATGTTTGGGGTGGTGGTGGCATGGATTGCCATCTCGATGTTGTTCCATGGCCGCAAACACAAGGCCGAATATGACACCGGCGACGGTCGCAAACAGATGATCAAGGCTGCCTGTTTGTCGGTGCTGATCTTCGGCGTCGTCGACGGCAATTTGTTTGCAAGTGGCATGGCGGATCTCAACGATGTGTTCTGGGATTTTGATCGGGCCGAGGCCTCGCCGAACGTTGTCCGGGTGCAAGTCAACGCGCACCAGTGGGCCTGGGATTTTCGTCAGGCCGGCGCGGACGGTGCGTTCAACACTGCCGACGACATCGTGTCGCTCAACGAGTTGCGGGTTCCGGTTGGTGCACCCGTGGTGTTCCAGATCGGCGCGACCGACGTGTTGCATAGCCTTTCGTTCCCGAACATGCGGGTCAAACAAGACGCTGTCCCCGGAACGATCACCCGATTGTGGTTTCAGGCGAAGGAAACGGGAGCGTTCGACATCGCCTGCGCCCAGCACTGCGGAACCCATCACTACAAGATGCGCGGCAAGCTTTTCGTGATGCCGATGGCGGAGTACCGCGACTGGGCAACCGAAGCCTCAAAGCTCGGACAGCGCGGCAATGATCCCGAGGACCACGGGGCGATGTGGGGCTGGAACTGGGAAAAAGCGCGGCCCTGAGCCACTGAAAACCATTCATGGATCTTCAACCGATACACCCACCACCCACGTCGTTTCTGCGACGCTACGTTTTTTCGACCGATCACAAGGTAATCGCCCGACAGTTCCTCTGGGCGGGACTCTTCCTTCTCGCCTTCGGTGGCATCCTCGCCATGCTCATTCGCTGGCAGTGGGCCTTTCCCGGACAGAAGGTGCCAGTGCTGGGTCAGATCGTGCTGTCGCGCTCTGACGGTAAGTTGACGCCCGCTTCGTACAACGCCGTGTTCACGATGCACGGCCTCATCATGATCTTCTGGGCCATCACGCCCATCTTGATCGGCTCGTTTGGGAACCTCATCATCCCGCTGCAAATCGGCGCGCGCGACATGGCGTTCCCAACCCTGAATATGTTGTCGTTCTGGGTGTTCATCGTCTCGACCATCGTGCTCGTGATGTCGTTTTTCGTACAACTTGGTTCGGCCTCGGCGGGATGGACCACCTACCCGCCCCTTGCGACTCAAGTGGGGACGCCGGGCCACGGACAAACCATGGTCGTGGCAGCACTGTTCCTGGTTGGCGTCGCCACCATCATGGGAGCCATCAACTATGTCACGACGGTGATACGCTTCCGCGCACCGGGCATGACCTACATGCGCATGCCGCTTGCTGTCTGGGGTCTTTGGTTGACCTCCATCCTCAACATCCTCTTTGTGCCGGTGCTTGGTGCCGCAGGATTGTTGCTGATCCTGGACCGCGTCTTCGGCACCCAGTTCTTCATTTCCGGCGCAGCGGCAGTCCGCGGCGGTGGTGATCCGATCCTGTTCCAGCATCTCTTCTGGATATTCGGCCACCCGGAGGTCTACATCCTCATTCTGCCGGCCTGGGGCATCGTTGCCGACCTGGTTTCGTTCTTCGGTCGCAAGCCTGCCTACTGGTACAAGGGATCGGTCTACGCGATGTGCGCCGTCACGATCCTGTCGGCCGTTGTCTATGGCCACCACATGTTCACCACCGGCATGAATCCCATGCTCGGCAAGGCGTTCATGATTCTCACCTTGCTCATCAGCGCGCCAGCCGAGCTGCTCTTTCTGAACTGGTTGCACACCATCTGGAAGGGTTCGCTGCGTTTGACGACGCCGATGTTGTTCACGCTTGGCGTGGTCTTTGTCTTCGCGCTCGGCGGGTTGACGGGCCTATACCTCGCGACCATCTCGACCGATCTCTATCTGCACGACACCATGTTCGTGGTTGGGCACTTTCACCTGACCATGGCCGCAGCGTCTTTCCTCGCAAGCTTTGCCGGCATTCACTTCTGGTTCCCGAAGTTGTTCGGCCGGCGGATGAATGAAACGCTGGGCAAGATTCACTTCTGGCTGTCGATTTCCCTCATCACGATCGTGTTCTGTGGCCAGCTTGCCGTTGGCTATGCGGGCGCCCCCCGTCGCATGTGGGATCCGCATCAGTATCCCTTCCTTGCCAACCTGGCATGGCTCAACCAGTGGACCTCGTATTTCGCCTTTGCACTGGGAGCGGCCCAACTCATCTTCGTGGTGAATTTTGTTCGCAATGCGATCGCACGTCCCAACGCAGAGCCAAACCCATGGCAGGTCGGGACGCTAGAATGGACTCTGTCTTCGCCGCCCCCGGTTCACAACTTCGATGTCATTCCAACGGTGGTGCGCGGCCCACACGTGTTGTCGCACCCCGAGGTCCAGCGCACGCTCGGGCGTGACTGGATATCCCAAACCGAAGACCTGCCGGGCGGATCCGTATGACGGCCGCCACCTCACCGGTCGATCGCACGCACCTGCATCGCAACGGCACGGCGCTCCTCGGCATGATGATGTTCATGGCGTCGTGGGCGATGCTCTTCTCGGCGTTGTTCTTCGCCTACTTCCTCGTCCGGCAAAAGGCGTTGCAGTGGCCGCCCGAGGATCTGCCGACGCTGCCAGTGATGCTGCCGGGCCTTGCAACGGCCTTGCTTGCTCTGTCGAGCGCGGCCTTGCAGCGGGGATTGAATCGGATTCGAGGTGGGCTGACCGGTGCAGCGATGAATGTTGGTGGCGCGACGATCCTGGGCGCGGCCTTTCTGATCTGTCAGGTGGTGTTGTGGCAGCAGCTTGTCGGCGCAGGGCTTGTTCCCGCGAGCGGCACCTACGCCTCGATCTTCTACACCTTCACCGTGTTTCACGCGTTGCACGTCCTCATCGGTGTCGGTGCGTTGATGGTGCTGACCGTCAGCGCGGCGCGCGGTCGTTTCAAAGCCGAGTCTCACATCCCACTTCGGTTGTGGACGCTCTACTGGCACATGGTCGGCGTCATCTGGGGCCTCATGTTCGTCACCCTCTTTCTGCTGTAACGATGGCGCACTTTTTCAACCAACAACGGATGGCACTGACAGCGCTGTTTGCGGTGCTGATCGGCTTTGCTGGATGTCGCGGCAATCTGTTCTCGAAGCCGGCCTTTTCGGAAGGTCGCAAGCTGGGCGGCAAGGACGTATCGGCCCAGGTGTTGAATGAGGGTCACGACGCCTACACCCACTACTGCTATGCGTGTCACGGCATCGCCGGTGACGGCAACGGTCCATCGGCCCCGGGCATGCGCCCACCGCCGCGCGACTTCAGAACCGGCATGTTCAAGTTCGGCGGCGTGCCGGTAGGGGAATTGCCCCACGATCAAGACCTTGACCTCATCGTCCGTCGGGGCCTGGGCGGTACGCCAATGCTGCCCTGGGACATGTCCGACCGGGAACGCGGTGCAATCATCCAGTACATCAAGACCTTCTCCGAGCGCTGGAAAGAAGAATCCCCGGGCGATCGCATCCTTGCAACCGACGATCCCTGGAAGGGCAAGGAAGCCGAGGCCATCGAGGTTGGCAAGCGCATCTACCATCTATCAGGCGTGGAGAACGACGCCGACGGCAATCCAAAGTATTTCCTCGTCGGATGTTCAAGCTGCCATCCGAGTTACATTGCAATCGAGGAACGCGTCGCGCTTTCGCAAAAGTTTACCGGCGCGCCCCCGGCCGCCCTTGCGGAACTTGCCGACATGTACCGGCCTTCGCTGAAGGCCAGCGAATATCAGGTCGGTAGTCACACGTTGCAGATCTTGCCAATTGATTTTACCTTTCACCCGGTAAAAAACGGCACGGAGTTGTCCGAGCTTTATCGGACGATTGCCGCCGGTATTGCCGGCGCAGCCATGCCGGCCTGGAAGGGCGTTTTGAACGAGGAAAGCCTCTGGGCCCTTACCCACTACGTCAAGAGCCTCATCCACCTGCGGGGCACGAAGCAGGCAATCGTATTGCGAAACACGATGATGAACCAAACCGTGCCTCCCGCGCCACCGTCCGAGGCCGCGGCAGCCGAAAAAACACCGTGACGTCTACCCTTCCGACCCAAAATCTCCGCGTCCGCTCTGAAGTGGGCCTGACTCCCCCTCGCGATCTCCAAAAGGAATTGCCGCTTTCGGACGCCGCACAGGCCACCGTGATCGAGGCCCGCGATTCGATTCGGGGGCTTTTGCTCGGAACCAATCCGAATCCCCGCCTGATGGTGGTGGTTGGTCCGTGCAGCATTCACGACGTGAAGGCCGCGCGCGAATACGCGAACCTGGTTGAAAAATGGCGCGAGCAATACGGTCGGCAGTTGCTGATCTTGATGCGCGTATACTTCGAGAAGCCACGCACGACGACGGGCTGGAAGGGATTGCTCAACGATCCGCACCTCGACGGCAGCTACGACATCGAGGCGGGTTTGCGAACGGGCCGAAGCTTGCTGGTTGAGCTTGCCGAACGCGGAATCCCGGCGGCATCCGAGATCCTGGATCCGATCGCGCCGCAATACCTTGGCGATGTAATTGCCTGGGCCGCGATTGGCGCGCGTACCACGGAAAGCCAGACCCACCGCGAGATGGCGTCGGGTGTTTCGATGCCGGTTGGGTTCAAGAATGGCACCGATGGCACCTTCGACAGCGCCATCAACGCCATGCGTTCGGCGTCGGAACCGCATCACTTTCTGGGCATCGATGGCGGGGGTCGGGTGTCGATGATCGGGACGGCGGGCAATGCCGACACCCATATCGTATTACGCGGTGGGGCGGGTGGGCCGAACTTCGACGCGGCCTCGGTTGTGGCTGCCACAGCCATTCTGGACAAACAAAAGCTGTGCTCCCGGATCCTCATTGACTGCAGTCACGGTAACAGCCGCAAGGACTACCGCCGACAGCCGGAGGTTTCAGCGGACGTGGCGAAACAGCTATACGCAGGTAGCCGCAACATTCTGGGCGTCATGATCGAGTCACATCTGCAGCCAGGCAACCAACCGTTTTCGGTCGAGACAAAAAAGCCATTGCAGTACGGTTTGAGCATCACCGATGGATGCGTGGCGCCGGATACGACCGATGCGATGCTTGCGGAACTGGCGGGCGCGGTCGCGGCGCGGACGTAGGGGTTAGCGTTAGATTTGACGCTCTCCCGCTAGTTCTTGGTCGAATTGACCGCGTTCGACTGCCGCCGTCCGCTCGACCTGACCGACGCCGTCGCCATAGCTTTCGACTTCCGCGTCACCGATTTAACCATCGGATAACCATCGGCAAGCATCTGGTAATCCAACCGTCCCACGCGTCTCCGCTCGACCACCATCGTCTGCCAGATCTCCGCCTCGTTGGCGGCGCTCTGCGCCTCGACCCTCGCCAGATTAAACCGCGGTCGCGCTGGCAACACACTCGGTTTCCTCGCCGGTCGCTTGCGCGCCAGGTGCTCGCCCACGAACGCGTCCTTGCCGTATTTTTCGTACCACAACATCGTGTGCGCAGTCGAAAGGGCGCCGGCCCACGGATAACGCCTCAGTCGGTAAAGCCCCGACAGCGCCGACAGCGCCTTCTCAAGGCGAGCATCTTCTTCCGGCTTCTTCGAGCGCCGCTTTTCCTGGAAGAACAGACCCGTCTTGAACTCGTCGCCCTCCACACCCCAGGTTTCCTTGATGCCGAAGTCACCCGGGCGCTGCGCGATGAGCGAGCCATGCGTCAGATCGAACTGGCCGAGAATGAAGAGCGCCACATCGCCCACCAGGGTTTCAACGAAGCGCACCGTCTGCATCGCCTCGCGGTAGGTTTCGGTCGGAAAGTCCGAAAAGCACATTGCCTCAACCGCAACACCCGCGTGTGACAGATTGCGGATCGCGTTCTGCACGTCCTCGACCGGGATCCCCTTGTCGATAAGCCTCAACACACGAGGCGCCGCCGATTCAAGCCCAAGCGCCGCCGACAGCGCGCCACCCGCGACCAACTCCGCACAGCGGGCGGGCGTAAGCGATCGTTCAGGACGCATGTCGCTGCCCCAGCGCAAGGTCATCCCGCGGGCGATGATGCCGCGGGCAATGTTGGTGGCGATGCGCGGAGAGAATACGTCCTGCGAAAAATAGAACACACGCGTGCCGTGTTTCTTTTGCAGGGTTTGCAAGTGATCCAGCACGGTTTCGACCGGACGCTCTCGATAGCGGGCCGTACCCACTTCGGCGAGTCCGTAGTGGCAAAACGTACAGACGCCCCAGTAACAACCGCGCGAAGGATCGTAAGGCAACACGATGTCGGGCGCGAAGTATCGATCGAGCGGCAATCCGTCAAAGTCAGGCGCGGGCAAGATCGACATGTCCTCAACCGTACGACCACGAATGAGGCCCGTCGGATTTTCTCCCCGTTCGAGCGCCTGAACCAGTTCGAGGAGAGCGAGCTCGCCTTCAAAAATAACCGCGCTTGAAAACGGACCCAGCGCGCGCGGAATCGCGTCTTCCGCAAGTTGCATGTACATCTGGGTCAACGCCGGACCGCCCACCGTGATGTGCAGGTTCGGCATCCGCTTGCGCAGCGCATACGCCAGTGAATACGCGGGCTGGATTTGTCCCGGGAACGCCACGGAGATGCCCACGAGGCCCACGCCCCTTTTCGCGAGATCATCCGCGAGACCGGCGAAATAGGCCGCGAAGGGATTTCGCTCGGGTTGCGCATCAAGCGCGATCTCGTCCGCGGTCATCAATGAAAACGGCGTTCGATACGCCACAAAGTCGAGTGCCATGGGCGCGTGGGCCGCCGCAATCAACCGCTGGGCCGCACCCACCGTCTCGACTGCCGCGTCGTAGCGCTCCGGAACAAAGAACTGGGTCTTGTCGCGGATGACGGCCAGCGCGTCCTCGATCCCGAGTGCCTCATCGAGGTCTGCACGACCCTTCCAGAGCGCGGCGTAATCCAGTTGTTCCACATGCGACAAACCCGGCAGTTCTTCGAGCGCTGCGATGCGGGTGTCGATCCGGCGGGCCAGCGCCTTGACCGACTTCCGGGTCAGCAGCGACTCCCAGCCCTCCAGATTGGCGTCGATCGGCACGACGCTCACCCCGTGGGAGCGAAGCCAGCCCGTCAGCGTGGGGATCGCCAAATAAGGCGCGGTGGGGTCGCAAGTCGGTGGGTAAATGAGGGCAACTTCCATCGGGATGCGTGTTCTAGCAAATGGGCGAATCGAAAGGGGTCGAGGCGGCTTCTTGTGCCTCGGAACGCGTTGACTCGGGGCGCTCGCCGGCATAGCTTGCGCGCATGTTGAATTGGGGCCCCAACCTCGCCCGTCCAAGGATGAACCCCCCTTTGCCGAGGAGTCCCATGTATCCACGCAACCGCAATCTTTTTCGCGCTTTAAACCTTGTTCTGACGGCGGCCGTCCTTTGCCTGGCCATTCCGATCGCCCATGCCGAAGTCATTGAACTTATTGATAAAACCAAGATTTCCGGCACCGTCCTTCACTACTACGACGGCGTCTACTCAATTCAGACCGGCGAGACGACGGTCAAGGTGCCGAAGGAAAAGATCCGCGCTATCACCTTCGAGCTACCCAAGCCCCGCGCCGAGTTCTCCACGGCCCGCAAAACCTTCGATCGCTGGAGAAAGGCGCTTGAAAAAGGGAACCTGGATCAGGTCATCGATTGTTATGCGCTGATGTACCAGGGCTTCCTCGCCGCTCAGATGGGCCAGGGCGTCGATGCGATGAAGAAGATGCAAGAGGAGCTCGAGGGCACGCAATTCACGATCAAAAATGAAAGCCAAAAAGGAACGGGGGCCACGCTGACGGTCCTGCGCCAAAAAGGCAAAGAGTCTGACGAAGGCGAAGTCGGCTTCGTGAAGGAAAACGGCGAGTGGAAGATGCTGCCGCCGCAGTGAACCATCCGTGATAGCCACCGTCTTCCTCCAGGCCGCACTCATCTCCGCGGCAATCATGCCCGCATCGGGTTCGCGCGATCACAACGCGCGCACGGACGCGAATATACTCATTGCGCCGCCTGCGTTACACGAAGGCCGACCGCTGCTCGATCCCTTCCGGTCGGGCCGTAAGACGGTTGAACCCGAACAAGCGCAGTTGACGAACAGTGCGCCTGCACCGTCGACCGCGAAACCACCCGCCCCTCCCCTCACCTGTTCAAGTGATGACGGCTGTCCCGAGGGCACCATCTGCGACAACGGCCAGTGTCGCGCCTTCGAGCGTTCGACCAACGTTTTATTGTTCCGCAAGGAAGGTCCACGAACCTCCTTCATTCCGTTTTACTGGTCGCGCACGGGCACACCCGGATATCGGGTGGTGGCGCCCCTCTACTGGCATTTCTGGAGTACCGCAGATCATTCCCAGGTGGTGGCGCCCTTCTATTTTCGATTCGAAGACCGCATCAAGCAGAAGACCGTCACGGTCATCTTCGCGGGGTTGCCTGTCTCCTGGTCGCGTGAACCCGGCGCCTCGAGCTGGGGAGTTTGGCCCATCATCTACCGCTCGACCCGCTTTGGCTGGGCGGCACCGTTGCTTGGCTCGTTCAAAATAGGAGATCCCGACAACCAGAAATCCTGGGGCTTTAACTTCTTCTTGCACGCCTGGGCCCGCGATCACAAACGCAACACAGCGTGGGATATTTCTCCGCTGGTTGTTTCGACTCGCTCACGCAAGTCGGCCTTCACCTGGGTTGCACCGCTGAACTTCTACTGGCGCAACCAGGACGCGAGCCATCTGCTTGTGTTGCCGTTTTCGTATCAACAGAAGGATGCCAAGGGCGAGTTCCTGGCAACCTGGCTTGGATATCATTCGCGTGAGGGACGCGCGATGCGCGGCAGCGTCGGCTGGGTTTATTGGTACGGCCGCTCGCCAAACGACAGTAAACACGATGTGTTGTTTCCCCTGGTGTGGAGCTTCCGATCGAAGGGGAGCAACACAACCGTGGCCGGTCCTTTCCTTCACCTGCGCCGTCCCGACTGGTCGTTCTCGACCTTGTTTCCGATTTACTATGCCGGCAAAAACACGAAAGATGCCTCGTCCTTCAGCCTACTCATCCCGCTCTATTTCTCGCGAACCAAGAACGCGGGCAAACAAAGCAGCTGGCTGACACCGCTTGGCAAGGGCACGCGCGATGACGACGCCGGCGTCCGAAACATTTCGTTTTGGTTGCCGCCGATGTTGTTCCACCGGAACCCAAAGGCCAGCCTCGACATGGTGCTGGGTCTGTACTGGCGCCACCGAAACCACGAGCGGCAAACGGATACCATGGTCGCGGGTCCCTATGTTCGTTCCACGGATCCCACCGGTAGTACGACCGCGCTCCTGCCGCTCTTCTGGCATTTCAACGACCTGCGACACAAGGCGACCGCGACGGTTCTTTTTCCGTTCTATGCACGTCGCAAAAATCCCAGCTTCACCTCCACGATGGCCGGCGTGTTTCCGGTCTGGTTTTTCTATACTGATCGCGGCGTCAACGGATACAGCACGGGGCTGATGCCCCTCGTGTTCTGGGGTCGTGACCGAGACCGAAAACACGCGGTTGTATTCCCGCTGTTCTGGCACTTCGCGGACGCCCGCTCGCGCTCGACGGTTGCACTGCCATTGTACTTCAAGCGCCAAACCCTTGATGCGAAGGGCGGCGAAATCGAGCGCATGGCCGGCATCTTCCCTCTCCTCTATTTTCAGGGGCAAGATCGACGGGGCGGTTACAAGGTTCAGTTCCCCTTCTTCTGGCGATTCCGTGATTTCCGCACCGGCGAGACCACCACGGTCGTGCCGCCCGGGTTCTACCGAAAACACACCGATGGGTACTCGGCCGGGGTATTTCCGCTGTTGTTCGTGGGACGAAACGACCGAGCGCAAACGAGTCACGTTGTGGTCGCGCCCTTGTTTTGGCATTTCGCAAACCGCAAAGAACAACGCAGCACCACTGTTGTCCTGAACTACTTTTACAGCAAGACGCCCAAACAGTCGGTGCACGCCTTCTTCCCGATCTTCCACTACAGCAAGGCTCAGAACGACAACGGTGAGGCCAACACTTCAGTGACGCTGCTGCCGCTCTTTCACTACCGGAAAGACGCCACGGCAACGGTATTCGCTTCCCCCGTGGGGGCCTGGTCGAACACAGCAAAGCGCCAGCTGGGATTTGTATTGCCTTACTTCTGGTATCGCGACCGCAACGTTTCGGCGTCCGTCGTGCCGCTCCTGTGGCTGGATGTGTACCAGCGCAAGCTTGCGCAGCGCACCCGCATGTTCGGCCCCTACATTGCAGTGGATGCGCCGGAGCTGAAAGCCCGCTACCTGCTGCCCGTTTTCGGTCGCTACGAAACGCCGACCGACACGGGGACATGGATTGCGCCCACCTACTTCCGACGCCGCACGCGCGATGGCTACCAGCTCGATACCTTTTTTCCGTTGTTCTGGAAGTCGTCGTCTCCGAAGACGCGAACCTTGCAGGTCGGACCCTGGTGGAGCCGCACCACCGACAAGGGAAGGTCGACGGGCCTGATTCCGGCCTATCTGTACACCCAGAATCAGCAACGATCGCTCTTGCTGACGCCGCTCTTTTACCATCGCCGGGATTTCCGGGAGAAAACCTCGAAGACGTGGGCAGCCTTGCTGTTCTACCGTAGCACGCGACCGGATGGGCATCGGGCTGTGCTGTTCCCGCTCTGGTTTTCGGGACACGAAAAACATGAGAGCCACCAGGTTCTCTTCCCACTCTACTGGCACTTCGCCAATACCGAACAGAAGACCAGCACCACTGTCGTGGGTCCGTTCTTCAAGCGTCGCGAAAAGAGCGAAACCGCCACGGGGCTCATTCCGTTCTTCTGGTATTCGCGCGACGCCACGAAAGATTCGGGATCGTACGCATTCTTTCCGTTTTTCTATCGCGGGTATGGCCGCAGCGAGAGCACGTTCTACACCCCGCTCTTCGGCAAAGGGCATACGCAAACCAGCACCTGGTGGTACGTCCCGCCCGTTCTTCATCGCGTCACCACCCAGAGCCGATTCACCACGGTATTTCCGCTGTGGTTCGCCCACGAGAACCGCGAAACGGAGACCAAAACCCGTTTCCTGCTGCCGCTGCTTCACTTCTCGCGCTCCACGCCCGAGAAGTCGATTTCCTCGTGGCTGGCACTCTTCTGGCGGCACCGCGGAATCGCGTCAGCGTCGACCGTCGTGTTCCCACTTTTCTTCGATCACCACAGCTACTACGAGAGCCGCACCACGGCGTTGCTGCCACTGTTTTTGCGCTACCATCGCATTGCCGACGACACCACCTATACGATTGCGCCGCTCTTTTACCGACGCGCCGATAGGAAGGAGTCCACCACGGTCCTCTTCCCTCTCTACTGGGACTTCAAGAAAGACAACCGTCGCACCTCGCTGCTCATTCCGTTGTACGGGCGCTTCGAGCGACCTGACTATGTGGCGACGTTCGTTTTCCCATCGTTCTACTATCGCCGTGGCCGTGGAACGGCTGAGGGAACCTATCGCGCGATGCTATTCCCGCTCTGGGAATCCGCTGCCAAACGCAAGGGCGACACCATGTGGGAAGTCGTGCTCGGCCTTTTTGGCTACGAACGCATCGGCCGCAACCGCTTCGTGAAGGTGCTGTTCGTCCCCTTCGAGATCGAAGCGGTGCCACGCAGTCAGAGCGCGTGGTACGGTCGCACCGAACCCATCCGCCGCGCAATGCCCGCAAGGGGATTTTCGGGCCACATCTGGTAGCGCGCCACAAGGCGCTAGTTCTTGCGCCGAATTTCTGGCTCGCCATAGACGCGCCACGGTTCGCATACGCCGGCATGATCAACCACGGGTGTTTGGCCCTTGGCAGTTTGAACGCCCACGCAATCCGGCATACTGTTCTTGCGAACGACCATGCCTGAACTCCCTTCGGGCAACAGCGGGTAGGCGAAGGTACCCGAGAGCGTAAAGGTCGTGGGACTCGTCACGGTCACGACGTGAGCACCATTGGCGCGAATCTGATTCGGTACTTCCTGAACGTAGACCTCGTCACCTGTCGCGAAACCGTGGGCAACCGCCGTTTCGATGCCGATGGGCTTGGTTTTTGTAGCCCGAACAATGTTGATATGCGGGCATTCATTGCCCTTGTTGTCGTGATCGACACACACACGAATCGGTTTTGAGACCTGCTTTTTGCCAAGCTTGTCCTGCGCAACGGCTGCCAGACACAGCCAACCATCTTTGAGATTGGCACCCAACGCGTCGATCTGCCGTCCGGCGCACTCACTCGTTGGATTGATGGGACCCACCGTCCAGATCGAACCCTGTTTGCCAACCGTATACGACATGTACGCGGTCATGGTGTGGCCGTGTCGTGCGAGAACTAGGTCCTCGCCGTTCGGGCCGCTAAAGAAGTTCATAAAGCCTTTGTAGTAGTTGGTGGTGGGTCCACACGCGCTCGCAGGTTGCGTCGTAACGCCAGCATAGTACGAACACGCGATCCCGCCGTTGTCAGGAGCCTGGCCGGTATAGTCAGCATCACCCTTCGGATCCATCACGGTCAACGCGAGTTGCAAAACCTCGTCGTCGCTCACAGGTCGCGTGCTGGGACGCAAGAGAGGATTCAAAGCGTCACACGTTGGGAACAACCGTGGAAGATTGGTGATGGGATTGATGGTCGGGTTACCCATGGCGTCAAGGTGGTCGGAATCGGTATCCACCACCAGGGCCCGGTCGGGTTTGTCGTAAACCAGCAGATCGACGGTCGCTGTCCCCGCGATTGGGACGAACTTCGCATCGCCCGATACGGTCCGGTTTCCTTGATCCTCGACACGAACGCGAACGTTGAAGGTTTGTCCCACCTTTTGGCCGTCATCAACCGCATCCGGACCGACCGGATCAAACGGATAGGAGCAGCTTGGAAAGCCGTTAAACTCGCTCTCTTCGCGATAGCTTTCGGGAGGGTCGAGTTCCAGCACCGGCGGATTGTTGTCGAAAGACGTGAGGTATCCAACGGTGGATTCGTTGCCAAGCTTGTCGGAAGCGCGGAATGAAACGACGGGAAAAATAACATTGTCGGGAATCTTGTTTCCGTCAAACACACCCGTGAACTGATTGGGGGCGCCACCCACGAGGGGTGGATTCATTTTGACCTGGAATGACTGATCTCCGTGCGCAACAACCGCGACAACGGAAGCCGTATCCAGCCCCGCCGGATCGGTGACCGTTGCCGACAATTCGACGATCCCGCCAATCAAAACGCCAGGTCCCGGCACGGTCTCCGTGATGCTCGGCCCCAGATTGTCCACGGTGAATCGTCGCACCGCAACGGACGAATTCTGCGTTGCGTTCTTGGCCCTTGCGGTCAACAACTGCGCGCCTTCGAGAGACGGTTGAAACACAGGGGCGTCAAACAGCACCGTTGCGCGATAGAGGTTCCCTTCTTTGACCAGCGTGAGCTTGTAGTCACCGATCGCAACTTCGACGTCGGTCACGGGCGGCGAAACCAAATCGGTGACTTCGACCTCGACGAGCGTTTGTCCCTTGTAGAACTGACCATCGAGCGGCGAAATGAACTTGATGGTTGGGCCGGCGTCAACGATGATTGGCACCGTCTTCGATGCCATCTTTCCACTTCGCATGAGCACGGTAAACCGCAAACTCGCGCCACCGCTCGGCAGGCCTGACAACGAGACCGGCGTGTTGGCGAAGGTGAAAATTCGAACACCCGGCCGCGTGGCCGTATCGGCGATCCCCACCTGATTCAGCGTTTGAGCGGCACCGAATGAAGTCCCCAGAGCGTCGCCAACCTGCGCAACCAGCGACCCGATTTCATCGGCCGGGATCACGGGAATCACGACCTGAACGTTGGGTCGAAAATCGCCGGCCTTGAGTACCGAGATCTTGGTCTTGTCTTCAACAGGATCAATCGAGTTGATCACCACGTCTTTGTCGCCCGTAACAATGGTGCCTGCGTCCGTGAAAGTCGCAGCATCGTCTGCAATCGTCAGTCCGCCATCGAGCCGCGAGACAACATTGCGACCTGGATCGGAAGCATCGCTGCCCGCCCCCACGGTGGTGGCGCTCGGTCCGCCGTCATCGCAACCCACCAAACCCACCGCGACCATCGACAACAATAAGAAACTGGATTGTTTGATATTCACGCAATGTCTCCTGTTTGCGGTACAAGCTCGACCGCTAACTATTGAGCTGAGTCTTTCGTATTCGATCCCGTTGTCTCGGTCGGAACCTCGGCGGGGAACGCGAGAACGACGTACTGGCTGCCGTCAGGCCCTGCATCTGTCCGCGGGGTGGGGACCGATGGCGCCTTGAGCGTCACGATGATCTCGACGTCCTTCTTGCGCTGGCGCGCTTGCACCGATAGCACGTTGGTCCCGAAAAACCGGGTCTCCAATCGTCGACTGTTGTTGTCGAGGTGGATGCGACAGTTGCGCAGGAAAACCGAAACACGTTTGCCCGAGGCTTCGCCCATTTCAAACGGAGTCGCCGTCGAGGTTTGCAAGAATACGAGCGGCCCGCTGTCGGATTTCTGAAACCCCGTCCAGACAAGCTGCGGTCCAGTCCCCTTGGGGGGTGGCAACGGGTTCTTGCGCGGAAGCTCGGGGCTTACGCCCACGTACTTTTCGTTGTCCGCGGGCACATCGCCATCGCCAGCGCGGGATGTGCCCCCAAACAATAGAAACGCCGCAAGCGCCGCGGGGGTGAAAAGCGAAAAGCGGAGAACTGAACCGGTGCCGGATAACATGCGTCCGAAGGTGGCCATCGGCAGATCCTAGAGCGGCCTTCACTAAAAACGAAAAAAACGTCCCAATTCCCACACCCTTCGGGGTCAAAAGGGGTCAATCGCCTCCCCCAGCAAGGCGGCGCGAAGCGGGCCCACCAAAAAGAGGGAACCGGCCACCGCCACCGGAAATCGGGCCGAGCCCGCCCGGACTATCCATTCAATGGGATCTGGGACGGTGAGGACTTCACTGAAACCCGCCAGACTCGCCGCGTCGGCGAGATCGGCAATCGGCATCGGCCGCGGACCCAAACTCGTCACCGCGATGCGCGCAAACGCACCGGCCAGGGCCGATAGAATACCCGCCACATCTTTGTCCGCGGAGATCCCAACGAGGATCTGTGTTGGCC
>JAWXBF010000071.1:0-3801 GCA_034439895.1 Deltaproteobacteria bacterium
AAGGCAAGGGTAAAGCGTCGGCGGTAGGCGCCGGTCGAGACTTAAAACGATTCAATCGCGCCCAGATCGCAGCTTCCTGTGCGTGGACGAAACCGGGTGATCAGATCGCGCGGACGACACGTCGCGCCCTTATTGACTGCGGGACTGCTGATATCGAACGGGATCACGATCGCGTCTTCTTGCCCGTACGCTCCCGCTGCGCATGTGCCCACCGTGCGATTCTGTTGTGCCGCAGTGATTGCCATGCGCAATGAGCAAACACTGCCTGTCGAGGTATCAAGATCGGTGTTGACGTTGATCGTGTTGCCCGCGGTGTTGACGTGGCGTTTGGAGCCCTCTGCGCCCCGACTGAAAACGTATTCGCCAGCAACGATGGCTTGCGTGATCCCGACACCGCCTAGATCCTCAAGAATCCCATCGTTCAGCATCCGCAATCGACCACCTTCGACCTCCAACAGTCGATCTCGGCCGAAGATCTTTTGAGGTGCCATGAATTGATTGGTCCAGGACGAACCGTTGAAACTCCAAAGCGAAAAGGTATCGGTGACGTGCAGCACGCCGTCGTCGGTGACGGTGGGTTGCCAATCCGAGTCGAGAAAAAGGGAAAACCCATTGGAGCTTTGTTGGTAAGGATGCCATCGGTCCCAGTGCCAAAGACTTTGTTTCCACCCGCGAGAAGGCGGACCATTTGTTGGCCAATATTCGAGATAGTCCAATCGGTGGCGCCGGCCAATTGCTTCATGAAGACAACGCCGGTCAACATCACATAGGCCGTTCCCGCTCCATCGACGGCCATCGCGGCAACCCTCGGTCCGTCCGATATCAAACTCCAAGAAATGCCGTTCCACTCCCAGATCTGATCCTTCGTAGCGTGATGGGCAAGCAGACGATTGCCGCCCGCGGCGATCGCTCTGACCGCCCACGTGCTATCTCCATTGCCTTGAATTGTAGCCCACTGTCCGTTGGCTTCTAGGATTTTCACTTGCTGCGACACCAGAGCAAAAACCGCACCGCGTGAGTTCGCGACAACCTGGTCGCCGACATCCGGAATGGTTAAACGCGCCCAATCGGCCGAAGCAGGCATGGCTGGCGCAGCAATCGTCAGAAGGGCACAACCAACAATCACACGGGAAAACGAGAAATGAAGCACCACGGACTCCTCGTTGGAAAAGGCAGCGGGATCTTGCCCCGCACGGTCGTGATGGGTGCCGCAGAAACTTGTCGCGCAGAAATGTCGAGACTCTATTTTCGCGGTGCGCCGAGCGCCTGCATCAACGCGGATTCGACGCTGGCCGGGCGTGGAATTCGCAACACGATATCAGGTAGGCGATTGGGACGGATGAAAACTGTGTTCAACCGTCTGGCTTCCAAACGATCGATCTGGCAAGCTCTGCGACTCGGGTGCGCTGCGCCCGCCCACCACAAGCTTCCATGAGCCACCGACAAATATTTCCTGAATACGTGATCGAGCGGTCCCGCGTACCGATTCCGACACGACGCTGTTTACCCACTTCACGCACGCCAGTGACACAGGTGACCCATGGGTGAAGGTTTGCGTCGCGATCTTTCGTACTGCGGGCGTCTTTCACTTGTCGTCGCGTTTCTGTTGTGTCTGACGTCATCGTCCGCGTTGGCGGCGGCACTGGACACCGCGCGGGTGCAGGTAAGGTTTCCGGGGCGCGCCGATGCCCTGTGGACCTATGCCGCAAAGGGCGCCGGCGCTTCGGTCTCGATCGCGCCGCCCTCGTTTCATTTGGGCGGCAAGACCGTTCGGGCCGTGGTGCCCAAGTTGCAAGAGATCACCCCCTCACGTCGGTTTCCCAATGGCACCATCGAACGGCGTTTCGTTGGTGTCATTGCGGCAGATCGCAGCCTGCGTTTGGAAATCGTGTTTCGCGTTTCCGATCAATCGCCCGTCGTACGGTTCATGTACCGGCTGCTGGCATCCGAGCCGCATACCGTGTCGCGCATTTCCGATGAGACGCCTTTGGCATACTTTGGCGTTTCGTTGGCGGCGTACCCCAAAGTGACAGAGGTTCGGCTTTCCGAGTTTGTGGATCTGTTTCACAGCTATACGCCGCATGAAGAAGGCGTGGACGACCGCCATTTTCGTGCTGGCCAGCGCGTGATGGGTCCGCTTGTCGTGGCATCAAACGGCGCTCGTTCTCTGCTGCTGGGGTACGAACATGGGTCCACCTCGCCCAACGCATTTTTGCAATACGTGCTTGGCCCCGATCGCCGGGTTGAGCTGCGGGGGACCAAGGCCAACTTTGGCCGCCACGTGGTGGACGCCGATGCGCCTTTCGAGACCTTGTGGTTCGACATCGGGGCGGTTGCGGGCAACGAAGACGTCATGGCCGCCGCGTTCCGCCAGTTCGTTCATCGTGATCTAGCCCCGCAGGGTGAGGCGCGCCAACCCTACGTTTTCTACAACACATGGAACGCGCAGGAGCGGGGCCATCAGGCTGGAAAGGGCACGTACATGACCACGATGAACACAGCCCGGATTCTGCAAGACATCGACGTTGCCCACGCCATGGGCATCGAGATATTTGTGATCGACACGGGTTGGTTCATCCGTACCGGAGACTGGGATCTCGACTTGAAGCGGTTTCCCGATGGTCTGGCGGAAGTGCGCAAGCGTCTTTCGACCCACGGCATGAAGCTGGGGTTGTGGTTTGATCCTGTGATGGCGGCAACCGCCGGTAAAGCTTATGCGGCTCACGTTGCCAACGTGGCATCGGTGGGGGGCAAGGTAACAAAGGCGAAGGTGTGGGAAAGCGAAGAGAGCACGGCGATGTGCCTGGTCAGCTCTTGGGCCGACGCGTTCGCCGACAGATTGATCGCGTTGTCGCGCGAGCTGGGCGTTGCCTACTTCAAGCTCGATGGTTTACGGACCAACGCGTGCGACCTTCCAGGACACAACCATGGCGACGACACGTGGACCGCGGACGAGCGTTTGCAACGATATGCTTTCATGTTGCCGGGCGCGATCACACGCATTGCCCAGAAGGTGACGGCCGCCAATCCCGAGGCGATCGTCGATCTCGACATGACCGAGGATGGCCGTGTCATGGGTCTGCAATTTTTGACCGCTGGCAAATACTTTTTGATCAACAACGGCCCCTACACCTCTGACTTCGACATGCCGAAGGGCCCCTACCACAGCAACGTGTTTTTCTATCCTGGTCCCGCCCGCGGGTGGATCGCGCGCGCGCCGCTTGGCTACGATCGCTGGATTCCTTCGGTACTATTTTTAACCCACTTCTTTCCCGACGATCCCGGACCCGCGCAGATGAGCAGCGTTGGCAGCTTAATTCTCGGCGGCAACGGCATTTGGGGCGATCTACAAACCGTGTCGGCAGAAGGCGTGCGCCGCATCGGCGATGTTCTCAGCCACTACAAAACCGTACGCAACGACATGACGGCAACCGCTCTGCATCGCTCTGGCACGCTTTCAGGAAGCCCAGAAGTTTACGAGAAGATCGCGAGCAGCAGCGGCAAAGGTGCGGTGGTGATGTTTACCACTTCGGACGGGACTTATGAGTACATCACCCGCACCAAGCCCCAGCGATCTTCGTGGACCAATGATCCACGTGTCAGCGTGCAATTTGATCTGCAAGGCCACGCTCACGTCAAAGCGAATTTGAAAAAGAACGACACAGCCATCGTATTTTTGGGCACACGATAACCAGTCAACTTGCAGCGTCGACGGACCTAACGCCGTCGCTTCGAAGGCTCGTCGAGATCCGAGAAGTCTTCGACACTGCCTTGCTGATACAGATCGGCTTCGCGTGCGAA
>JAWXBF010000072.1:0-5227 GCA_034439895.1 Deltaproteobacteria bacterium
AGACTCAGGTGTTTATCGTGGACGAACGTTGCGTGCCCGAGGACGACCCACGTTCCAACTTTGGCATGTTGCAAGAGGCGCTCGTTGCGACCGGTGCATTGCAACGAGAACAACTTCATTGCGTGAATGCCACCCTTCCCAAGGCCGCGGCCCAGTACGAAAGACTGCTGCGAGAGCGATTACCCGATGGCCGTCTCGATGCAATTTTACTCGGCATGGGATCGGACGGACACACGGCCAGTCTCTTTCCAAACTCGGTAGGGTTGAACGCAGCTGACCGCTGGGTGGTTGCGAACGAGGGTCCGACCGTCGTACCACCGGCTCGGATCACCATGACTGCGCCCTTCATCAACACCGCCCGATGGGTCGGCGCGCTCGTCGTGGGCGAGTCCAAGCGCGCCATGTTGCGAAAAATTTTCACCGGTACCATTGCGGCCTCCGACGCCCCCATCCGGTTGATCGCACCGGAAAGTGGACTAGCGTATTACATCGATGCGCCAGCCGATCCGCGACCCTGCTAGGGCCCGACGCTGGTTTCGCGACCGGTGCGGGACGATTCTTCGGCAGCAAGCAACACGGCCATGACATGGCGCGCATGGATGGGAGCGATCGTCTCGGGCAGATCCTTGTCGATGCAGTTTACAAAGGCGTCCATCTGCTGCGTCAGCGCCTCGCGCTCCTCAACTTTCACCGGCGCGTATCCGCTTGCGTCCTTTGCTGTCCACAGGCCAGCGCCCGGGGGAAAGGTCGACAGGCGCATCATGCCTTTGGTGCAAACAAACTCACCGTGCCATCGTTCATCGCCGACCTCGTATCCTGCGTGAACCAGCGTGGAAAGCTTTCCGTTCGCGTGCTGCAACACTGCAATATTGGTGTCATCTGCCTTGAGTCCCAGCAACGGGTTGCCTATCCACGCCTTGACCGTCGTCACCTTGCTGTCGTTGAACCACAGGGCACGATCCACCATGTGGGCACCATTCATGAACCACATGCCGCCACCGGTGCTGCGATCCAAAAACCAGGGACGACGAACCGCTACACCAAAGGGCTTGTACCAGGTGTCCGTGAAGGTCACGAGTGATCCCAGCTCACCCGAACTGAGAAGTGCCCGGGCGGCTTGATTCGTTGAAAAGAAGTGCTGGGTGTGCCCGACAAACAACTTGCGACGTTGATCTTGCGCCACCTGGATCAAGCCATCACATTCGGCGAGCGTCATCGCCATCGGCTTTTCTATCAGAAGGTGTTTCCCGGCGCGCAATGCGGCGGTCCCCATTTCAACGTGTTGCGGATTCGGTGTCGCAACCACGACGGCATCAATGTCCGTACGGACCAACAACGTGCGCCAATCCACAACGGCCTCGGCACCGTGCGGCTCGGCAATGGATCGAGCGCGCTCTGCCGAGCTCGACGCCACCGCAATCAGCTCACACGAGTTCCCGAGGTTCCGTATCGCTTGCGCATGCCCAGGCGCGATCCGACTTCCACCGATAATACCAATCCTGATCATTGTGCCCGTCCTCTACCACGACGGCGTTCGTATTCGAACGCCGGGGCGCCAACAGATGCAGGAGAATCGCCCGAAATCGCCATGAAACCGGTTTCACTGTGCTTCGCCTTCGGCTACGGCCTGCTCGATATCACCGACGAGCGCTAGTTCAAGGTTTGCGCAACTGCTTCAGGCTGTGGCGAACAAAGTCAATCCAGGCACCCGGCGGACCGTCGTCGGTCTTCCGCTGCATTCGGCGTCGGATTTCCCACGTACCGCGTGTGATCGCAAACGCAAGATCGGTCGCACGCGTATACGCCTTGCCAAAATGTTTCTCGAAATAGCGGTGTCGCGAGTCCATCCAGAACGCCGGGACCCGTCGATTCACTTCTTTCATGCCGGTCGTTGCTGAACCCACGTGTGCAACGACGCTGTCCCGAATATAATAAGTCGGAAATCCCGATTGTATCGCGCGCAAACAAAGATCGGTTTCCTCGAAATACAGGAAGAAACCCTCATCGAACAATCCGACCGTCTCAAGTACTTCACGTCGGACCATCATGCTGGCACCCGCCAACCAATCCACCTGACAGCGCTTCTCCGGGATCTCAAGTGGTACGATCCAGTCCGACAGGTACTTCGAGACAACACCGAGTCGAAGGCCGGATTCAATCTCACTGCCAAGCGATGGAAACCGGAAAGCCGTGTGATGCGGAACACCATCGATCCCTTCGATGTAACTGCCTGCGATACCCGCATGGCGGTTGTGGGCGAGAAACTCGACCAGCGTTCCCACGGCATTCGGCGTTACAAAGGCATCGGGATTCAAAAGATAGAAATAGTCAGAGGGATCATCGCTTTCGAGATCAGCCCGCAGTCCCAGATTGTTTCCCGCACCGTAACCACCGTTGCGATCGCTCGCGATCAGGGTGACTTTTCCGCGCCACGGGGCCTTCAAGAGCGATTGCTCAATCACTTCCACTGAACCATCCTCAGAATGGTTGTCAACAATGGTCAGTCTGGCATTCGGCCAATCTGCAATGTCGGCCATCAACTTTTCCACGGCCTGCATCGCCATCGGTGCACTCTTGTAGTTCACAAGAACCACACGAAGCCGTTCCCCGCGGATACTCATGCCGAACCTCGCGCAAGCTCTGCGATCCGTGCAGCACGCGCATCGGCTGAATCCAGGGCATCGCGCAGCTTCACCGCAAGAACCCGAACATTCGGCTCAAGCACCATGCCATCGTGATCGCCCGGTACCTCGAATACGTCGACGCCGGTGACATGAGGCGACCAACCGTTATCGAAATAGATCCGCCTACGGTCTTGATTGATCGCACGTCCCGGAGCGAGTTGGTGGGCCGGTCGCAGCCTCGGACGGAACAACGCGAGTTGAATCGGCGTCGCAATGACCGAATACTGCGCACACGCACGATAGAAAGCAGCCTCGATGACCGTTGAATGGAAATCGTGGCTCGCGCCCTGCCCTTTTTGTGTTGCGAGCACCGCCGCCTTCTCGACTTGCTGCTTGCGATAGTTTCGCTTGCTTTCGATCCAGTCAAATACGTAACGCGGACCCTTCCTTCGAAGGATCTGACTTTGGATGACGAGCTTTTCACGGATACCAATTGGCTCATCGTTCGGCAACGGCGTATCCAGCATCACCACGATGGCGACCTGCTCACCATCAGCCCGCAGCTGTCGCGCCATTTCGTAGGCGGCAATACCGCCACCCGAAAAACCACCCAACAAGTAGGGACCGTGGGGTTGAACCTGGCGCAACTCCACGAGGTAATCGCGAGCCATCTCCTGAAAATTTTCATGCGGAGCCTGGTCACCGTAGAGGCCTCGCGCCTGCAAGCCGTAGAACGGCCGTTCCGCACTCACAAGCTGGGCAAGATGGCGCAGATTCAGAACGTTTCCAAACATGCCAGCCACGAGGAAAAACGGCGTTCGACCTTTCGAACGCGCCCCGTCGTCATGCATGGGCACCAAGTGGGTGTAACGCGGTTTGGGAGTTTCACGCGTTCGTTCAACCGTCACATCCCCCACGGTAGCACCCTCGTCGTTGCCAATTTCACCGATCAACGCCGCGCAGGCCTCAATGGTGGGAGCCTCAAACAACACCGAGATGGGATAGTCGACGTTGAAAGCCTTCTTGATCCTTGCGAACAAACGTACTGCGATGAGCGAATGCCCACCCAGATCAAAGAAGCTGTCTTTGATCCCGACCTGCTCAACCCCCAGGAGTTCTTGCCAGAAACCAACCAGCGTTTTCTCGACGCCCGAGCGAGGAGCAACATACTCAGAATCGAGATCCGGACGGGCAAACCTTGTCTCGGGACCGGCTTCTGCCTCTTTGACCACCTCGGCTTGTCGAATCAAGGCTTGCAGATCAATCGAGCTACAAAGGATCCTCCCCTGCGCAGCGTTTCGTATTACACGCAGGAACCCCTTGACGCCCTCGGCCGGGGTCACACCCTCTTCCAGGGTTTTCTGGAATGCGATTTCGGCAGACGAAAGCACACGCCCTCGACTGCCATCCTCGCGCTCAAGATCCCGACCGTCCGAGACGGAACCGATGCCAAGCGCACTCGCATCGTCGAGTCGACGCATCGTGAACTCTTCGATTTCGCACAACACCTTGCCAGCGGCATCGGTCAAGGTCACGTCGAAGCTTGCAAATCCGCTGTCGGATTTTCGATCGCGTCCCGTCCGCCGCGAACTCGTTTGCACCCAGCTCCAGATCTCACGCTGGAGGGGAGCGTATAGCCTGAGGCGGCGATAGGACAACGGCACCCACAATGCCGCGGTCGTCGGTCCCGCGCTCGACTGAAGGTGCCCGAGCGCAAAGCCCGTTGCCATATCCAGCAAGGCCGGGTGAAGGGCGAATGCATCGAGGTCCGACACAAACGACTCCGGAAGAACAAGGCGTGCCAGCGCCTCGCCGTTACCGACGTGCGACCGATGCAGCACGCGCCATCGCGGACCGAAACGCAGGTGGTCTTCTTGTTCCAGCCGAAGTCCCGAGGGGTCGTCGCCCAGTCGAAGTTGATTGCATCGACCATCAATCGCAGCAAGGTCGAGGATCGAAGGTTCCGTATGACGAAGCACAAGCGCGCGTCCCTGTGCATGCAAGGCCCAACCAAAGCTACCGTCCGTCAGTTTCTGGCGGCTCTGAATGGAAAGATCGTAGCCCTCTTCGCTTGCAACCGCGCGCACACGAAATGCCCGCGGTTCATCGTCGGACACGGCTAGGGGTCGGAAGAAAAACAGATCGCGCAACTCGAACGCCGCACCTGCCTCAATTTCAGAAATCGCAGCACGAAACAGTTCGATGTACCCCGTGCCAGGCAATACCGCTTCGCCAGCAGCCGTGCGATGCTGATCCAACACCCACTGTGTTTTCGCATCGAGCGTGCCTTGCAAAATCCAGCCCCCCCCTGCGTAGGGCCGACGTGATTCGAACAAAGGATAGCCCCGTTCAACCGAACGTGTATTTTGGGCGTCGCCATCGAGACCCAGTTTGCGCGCCGCCTTTGCGGCCATGCCAACCTGCGACCAGACTCCCCACGACAACGCCTGCATCGGTTTGCCTAGCGCCCGTCGCGAATCAACAAACGCTTCGAGAAACGCGTTGGCCGCCACGTAGTCAACCTGGCCTGCCGATGCAATGGCAACACTCGTCGATGAAAAGACGACGAAGAAATCAAGTGGCGTTTCGCCGTTCTCAACTTC
>JAWXBF010000073.1:0-5109 GCA_034439895.1 Deltaproteobacteria bacterium
CGATCGGCTTTGTCAGTCCTGTTCACTACGAAACCGTTGCCATCCTCAATCGTTTGGCAGCATAATCAAACCGTCCACCAAACCGGAGCAAGTTCAATGCGATTCCACTGACCGACGAAGTGGCGAACTTTTTGCGGACGGAAAAGTAACACCGGCATCGTAACCCCGCTGCGTTGCAGCGTCGCCAGTGAGCTGCGAACCCGCCGGACATGATAGCATTTTCGGGCAGGCTATCGCTACCCACGCGTGCGCGCGGAGTTCAACGCGTTTGCAGTTGACGGGTCAGGGCGCGACGCCAACCGCTCCGGTCACGGCGCCCTGCGAATCCACCATCGCCATGTGGACTGGCGTCATCGGAACCGAGTCCATCGTGAGACGAAACCCAAGGATGGCCTGCGTTCCGGTGCCCACCATTGAGCCCGACATTATCAGTGGGTTGCGAACGGCAGAAGGTTGAGCTGCCACGGCGCTCGTTTGCAAGCGCAAACCGGTCTCGTTCATCCCGACAATGGACAAACTGCTGTCGTCGCTGTCGGTGCTGCCAAACACATACCCGATCGCGAAATTTCGATTCTACGATGCTATCGCAACATCGCCGAGGTTCGAATTCTCGGCGAGGCGAAAGGTTTCGGTGCATCCAGTCGGGCTCGCGCAAATTCGGCTTCGAATCGCAGCACACGACGTGCTTGAACAGGTATCCGGCAGGATAAAGGCCTCGACGCGGCCCCCGAATCCAAGATCATTTCCAATGGCCACGCCGAACTTTCGCGTCAACACGTTCCATGCCACCGAAACGCGATCGCCCGAGTTGATGCAGTTCGTTTCTGAACACACTTCTTTCGGCCAGGTTGAACGACTCGGTGTCTCCCACACGTTCGACGATGCCGCACGCGTTGCAATTTCGATGTCCTCGGTGAACATGCTGTTCCATAGATCGAGTGAGAACAGTTCAGACTCTGAATGGTACACGCAATGAAACGTGGTTGTCGAAAGAACAACGCATCGGGCTTCCGAGTGTAACGTTTCAAAGGAAGTGTCCAGGCTGAAACGGGATGGAACGACGCCGGTCGCCGAATCCACAATGGCACCTTGTGGGTCGGTGTCGGTGCCACTGAACGTCGTGGTATAGGTGACGATGAACTTGCCGCTGCCACCAGCCACCGCTGGCGCACTTTCATCCAGATTGGTGTCGGCGATCACGAACGCCGGCCCCACCGCGCTGCCGGATGCGGTCATCATTCTTCCCATGATGTCGCGTTGTCCGTTGTTGTCGACGGTGTAAGCGAACAACAATCGACCGTCCGAATTGTTGCGTCCGACAGCGGGCGCAACCAACGACGTTTGAATGAATGCTTTCTCCGAAGACTCTATCGGAACCGCTCCTTCGGGTGGAACGTCACACGCAGCGATCGACGAGATCACCAAAGCGATCGCGCCCAGACTTGCGAAAGGACGTGAATTAACAAAATGCAATTTTCGGTGTTGTGTTTTCATGGCTGTACTGGGTGGTGGGTACAGATCCGATTGGTCGCGCCGAATTCGTTGTCGGTAATGCACATCGCTCGTCCCCTCTTGGAGGCCCCGAGGCAGCGCCGTGGCGAGGTTGCGCTGGCGTTCGGGCAAAGGACGCGACCAACGAAAAGAAAACGGGGTCTTTGCCAAAAGCGAAGACCCCGTCAGGCAGATGGATGCCTTTGAAAGAAGATCCTCAGATCTGCTGAGTCCAGTTGCTGCGGGCGTTGTAATGCCAAACGGTCTGGTTGTTGGGCACGGTGCAAGTGATGGCGGTAGCGCTGCTTGCCGGCAGTGTGATGTTTTGCCAGGCGGCATACCCGAACCCTGATTGCCAATTCTGCGCCGTCGCATTTGGCCAGAAAACCCAGGCCGATTGCCCGTTGAGCGAAGTTTGAACGACGCGCAAGGTGCAGTCGATCACCGAGACGCCAGCGTTCGTTGTAATGGAAGTGTTGTAGAGCGTTGTGGTCGCATCGGTTTCGGTGGGGATCGGACAGGAAACAACCTGTGGCACACCCGTCCAGTTGCCAATACCGGTGGCGGCATATGGTTGCATGGCGCCTGTGTGGTGACACGTCGATGCTGGCATCGAGAGGTTGTAGCGCTGCTCGCCTGCAGCGTTTGCGGTGAGCGGGACGGCGATGAGACTCAGTGCGAGGGTTGCCAGTAGTTTCTTCATGATGTTTTTCCTTTTGTTGTTGAGGTGAATTGGGACTAAAGAGATGTATCGGATTCAGCTGTAAACGTTGGTGGCGGGTAGCCATCTCGCACGATGTGTACGGTCGTTTGGCCCGTGCCATCGGTGTTCAACCGCATCGCGGCGATCTTCGGTACGTGGTTCGGAAAATCGCGAAGAAAAGCCGCCTGACCGCCCTCTTCGACGTGGTGAATGGCGACGCGGCACAGCGACGATCGGCATTCGACCTGCACGTCGTTGGTCGAAGGGAAGGCCTTGGAGATTTTGTCCTGCAAGGTCGTCTCGAAACCGCGGCTCCAGGCCGGATCGTCGGCCTGCTTCGCGAAGTTCTCGTTCAGGAACTCCGTTTCCTTTCGGTTGCGTTCGGCCTGCTCTTGCTGTTGATCCTCTATCGACTTAACCGTTGTCGGCTCGGCGTGGGTTTCGTTTTCGACGGCATCCTTGTCGGAAGGTTTCTCATTGGATGGCTGCGAGATCGCGGCAGCGACCGAGCGGCCGGCGAGATGCTCGAGGCGGGCCAGTCGAGCCCGCAGATCGTCTTCGTTCTCGCTCGGTGCCGCGAACTCGGCAACCGCGGAAGGCTGGGTGCCCCGCAGTCGACTCCAGGCAACAACAGATAGACCGCCGAGCCCAAGAAAAATGACCGATATCCAGAATGTTCGCATCGTCGTCGCAACCTCTTTGACGACAAGACAGTGCTGGAAACGATCGGTCGCAAAGATTTCGAACGATCTGCTGCGCGAACGCGAAATGGCATTCTGCCCGTCATGTCACGTTGGTCCGTTTTTTGTAACCGTTCACACCCCGGAGAGTGGCGGTTGCCAAAAGAAAATGTTGGATCATTTCGATCACTTACGTAGCACGTGAAAACAATGGGGATCGACAGATCGTTCGAGACGTGATCTACAGTAGATGTGCACGAGGCCTGCAACGCAATCATTCGAGAGCTGGAGGAGCAATTGAAACGCCTCCAGGAGCGGACAACGGAGCTGGAAGCGAAGATTGCGGAAAGTTCGCTAAACTCGGGCAAGCCGCCGTCGAGCGATACGCCAGCGCAGAAAGACGCCCGACGAGTCAAGCAATCGACCGGGCGGAAACAAGGCGGTCAACCCAGGCACAAAGGTCACAAGCGAACGTTGGTGGCCGCCGAGAATGTAACACGGCATGTCCCACGCAATCCGCGATCCTGTCGACGTTGCGATGCTGCTCATACCAACGCGCGAACGCCTGAGCCGATTCGGCATCAAGTCGTGGATCTCCCTGAAGTTAAACCGGATGTGACCGAATACGTTCTGGGCAGGAAATACTGCGCAAAATGCAACACAGTGACCAGTGGAACGCTGCCGCGTACAGCGCCTCGCGGGATGTGTGGTCCTCGGCTGCTGAGTATGATTGGCCTTTTGACGGGCGTTCATCACATCAGTCGCCGCTCCGCTGTGCAGCTCATGTCGGACCTGGTTGGAATCAGGCTTTCGCTTGGTTCTGTAAGCCAGGGCGAAGAAATTGTCTCGAAATCCCTTGCCGTTGCTGCCCAGCAGGCCGTGGCGGTTGCCCGTGGCGCTGACGTCAAAAACGTCGATGCGACCGGTTGGTCCCAATCGGCAACGCCGCGAACGCTCTGGGTGATGGCGGGTAAGACGGTTACCGCATTTTGTATCACCTTCGATGCCAGCGCCCCGGGCCTCAAACGTTGGATGCGGATAACTCGCGGCATTTTCGCATCTGATCGTGGCTCGCAATTCACCTTCTGGACGATGGAGAAGCGTCAAATTTGCTGGGCGCATTTCGTACGCAAGTTCATTTCGCTGTCCGAAAGTCCGAACCCGGATATTCGGCGGCTTGGCGAAAATCTGCTGTTGCTCGCCAAGGTTCACATGTCTGTCTGGCACGACTTCTGTGATGGCACAAAAACACGTGCTCAACTGCAACATTTCGTTGAGAAACTGAAACCTTTCTTCTTGGCGCACTTGCAGCGCGGAGCAGCGATGGGCATTCGCGGTGTATCGGGCGCTTGCAAGAATCTCATCGAGCATCAAGCCGCCTTCTTCACGTACGCCTTCGTCGAAGGCGTCGAGCCAATTAACAACCGTGCAGAGCGAGAGCTGCGCCGCTTTGTCTTGTGGCGCAAGCGCTCTTTCGGTTCCCAAAGCGAACGCGGCGACCGTTTCGCTGAGCGCATCATGACCGTCGCACACAGCTTGCGCAAAAATGGCCGCAACGTCTACGTCTTCCTCGTCGATGCCTGTACCGCTTTCATCCGTGGCACAGATCCCCTCTTGCTCTTCGACAACCTGTAGCGGTACTATCCGGGGCGTGAACGGTTGCCCATCGCGTGACGGCAAACTTAGGCGATTTCTACGCTCAGTTCGGCCGCGGCCTTGTGCTTTCGCTACGCCGGGTCGACGAGTTGGGGCTTGATTTGGCGCTGCGGGGCGCGCGCACCGATGTGGCGCTGGCTGATGATAAAGTGGTGGTGACCCTGCTGGCAGGCGAGACGAACTCGGTGAACGTCGAATCGCAACAACTGCGATACACCACCGATCCCCGCGATCGTTTGGCCGCCTCTCGCTGGGAGCTGCGCTTGGCGGACACGACGATGGCCCTGCATGACGTGGCGCTCAAAGTGGATGAACTTAACAACAAGACCACCACGCTTAACTACGGTGGATCGCTTGATACAACAGTAGGCCCGTTGGGCTTGGGTTTCGAGGTTGATGGCCAACAGCGCCAGCTAATGAATGGCGACCGCTCAGCCATGGCCGCGTACGCCACCGCAACCGCCCGTTGGTTGCGCACGTCGTGGCTGCTTGAGCTCAAACACTACGATCAGTTTGAACCGCTCAGATGCCGTCTGGCCACGCACCAAGACTCAGCGTTTGTGTATAGTTTTTCTCCTA
>JAWXBF010000074.1:0-28940 GCA_034439895.1 Deltaproteobacteria bacterium
CGAGCTTTTGGCGCCAATCGCGTGTGAAGAGCAATTGCGCTTTGCAATCCGCGAAGGTGGCCGTACTGTCGGCGCCGGCGTCGTCACCAAAATCAACGACTAACGAACGATCAACGAAAGTACGGGCGGTCTGTATTCCGCCCTTCTTTTTTCTGAAAAAGAAACAACATGACTCCGAAAATTAGAATTCGATTGAAGGCCTACGACCATCGTCTGCTGGATCAGTCCGCTGGCGAAATCGTCGACACTGCAAAACGCACTGGCGCGAAGGTCGCGGGTCCCATCCCGCTGCCGACCAAGATCAACAAGTATTGCGTCTTGCGCGGCCCTCACGTTGACAAGAAGTCGCGAGAACAGTTTGAAATTCGCACACACAAGCGGTTGCTCGACATTCTCGAGCCTACCCAGCAAACACTAGACGCACTGATGAAACTCGACTTGTCAGCAGGCGTTGACGTCGAAATCCGAACCTGAGAGAAAAACGATGCAGCTTGATATCGTCGATATTAAAGGCAAGAAGGTTGGCCAGGTCGAAGTGGCCGACGCCGTCTTTGCGCAGGATGTCCAGGAAGGACTCCTTTGGGAGATCGTGAAGGCTCAACGTGCAGCAGCACGCAGCGGAACGCACAATACTAAGACACGCGCCGACGTTCGTGGCGGTGGTGCCAAGCCCTATAACCAAAAGGGTACTGGTAACGCTCGTCAGGGTTCGTTGCGATCTCCTCAGTTCGTAGGTGGCGGTAAGGTTTTTGGACCCCATCCGCGCAGCTACGAATTGGGAGTGAACAAGAAAGTTCGCAAGAAGGCCCTTGCCTCAGCGCTTTCGTTGCGCGCCAAAGAGGGAAAGATCTTCGTGCTCGATTCAATTGGCTTCGACAAGCCCAAGACGAAGAACGCCCTTTCGGTGTTGAGCGCCCTTGGTGTTGGTTCGGTGCTGGTGGTGGATTCGGCTGATAATGCGAACTTGACGTTGTCGTTCCGAAACATTCGCTCCTCGAAACACATTGCTCCTGCTGGATTGAATGTTTATGACATCCTCAATCACACGGGCCTTGTTATTGCCAAAGACGTGCTAAAGGCCGTCGAAGCCCGTGTCACGGGTGAGACCGAAGGGGCGAAGGAATAACCATGCGCAGTGCTGAAACTATTATCATTCGTCCGCTGATGACCGAAAAGGGCAGCATGGTCAAAGAAGGACCTGCTGGCGCAGATGCTGCGCGGACTCAGGTTGTCTTTGAGGTTGCCACGGACGCGAACAAGATTGAGATCCGACAGGCCGTGAAGAAACTGTGGAACGTCGATGTGTCATCGGTTCGCACGATGCGCATGCCAGGCAAAGTCAAACGCGTCGGTCGCTTCGTCGGCCGAAGCTCTCAATGGAAAAAGGCGCTTGTAACCCTAGCGCCGGGTCAGAATATCGAATTCTTCGAGGGCGTATAGCCCCCCGTATTCCAGGATCAAACCGAGATGGCACTCAAGAGTTTTAAGCCCTACACCCCCGGAACCCGGCAGCGCGTTGCTCCGGACTTCTCCAACCTGACGCGCGGCAAAAGGCCCGAGCGTTCGTTGTTGGAGAAACATCACAACAAGACCGGTCATAATAACAACGGTCGCATCACGTCGCGGTTCCGCGGCGGTGGTCACAAGCGTCGCTACCGAACGATCGATTTCAAGCGTGACAAGGTTGGCGTACCTGCCAAGGTTGTTGCGCTCGAGTACGATCCGAACCGAAGCGCACGACTCGCGCTTTTGAACTACGCAGACGGCGAGAAGCGATACATTCTCGCCCCAGTCGGTTTGAAAGTTGGCGATACGGTGGTGGCGTCTCGGAATGCCGACATCAAGCCAGGCAATGCGCTCCCGCTAAAAGCGATTCCACTCGGCACGACGTTGCACAACGTGGAAACCAAAATCCATGGCGGAGCGCAGCTGGTGCGTTCGGCGGGTAGTGGTGCTCAGTTGATGGCAAAAGAGGGTGATTGGGCACAGCTCCGTCTTCCTTCGGGCGAAGTTCGCCGCGTCCATGTGGATTGCCGCGCAACGGTTGGCCAGGTTGGAAACATCGAACACAGCGCTGTGAAGATCGGCAAGGCCGGCCGCTCGCGTTGGCTTGGTCGTCGTCCTCACAACCGTGGCGTTGTTATGAACCCGGTCGATCACCCCATGGGTGGTGGCGAAGGACGTTCTTCGGGTGGTCGCCACCCTTGTTCGCCGTGGGGTCAGCTGTCGAAGGGTCTGAAGACCCGCGCCAACAAGCGTACCGATCCAATGATCGTGCGTCGCCGAGGCAAGAAGAACTAATTTTTCAACGTTAGACCGTTCAAGGGAAATCCATGCCGCGTTCAGTAAAAAAAGGTCCGTTTATCGAGCAGTCGCTTCTCCTCAAGGTGATCGACATGCAGAAGCAGACGATCAAGAAGCCGCTCAAGACTTGGTCGCGACGCTCAACTGTTGTGCCCGAGATGGTGGGACTGACGATGACCGTACACAACGGTCGAAAGTTTATCCCCGTTTTTGTTAACGAGAACATGGTTGGACACAAGCTGGGTGAGTTCTCACCCACTCGAACGTTCCACGCGCACTCGGGCGATCGCAAAGAAGCGGTCAAGAAGTAAGCCTGACGCCAACGATACTGAAGAAAGACTGACACGATGGCAACCGCAATTTTGAGAGGATTCCGAGAGTCACCCAGACGCGTTCGCGTGGTTGCGGGTATGGTTCGCGGAAAACATGTCGCTGACGCATTGACGATTCTGACGCTACAGAAGCGAAAGGCTGCCGCGGCTATTAAGAAGGTCTTGACCTCCGCAATCGCCAACGCATCTGAGAACGACAAGGCAGATGCAGATAAGTTGGTGGTGAAGCGTATCACTGTCGATGGCGCAGCAACGACCCATCGCTGGTTGCCTCGGTCGCAGGGCCGAGCGAATCGAATTAACCGTCGCGCCTCGCACATCACGATCGAGGTTGACATCCCCGGCTCGGTTGACTGAACCGACGGATAACATCACTCCGAGAAAATCGAGAATCTAGAATGGGACAGAAAACACATCCAATCGGTTTGCGCCTCGGCATTGTTCGCGGCTGGAACTCCAAGTGGTTCGCGGACAAGGAGTTCGCAAACTGGCTTCACGAAGATGTTCGCCTCAAGCGTTACGTCAAGGAGAAGCTCGGTCATGCTGGTGTCGCGGCCGTTGAGGTTGAGCGAGCTGCTAGCAAAATCAAGATCAACATCTTCACGGCTCGTCCCGGTATCGTTATCGGAAAGCGCGGCGCCGGGGTCGAGACCCTGAAGGCCGACGTGCAAAAGTTGACGAAGAGCGAAGTCTTCCTGAATATCCAGGAAGTTCGCAAAGCTGAGACGAATGCTCAGCTTGTTGCGGAAAGCGTTGCGACTCAGCTCGAGCGTCGCGTTGCCTTCCGTCGCGCCATGAAGAAATCTATCCAGACAGCCATGAAGTTTGGCTCGAAGGGTATTCGTCTGATGTGCGCTGGTCGCCTTGGCGGTGCAGACATGTCGCGAACCGAATGGTACCACGAGGGTCGAGTGCCGTTGCACACGCTCCGCGCGGATATCGAGTACGGATTCGCCGAGGCAATGACGACCTACGGGAAGATCGGCGTGAAATGCTGGATCTTCAAGGGTGAGGTTCTTCCGCAGCGAAACATGCGGTTGACCTAGACGATTTGAATTTTTCGAAGAGAAACGGAGCGCCCAATGCTGGCACCGAAAAAAGTTAAGTGGCGGAAACAACAAAAAGGCAAGATGCGGGGTCGCGCCAAGGGCGGCGATTACGTTGCATTTGGTGACTTTGGCTTGCAGGCAACCACCTGCGGGTTCATCACGTCGCGCCAAATCGAAGCTGCACGTGTGGCGATCAGCCGTTGCGTGAAGCGCGGTGGAAAACTGTATGTTCGGGTGTTTCCCGACAAGCCCTTGTCGAAGAAGCCCGCCGAAACCCGCATGGGTAAAGGTAAAGGCAACGTCGAAGGCTGGGTCGCAGTTGTTCGGCCGGGACGCGTACTCTACGAACTCGAAGGCGTTCCAGAGAAGCTCGCCAAAGAAGCGTTCCACCTTGCGATTCACAAACTTTCCGTGCGTTCGCGCGTGATTGCCCGGGAGACCGTCCTATGAAGGGTTCATCAATTCAAGATTTGCGTGGCAACGAAGTTGCCGAGCTCGAGCGAACTGCAATCAAGTTGCGCCAAGAGTTGTTCGGGCACCGCATGAAAAGCCGTACGAATCAGCTTGAGAACACGATGCTGATTCGCAGTGCCAGGCGCGAAATTGCGCGGGTAATGACAGTGATTTCTGAGAAGCGCCAGGCATCTGCCTCAAGCGCGGAAGCGAAGGAGTAACGGGAAGTGGCCAATCCATCGAAAGAAACGACCGAAACCGCCGCAGTTAGCGAATTGCGTCGACGCCGAACGCTTGTCGGTGTCGTCAAGAGCGACAAGATGAACAAGACCCGGGTGGTCGCTGTTGAACGGCGTTACTCGCATCCGAAGTACCACAAGTTTATGACAAAGCGTGAGACCTATAAAGTTCATGACGAGCGGAACGAAACGAAGGTGGGCGATCGCGTCCTCATCGTAGAGAGCCGGCCGCTATCCCGTGACAAGCGTTGGCGTCTGCGCAAGTTGCTCAACCGGCCTGCTGAGGCTTAGGCCGCTTCCATTTTTGGAGATTAACCGTCATGGTTCAAACAACTAGTACTCTCGATGTCGCCGACAATTCGGGCGCGAAAAAGATTATGTGTATTCGTGTTTTGGGTGGAACCCGACGCAAGTACGCTTCCATTGGCGACGTGATCGTCGTTTCCATCAAGGAAGCGATCCCGAATGCCAAGGTCAAAAAGGGCGATGTGGCGAAAGCTGTGATCGTTCGGACGAAGAAAGAAGTTTCGCGCGCCGACGGTTCCTATATTCGCTTCGATGTTAATTCGGCCGTGTTGGTGGACAAGGACAACGAGCCGATTGGAACTCGTATCTTTGGCCCAGTCGCGCGTGAGTTGCGCGCCAAGCGATTTATGAAGATCATCTCGCTCGCTCCGGAGGTTTTGTAATGCACGTTCGTCGAGGCGATTCCGTCGTCGTCACCGCTGGCAAAGAGAAGGGTAAGCGCGGCAAAGTTTTGCGAATCCTTTCCAAGAAGGAACGTGTCGTGATCGAACGCGTTGCCATGGTCAAACGACACACCAAGCCAACTCAACAAAATACCCGTGGCGGTATCGTTGAGAAGGAAGGTTCAGTGGCACTATCGAGCGTCCAGGTTTGGTGTGGGAAATGCGAGCGCGGCGTACGTGTTCGGCATTCGGAGGTCGAAGGACAAAAGAAACAACGGGTTTGCGCTCGGTGCAGCGCGCAGGTTGAGGCCGCGTAAGCGACCGTTAGAGGAGTCAAGAAATGGCCGAAACACAGGAAGCGCAAAAAGCAGCCAAGGGCCCGCCCAAGGAAAAAAAGGGTGGACGTAAGGCAGCTGTTGCATCACGAATTACCGAACTCCAACTGGAAAAGGTCAAGCGCGAACATCCCGCTCGCCTTCGCCACATCTACGAAACGCAGCTCCGCGAGAAGATTCAGGCAGAACTCGGCTTGAAGAACGTCATGGAGATTCCGCGAATCAAGAAGATTACGATCAATATGGGCCTTGGCGACGCCACGGGTAACCCGAAGATCCTTGATCAAGGTGCGGAAGAGTTGGCTTTGATCGCTGGACAGCGTCCGGTGGTGACGAAGTCGAAAAAGTCGATCGCAGTTTTCAAGTTGCGCGAGGGTCAGAAGATCGGCTGCATGGTTACCTTGCGCCGTGAAGTGATGTGGGAGTTCCTGGATCGTTTGATTCAGTTTGCTCTGCCTCGGGTACGTGACTTCAAGGGTATTTCGCCGAAGGGTTTCGACGGAAGAGGCAACTACACACTGGGTGTTCGTGAGGGCATCATCTTCCCCGAAGCTAGCTTCGAGGGGATGGACCGCCCCCGCGGTATGAACGTTACCATTTCAACTTCGGCCAGGACAGACGAGGAGGGTCGCACATTGTTGCGCCTGCTCGGCCTCCCTTTCCGCAACTGATTTCAACAGGACGAGGACGACCAAATGCCAATGACGGATCCGATCGCCGACTTTCTGGCGCGAATTCGAAACGGGATCATGGCCCGGCACGATGAAGTTATCGCGCCGAGTTCGGGGACCAAAGAGAACATCGCGCGCTTACTCCAGGCTGAAGGCTACATTAGTGGCTTCTCTACGAGGCCAGGGGAGAAAAGCTTGAATGAAATTGTTGTGAAACTGCGCTGGCCAGACCAGACGACGAATGCAATCACCGGATTGCGGCGCCGTTCCAGGCCGGGTCAACGGGTGTATGTGCGAAGCACAGGCATCCCGCGGGTTCGTTCTGGATTGGGTGTCGCCATTTTGTCGACTTCACAAGGCCTCATGACCGATCGAGCCGCTCGCAAAGCGGGCGTCGGTGGTGAGCTACTTTGTGAGGTTTGGTAGACCTCACTTTCGATTATCGGAGATTCAAAACTATGTCTCGTATTGGACGAAGGCCGATTGCACTACCCAAGGGCGTAGCCGTGACGATCAAAGGATCGAATATGGCCGTCAAGGGCCCCAAGGGCGAACTTTCGCGACCGCTTCCTGCGGGCGTTGCGATCGAGGTAAAAGGGGATGTCATCTCCTTGACCCGAAGCGGAGAGTCTCGCACCGAGCGGACCAACCACGGCATGGCTCGCGCCCATCTCGCGAACATGGTCAAGGGTGTTTCAGATGGTTGGACGCGTGAACTCGAGATCAATGGTGTCGGCTACAAGGCCGAGGTCAAGGGCGATGTTCTCGTCTTGGCTCTTGGTCACTCACACCCGATCAACTACAAGATGCCGAAGGGTATCGGTGCCAAGGTTGAGAAGAACCGCGTGACGTTGAGTGGGATGGACAAAGACTCCCTTGGCCAGACAGCTTCAGAGATTCGTGCCTTCCGCGGACCAGAGCCGTATAAGGGCAAAGGCGTGAAATACGTCGAAGAAACCATCAAGCGCAAGGTCGGCAAGGCCGGCGCGTCCAGTTAGCCCGCTTACCGTTCAGGACAAGATTTGCCATGTTGAAACGAAGAAAGTACGAAGAGCCTCGTAAGATCCGCCACCGGTCGATTCGCAAGCGAGTCTCCGGTACTGCCGATCGTCCGCGTTTGGTTGTCTTCCGGAGCCTGAAGCATATTTACGCTCAGGTTATTGACGACACGGATCACAAGGTTTTGGTTTCCGCTTCCGACCTCGTCACCAAGACGCAGACGAAGCTTGATGGAAAAAAGAGCGAGCGAGCCAAGCAAGTTGGTTTGAAGATCGCGCAGCTTTGCGCGGAGAAGAACATCAAGAAAGTTGTCTTCGACCGCGGGGGTTATTTGTATCACGGACGGGTTTCGCTGGTCGCCGAGGGCGCTCGCGAGGGCGGTCTGGATTTCTAGGCACCCGGTAAGAATAGGCAAAAGAGGAAGATTATGGGCATGACTCCCGAAGACATGGGCGAGCTGGTCGACAGCGTCGTTTATATCAATCGCGTAGCGAAGGTCGTTAAAGGCGGCCGTCGTTTTTCGTTCGCAGCTCTTGTGGTTGTAGGCGATCAGAACGGATACATCGGCGCTGGGCTTGGCAAGGCCAACGAAGTTCCGGAAGCCATTCGAAAAGGCACGGAACAAGCACGCAAGAATGTCTTCAAGATCCCCTTGAAGGACGGAACGATTCCACACGAAGTTCTTGGTAACTTCGGAGCGGGTTCGGTCATCCTGCGCCCCGCCGGACACGGAACGGGTGTTATTGCTGGTGGTGCCGTGCGGCCCGTACTGGAGGTTGCAGGTGTTCAAGACATCCTGACCAAGAATCTCGGAACGAGCAATCCGCACAACGTGATACACGCAACCATCGATGCGCTTCGTCGCTTGCGAAGCCCGGCCCAGATCGCGGCATTGCGCGGAAAGACGGTCGAAGAGGTTACCAACTAATGGCAACGAAAATCAAAGTGACGCTGATTCGAAGCGGTATTAATCGCAAGGCAGCACAAAAAGAAACGATCCTCCGGCTCGGTCTACGAAAGCTGCACCACTCGGTCATCGTGCCCGACAATCTGTCGGTGCGCGGGATGATTCGGACGGTTTCGCACATGGTTAAGATCGAAGTTGCTGAGTAGTTGATCTTCTCTCTCTCTCGAAAACAGAATTTAGGCGGAATAGAAAATGGGAACCACGCTTCACACACTGAAAGCTCCGGTTGGCGCGACCAGGCCGCGGAAACGCATCGGTCGCGGCCCGGGCTCGGGTACCGGCAAGACATCGGGCAAGGGTGTCAAAGGTCAGAAGGCTCGAACGGGACACCACGGTGCGCGCTTCGGCTTTGAAGGTGGTCAAACACCTTTGCAACGCCGCTTGCCGAAGAAAGGCTTCAAGAACTTCTTCCGCGTGGAATACTTCGCGCTCAACGTTGGCGATTTGGAGAAGTATTGTAGTGCTGGGAAGATTGACGTTGAAGTTTTGAAGGCCATGGGCCTCGTGCCTCGCAGCTGCGAACGCGTCAAGATCCTCGGTCAGGGCGACATCAAGAAAAAGCTCAACATCAAGGTTGAAGCGGCTTCCGAAAGCGCCCGCCAGAAGATCGAAGCGGCTGGCGGAAGCGTGGAAATCGTCGGCGCCAAATCCAGTGAATCAACCCAGGCTCAGGCCTGAACCGGAGCACCTAGACAATGGCATCGAGTTTCCAGGGCATCGGGAAGATTCCGGAACTTCGTCGCCGGATCCTGTTTACCTTGGCGCTCCTCGCCGTGTACAGGATCGGCATTTTCGTTACCACGCCCGGTGTGGACGCCAGCATTATGAAGAAGATCGTGACCGCTGGGTCGGGATCGTTCTTGGGCATGTTCAACATGTTCTCTGGTGGTGCGCTTGAGAAGATGTCGATTTTTGCGCTCGGCATTATGCCGTACATCAGTGCGTCCATTATTTTACAGCTTTTGACCGTGGTTGTTCCGCGTTTTGAGCAGATTCAAAAAGAGGGTGACGCGGGTCGCCGGAGACTGAATCAGTACACCCGGTACGGTGCCATTATACTGTCGTGCGTTCAGTCTTTCTTCATCGCGAAGTGGCTGGTATCGAACAACGCAGCGAACGCTCAGTACGGGGTACTCGTTCCGGATCCTGATTGGTCGTTCTACCTCATTACGATGATCTCTCTGACGACAGGGACGGCTTTCATCATGTGGCTGGGCGAACAAATAACCGAGCGCGGGATTGGCAACGGGATCTCGCTCATCATCTTCGCCGGCATCGTCGCAGACATGCCTGACGCACTGGTGATGTTGTTTCAGAAGGCTCAGGCTGGCGAGTTCACCGTGTTTAACCTTGCAGTGGTCGGACTGCTGGTCGTCTTGGTTGTTGGCGTCATCATCTTCTTTGAGCGCGGACAACGCCGCATTCCGGTTCAGTACGCTCGTCGCCAGGTCGGCAAAAAGGTCTACGCTGGACAGTCGACACACCTGCCACTCAAAGTGAACACGGCGGGCGTCATTCCCCCGATCTTCGCTTCGTCTCTGTTGATGTTTCCGCAACAGATTGCGTCGTATTTTGATCATCCACTGATGCGTCGTTTTGCAGACGTGATGCAGCCGTCGGATTGGCGCTACAACGTCATCTACGTAAGCATGATCATCTTCTTCTGCTACTTCTACACGGCGGTCACGTTCAACCCCGTAGACGTGGCGGACAACCTCCGGAAAATGGGTGGTTTCATTCCGAGCGTGCGTCCGGGCAAGGCGACCGCTGAGTATATTGACCGAGTCTTGACCCGAATCACATTTGGTGGCGCAATCTACATTTCTGCTATCTGCGTGTTGCCAACCATCCTGAGCGTCCAAATGGGGGTTCCGTTTCAATTCGGTGGTACCGGTTTGATGATCGTTGTGGGTGTTGCGCTTGATACGGTGCAGCAGATTGAGTCGCACCTCATCACTCGAAGTTACGACGGATTCTCAGGGCCCAAAGGCCCACGCATCCGCGGCCGTGGTGGTCGTGGAACGGCACCGGTGGGCTAGGTAAGATTCTTCAAATGGTATGCCTCGGATTCCCCGGTGGGTCGGTCAGTTTTCACAATTTATGCGAAGGCTGGACGATTGGCACCGAAGATGCTAGCTTCGCCGACCGTTTTCTGGTAGGTGCTCACCGCACGTTCCGAACACGAGACGAGGGTGCTTTCAATGCCGCGAATTCTAGAATGAATTTTGCCGCTAACTGAATTGGACAAGAAGAAATGAAAGTTAGAGCTTCCGTTAAAAAGATTTGCGAAAAATGCAAGGTCGTCCGTCGTCAAGGTACGGTACGAGTCGTTTGCGAAAACCGGCGACACAATCAGCGCCAGGGTTAGTTCCAGGCTTCAGTATTCCAGAACTCGAGGATAAAAGACTTCATGGCACGTGTTGCAGGCGTTGACCTCCCCAAGAACAAGCGCATGGAAATTGCGTTGACCTATATTTACGGTGTCGGTCGCGTCAAAGCGCGAGAGATTCTGAATGCAGCTGGAATTCCCTTCAGCAAACGCAGCGATGATCTTGACGACAACGAGAGCCGGCAGATTCGCGAAATCATTGACGGCATGCAAATGCGAGTCGAGGGTGATCTTCGACGTGAGATTGGTCTCAACATCAAGCGACTCATGGATCTTGGTTGTTATCGCGGCCTTCGCCACCGCAAGAGTCTTCCGGTCCGCGGACAGCGTACCCATACGAACGCTCGAACGCGTAAAGGTCCCCGCAAGGGAACGATGCGCAAATAAGCGCTCTGAAGTTTAGGTTACATGAAACGGAATCACGGATAACAAATGTCGACGGCTGAAAAAGTTAAAGTTCGCAAGGTAAAGAAGAACGTTTTGAACGGTTTCGTTCACGTTACCGCTTCTTTCAACAATACATTGGTAACCATCACGGACGTTTCCGGTAATACGCTTGCCTGGTCATCGTCGGGCGTGCGCGGTTTCAAGGGGTCGCGCAAGTCCACGCCGTTCGCAGCTCAGCTTGCCGCTGAGGATGCGGCTCGTAAGGCGATGGAACACGGCCTCAAGAACGTAAACGTATTTGTCCGCGGTCCCGGCGCTGGACGTGAATCGGCTCTTCGCGCCATCGCGAATGCCGGGTTGCGCGTCGGTTTCATCCGTGACCTCACTCCCATTCCTCACAACGGTTGCCGTCCGCCCAAGCGTCGTCGCGTCTGACGGGCACCTCTTTTACTCGACTTTGGATCAAGGATAATTTATGGCGAGATACTCTGGACCTGTTTGTCGTCTTTGCCGACGAGAAGACACGAAGCTTTTCCTCAAAGGTGACCGTTGCTACACGGACAAGTGTGGCTATGAACGTCGTGCCTATGCCCCCGGCCAGCATGGCCAGAATCGGCGCCGCAAGGTGTCGAACTACGGCATGCAGCTACGCGAGAAACAGAAGGTGAAGCGCATGTACGGGATCGCAGAACGTCAGTTCCGCGGTTACTACTTCAAGGCAGCCCGCATGAAGGGCGTTACGGGCGAGAACTTGCTTCAGTTGCTTGAGCGCCGCCTTGACAACGTGATCTACCGGCTTGGGTTTGCATCGGATCACGCGGAGGCTCGTCAGCTGGTTCGGCACGGACACTTCCGCATAAACGGCGCCAAGGTGAACATTCCGTCATACCTTTGCCGTGCCGCTGACGAGATTACCGTGCGTGAACGATCTCAGAAGATAGGCCGCGTGATGGAGAGCTTGGCTTCGGTCGACCGTCGTGGCGTGCCACGCTGGTTGGAGCTGGATAAAGATGGATTCAAAGGCAAGTTGATAGACGTGCCTTCTCGTGAGGATTTGACCATGCCGATTCGAGAGCAGCTCATCGTTGAGTTGTATTCGAAGTAAGAGTTGGCGGGTTTGATGGTTTCGTTTCGCGCAAGTTCCAACGGAGGAGATTCGAATGTCGATGGGAAATATTGAGGCCTCGGGTGCTGCCAATAGCTATGTCGCCCGTAACTGGCGTCAATTGATTCGGCCGCGGCAGATGGAGGTCGTTTCGGCGACTGAAACCTACGGGCGATTTGTTTGTGAGCCGCTTGAACGTGGCTTCGGGACGACCATCGGAACGGCGCTGCGCCGGATTCTGTTGTCGTCTCTCCAAGGCGCAGCCATTACAGGCGTGAAGATCGATGGTGCTCTCCACGAGTTCACTTCGATTCCAAACGTGATGGAAGACGTGACCGAAATCATCCTCAACATGAAAGAGGTTGTCGTCCGAACGCACGATGCGCGCCCTCGGACCTTGCGCCTCGAGAAGGATGGCGAAGGCCGTGTCCTTGCCGGGGATATTCAAGTGACCGATGGTGTGGAGATTTTGAATCCTGACCACGTCATCATGACCTGCGCCAAGGGGGCGAAAGTTCGTATGGAACTCGAGATTGGAACCGGTCGAGGCTACGTGCCGGCAGATCGCAACAAGGGTCCAACAACCCCGGTTGGTCAGATTCCGATTGACTCGTTGTTCTCTCCCGTACGTAAGGTCAACTTCCAGATTACCAATGCCCGCGTCGGACAACAGACCGACTTTGATCGTTTGAACATGGAAGTTTGGACGAACGGAACGATCAAGCCGGAAGATGCCGTTGCGTATGCGGCCAAGATCTTCAAAGACCAACTCTCGATCTTCATCAATTTCCACGAACACAGCGAGCCGGCTCCTGAGCTACGCGTTTCGGAAGAACAGGCAAAGCTTCACGAGAACCTTTGGAAGTCTGTGGATGATCTGGAGCTCTCGGTTCGCTCTGCCAACTGTCTGCAGAACGCCAACATTCGCTACATCGGCGAGTTGGTGCAGAAGACCGAAGCAGAAATGCTGAAGACAAAGAACTTCGGGCGTAAGTCGCTCAAGGAAATTAAGGAAATCCTGTCGGAGATGGGACTTTCCCTGGGAATGAAGATCGACGGCTGGCCCGGTGAAGGACCGCCGAAGAAGGCCTAATGGGTTCGGCCGCCGATCGATGATCGGTGGCATAAACCTCCCCTTGTAACAAGACGATAGACGGAACCTAGAACAATGCGACACCGCAAAGCCGGCGTTCACCTTTCACGCACTTCGGCGCACCGACAGGCGCTTTTCTCGAACATGGTTGCTGCCTTGTTTGAGCACGAGAAGATTCGTACCACACATGCCAAAGCCCGCGCCACCCGCCAGGTGGCCGAGCGAACCATCACGATCGCTCGCCGCGTGGGTGATGTTTTGGCCAAGAGCCCTGAAAAGCGTTCCGCTGAGGAAGCGGCGCGTGTGGTTCAGGCAATGCGGCAAGCACGAACGGTTGTTCGCAATCGCGATGCTGTTCAAAAGTTGTTCGAGGATATCGGACCGCGATTTGTGGCTCGACGCGGTGGCTACACTCGCATCATCAAGCTGGACTCTCGTCCAGGCGATAACGCACCGATGTCACTGCTGGAGCTGGTGGATGGTCCGGCCGCGCCGAAAGACGATGCGCCCAAGGTCGAGAGCAAGGCCGGGAAAAAGAAGCCTGCTGTTGCTGAAAAACTAGCCAAATCAAAAGCCAAGTCGGATGAAGAAGCTGAAAAGCCTGTTGTAGCGAAGAAGCCGGCAGCCAAGAAAGAGACCAAGAAAGAGACCAAGAAGAAGGCTGCAGAGGAGTAGCAGCGTAGATCTGTTCAAAATTTGAACACTCGAACAGGGCTTTCCCGGAAACGGGTAGGCCCTTTTTATTTGTGCGTAGACCTGTTGAAACATTGAACACTCGAACAGGGCTTATACGGGGACGGGTAGGCCCTTTTTGTTTTGCGGAATATTGTCGTGTGACGGTTGACTTGCGGCGTCTGTAGCGAGAGAAATCCGCAGATGAATGAACCCGGAATCGAATTGCCGTCTTTTGCGGGATCGCTCGCACTTTCGTTTGTGTCACTTGGCGTGGTTTGCTTGCTGGCGTATGTCGGCTTGCGCTGGCTTTCAAGGCGGGGTGTCGGCGGTTCCGGTGGCGCGATTCGTGTGGTGGCCCGATGTCCGCTTGAACCACGTCGTGCGCTTGTTGTGGTACGGGTGGCAGAACGGTGCTTTCTGCTGGGGGTCGGTGAAGGTCCGACGTCGATGCTTGCCGAGCTGGACCCGTCGGCTTTTCGGGAAGAGGATCGTCAGGGCGCGGGATCAGGATCGACGTTTTCCGATCTGTTGCGCGGGACCGTGTTGGGTAGAAAGATTGATTCGAGGACGAAGGGAGCCTCCCAGTGTGGCTCGAACGAGGGAGAAGTCCGATGAACGCATTGTCGCTGGGGGCGGCCGATGGCGCGCTGATTGGCGGTCAGCCCGTCACGATGATCATCACGATGGCATTGCTGTCGCTCATTCCATTCGTGGTGTTGTTGATGACAAGTTTTGTGAAGATCTCGGTGGTGTTGTCGATTCTGAAAAGTGCAATTGGTGCTCCGCAGATTCCACCGGGCCAGGTTATCACCGGTCTTGCGTTGATCCTGACCATCTACGTGATGGCACCGGTGGGTGAACGCATGTTGGCCGCAGCACAACCTCTCTTCGATAAGAATGCAACGCCTGCGAAGATTCTTGGCGATGCGTCGGTATCGCAATTGACCGAGGCGATGTCGCTTTCGAAAGAGCCCTTGCGCGAGTTTATGTTGAAGCACGCTACGCCCAAGGATCGCGCTGTATTTCTGAATCTCGCACGTCGTATGCGCGAACCGGTGGAACGCCCGGCGATGTTGGAGCGGGATTTTCTGGTGCTTACGCCAGCGTTTTTGACCTCGGAGTTGACTCGAGCCTTTCGGATCGGATTCCTGCTGTTCGTTCCATTTTTGATTGTGGACATGGTGATAGCGAATCTGTTGTTGGCGCTTGGGATGCATATGCTTTCGCCAACCACCGTGTCGTTGCCATTCAAGTTGTTGTTGTTCGTCCTCGCGGACGGTTGGCACTTGCTGCTTTCGGGACTGGTGCAGAGTTATGTTTGACGTTTCGTCGACGGATCTGGTCTTGCGGGTGGTCCGCGAAGGGTTGTTGTTGGTGCTCTTGGTCTCGGCGCCACCCTTGCTCGTCAGCATGGTGGTCGGGATCTTGATGGGTATGTTCCAGGCGGCGACGCAGATTCAAGATCAGAGTCTTGGCTTCGTTCCAAAGTTGGTCGCGGTGGTTCTTTGCATCATCGTGCTGGGCCCAATGTTGAGTTCCCAGTTGTTGCGTTTCACGCAAGCGTTGTGGCAGGCGATCCCGAACGTCGGTTAGCAATGGAAGCTACGGTTCTAATGTCGCTGGCGTTGCCAGCAGGTTTTGCGGTGGCGCGAACCTTGCCGATATTGTTGTTGGTTCCGGCGTTTGGTGGCGTTCACCTCACAGCCTCGTTGCGAATGGCCATCGGTCTCTTGCTGGGTGCACTCAGCCTTCCCCGTTTGTCGGGCATCGCCTTCCCGGTGGATACCCCGGTTGTGCTTGTGCTGATGCTCGTGCGGGAGATTGGCGTTGGGATGACGCTGGGCTTTGTTGCGTCGCTTTTGTTTCATGCCGCCGAATCGGCCGGTCGGTTCATTGACATCGTTCGTGGTGCGAATATGTCGGAGGTTCTGGCTCCACTCTCGGGTCAGCGTTCGAGCCCAATGGGGACGCTCTACTTGTTGCTATCGACGATGGTGTTTCTTGAACTGGGAGGGCTGAGTCGTATGGCGATAGCTGTGTCGCACAGCTACGAAGTCGTCCCGCTTTGGCCGATCGGTGCTTCGGGTCATGCAAGAGCAGACTTGATGCTTCATCTCATCAAGCTCACGGCAGGTATGATCGAGAGCGCGGTCGGTTTGTGTGCGCCGGTCATCGTGTCGTTGATGCTGGTGGATGTGGCGTTGGGGCTTGTCGCCCGTGCGGCTCCGCAGCTGGAAGTATATTTCTTGGGTCTTCCCATCAAGGCACTCGGAGGCATCGGCGTGGTGTTGATATCGCTGGGTGCATTGCGTCTGTCTTTGCAAGAAGGTGTCGTCGCGACCTGGTCGGCCATTGGGCAAACCCTCCAGCTGTTGAGATAGGCAAGGCGATTCAACCATGGCCGAGCCGAGCTCAGAGAAAACCGAAGAGCCGTCGACACGTCGACTGGAACAAGCGCGTCGCCGCGGACAGATCGCTCGCAGCCGCGACCTTTCCGCTGCCCTGGTGACACTGGCAGTGTTTGGGGTCTTGTCGGCAACCGGCGGGTACTGGTTCACGGCAATGCTGACGTTGCTTGCCGATGGCATCGAAACGGCAGTTCATTCGCCAGAGCTTCACCCTGTTGAGGGTTTGACAAAGTCGGCGCAAACGGCGGTTGCCGTGCTCGCTCTGCCGTTTGCGGCAGCGTTGATTGTCGCGCTGGTTGTTGGTGGGTTGCAGACCCGCGGGCTCGTCACGGTGGATCCCATCGTGCCCAAGATGGAACGGTTGCGTTTTCAGCTTTCGAGGGTGTTCAGTCTCAAATCACTGGTCGAACTTTGCAAGGGATTGATTTTGGTGTTGGTCATGGGGGCGGTTGTGTACGCGGTATTGCGGGCGCGGATTCCGCAACTGGTTTCTCTGACGGGCGCGCGTTCGACCGATGTGGTGTCCGTTCTCGGTGCAATGCTGAAAACATTGGGTCTCTACGCGATGGGGGTGACGGTATTCCTCGGCGCGGCGGATTATCTTTGGCAACGCCGTCGGTTGAATCGCGAGTTGCGCATGAGCCGCGACGAGGTAAAGCGGGAACACAAGGATGGAGAGGGCGATCCGCATCACAAGGCGGAACGGCAACGCGTTTATCACGAATTAATGCAGCAACGTGCACTCTCCGATGTCCGAAAAGCAGACCTTATCATCGTGAATCCCGAACACATCGCCATTGCCATTCGTTACGATCGCCGCGGATCAGGTGCTCCGGTGGTGGTGGCAAGCGGTGAGGATCTGATGGCAGCGCGCATTCGTGAGCTGGCGCGCGAGGCCGGCGTTCCGATCTTTCGCGACGTGACGCTGGCCCGCTCCTTGCGGGAGGTTAACGAAGGCGAGGAGATTCCGTCGCTGCTTTTTGAGGCGGTCGCGGAGCTGCTGCGCATCGTCTACGGGTTGTCGGCATCTTCCCCGGCGCCAATCGCGGGTACTGCGGAAGTGGCGCCACCAGCGCCTGAGGGCTGGACGCGCGCATGAGGGAATCTTTGATATGGTTGCTTCCATGCGGCGGCTTTTCATCGCTCGGTTGACGGTGCTGTTGCCGCGATGACGTCTGAGCCGTCCGGGTTGGCTGAGTTGATCGAGGTCGCGGTCAGCTTGCCTGTGTCGGGAACCTTCACGTACCGCCATCGGGGCGAGACCCTGCGAATCGGCGTTCAGGTTGTCGTACCTTTCGCCAACCGGACGGTGACGGGGTTCGTCGTGGGGCCGGCGCCTTCGGCTCCTGCACGGGTTCGAGATATCGTCGAAGTGTTGCGGGACGCGCCGGTTGTGGATCCCGATGTGATGCAACTGTGTCGTTTCGCCTCCCGGTATTATTTGGCGCCGTTTGGCGAGGTTTTGCGGGCAGCGTTGCCTCAGGGTCAAAGGGTCGCGGCTCGGCGCCGGGTGCGTTTGTCACCCGAAGGGATGGCGATTCTGGATAGCGATTGGCAGAAGGCCGACTTGCGAATTGCTTCTCTCGGCCCGGAGGACCGCGCGTTGCTGCAACGACTGGGTAAGACAGCGTCGCTTTCCCTGCGCGGCGTCGGCGGTGACGGTGCGAATCGCAAGCAAATCCAGCGTTTGGTTGAATTGAACCTTCTGGAGGTAGGCGACGAGATTGGTACCGCGCATCGAGAACCCACCGAGCGCTTTGTGAGCCTGACGGCGCAGGGCGCGTCGGCAAAGCTGAAGGGTCCTGTGCAGCTGGCAGTGGTCGCGCGTTTGCGCGAATTCCCTGATGGGCTTGCCGTCGCACAACTGGAAGACCGCGAGCGCGCGATCGTACCGTCGCTGGTTCGCAAGGGTCTGGTGCAGGTGGCGGAGCGCAAGTTGGAGTCGTTGCCTCCAACACGAAGCCCTGGACTGCCGCCCATGCTTAACCCGCAACAAAGCGAAGCCCATGACGCGATCATCGAGGCGTGTGGCAACGGGTACGCAGGGTTCCTGCTGCACGGGATCACCGGCTCAGGAAAGACCGAGGTTTATCTACGCACCATCGCGCACGTGCGGGGGTTGGGACAGGGGGCGCTGGTGTTGGTGCCGGAGATTGCACTGACGCCCCAGTTGGCATCGCGTTTTCGAGATCGCTTTGGTGACGACGTTGCGGTTCTGCACAGCGCCTTGCCGCGCAGTGAACGACTGAACGCGTGGCGTCGGCTCAGCAATGGCGAGGTGGGGATTGCGCTTGGCGCGCGTTCGGCTGTGTTTGCGCCGGTTCAGCGCCTCGGTCTAATTGTGGTGGATGAAGAGCACGACCCTTCGTTCAAGCAGGACGAAGGGGTTCGCTATCACGGTCGCGACCTCGCGCTTGTGCGGGCGCAATCGTGTCGTGCGGTTGCGGTATTGGGCTCGGCCACGCCGTCGCTTGAGAGCTGTCACAACCGCGATACTGGCAAGTTGCGCTACCTCAGCCTGCCGATGAGGGCGGCACCAGGGGCTGCGGATCGGCCGTTGCCGCAAGTACAGATTCTCGACCTTCGGCAACGCCCCGCTGGCCCCGACGGGCTGTTCTCGCCCTTGTTGGCCGAGGCGATGCGACAGACCGTTGCGGCGGGCGACCAGGTGATCTTGTTCCTGAATCGGCGTGGGTTCTCGACGGTTCTTTTGTGTCGCGCCTGCGGGTTGGTGTTGCAGTGCAAGGACTGCGACGTTTCGATGACGTTGCATCGCTCGCTCGGCCGCGTGGTTTGCCATTACTGTGGCAAGAACGCGCCGCCACCCGTGCGCTGTTCCCGCTGTCGTGAATCCAAAATGGATTCGCTTGGTACGGGCACGGAGCGCGTTCAGTCGGTGGTTCAATCGATGTTGCCGGGTGCGCGTGTTGTGCGACTCGATCGCGACACGGCGGGTCCCGACGTGGCTTCCTCGGCAGCAAAGAGCGGAGGCGATTCCGAATCGGCGGACGGATTTTCAGCCGAAGCGAGGGGACTCGAAAATATTTTGGCGCAGATGCACGCTGGCAAGATCGACGTTCTGGTCGGAACCCAGATGGTGACGAAGGGTCACGATTTTCCGGGTGTCACACTGGTGGGCATCTTGCAGCCCGACCAGGGGATGAACCTGCCCGACTTTCGCGCGGCGGAGAGAACGTTTCAACTGCTCGAGCAGGTGGCAGGTCGAGCCGGCCGTTCGCATCGGCCGGGTCGGGTTATCGTACAGACCTACAACCCCAACCACCCCGCGATTACTAGCCTGGTTACGCACGACTTTGACGGCTTTGTTAAACAGGAACTTGAACGTCGAAAGGAAGCAAACTACCCGCCGTATTTTCGCTTCGTGGTGGTCCGGGTCGATGCGGCGACGGAAGGGTTGGCCCGCGAGGCCGCGACTGCCCTTGCTGTTGAGTTGCGAGCACTGGGACGCGGATCCGGGGTGCGGGTCCTGGGTCCGGCTGAGGCGCCGATCCCCCGGCTGCGAAACCGTTATCGGTTTCAAATCTGGTTGTCCCACCCGAGCCGAGCCCCGCTCTTGACGGTGTTGACAGCCGCAATGGACTCCCGTCAATTAAAGGTTCCCGCGGGCGTTCGCATGGCGGTCGACGTGGACCCCCAGAGCGTGCTTTGATGCACCTTTCAACGCCGTGAAGTTTCTCGTACTCGCCCCAGACGAAGAGTCCAGCCTCATCCGCCAAGCTGCGCGCGATGCGGGCTGCGCGGTCGTTTGTACCGATGCGGTGGACAGCCTGGCAGGTTGGCTGGCAACGACGCGTCCGGATGCTGTGGTCGTCTCGACCAAGGTGCTTTCGTCCGGGCCCAGCGTGGTGGCCGAGCGCATCCGTCGGTTTGCGACGGCGGTTCCAATTATTTTCCTGTGTGATGCGACGGAGGCCGCGGACGCCGAACAGGCCGGAAACCTCGCACTCATCCGACCGGCAGTTCCCGCAGAGGTGGTCCGGGTCGCAATGGCCATCGTCGAGGCTCAGGCCAATGCGTCTGGCGAGTTCAACGCCACGGTCGGCAACGCCACCCGCCCGGCGTCGGATCCCGGTTTGACGCTTGCGCTCTTGGCCGACCCTCCTTCGCTGCAGCCGCTCGGTCAGAGCGTTCGAGGCCGGGTGTCGTCCCGACCCACCCGGAACGATTCGCAAGACGTGCCATGGACCGACGACTGGATGCCGGCTTTGACCGAAACCATCGATCGTTCGCTTGATGCCGAAATGGCCCTGGCGGTGGAAGCAGTGCTTGGACCGGTTGCAGGAGAGCTCGGGAGCGAAATCCCCTCGGAAAAAACACCGGGGCCATTTGGGACTGAAAACACGATCGAGATCTCGCGCGAAGATGTGGATTCGATCATTGCGCGGTCACGACTTCACTCGGGCGCGCCGGTTGAGTTCACACCCTCCAACACCACGCGCCGGGTTGTCGGCACGTGGCATCGCTCGTTCGATGGATTGGAGCTGCCGCAGAATGGCGAGCTCGCAAGCGTTGGCATTGCAGATCTGTTGGGTGCGGCGCTTGAGAACACCGCAACGGGTCGATTGCGGCTGAAGCGCGGCGACGTCGAAAAGTCGATCTTCTTCGAGGCGGGTCGTCCGGTACTGGCGGTTTCGAGTGCGGCTTCGGATCGCATGGTGCAGATGTTGGTTCGCGAACACACCATCAGTGCGGAGCAGGCCGATTGCGCGATGGCGCTGGCTGCTGACACGCGCCGGCGGATGGGTGTCGTGTTGGTCGACTTGGGTTTTTTGAAGTCCGGCGAGTTGTTGCCCGCCGTGCGTCGACACTACGAGGAGATCATCCTTTCGATCTTCGAGTGGGAGGAAGGAACGTATCGTTTCGAGGCAGGCGAGACGGCAGATCCCCGACGGGTGCGTCTGCTGCAACATCCTGCAGCGATTGTCGTCGAGGGCATCGGACGTGCTTACAGCGACGCTCGGTTGAGTCGCGCCTATGGCAATCCACTCCAGATGCTGCGCCTTCGGCAGCACTCGGGTGTCGCCGACATCATGCTGGGGGTCACCTCAGGAGTTCCCGCTACCTCGCGATTGCCTGTGTTGTTCGACGGCGTGAGGACCATCATCGATATCGTGCGTGCGAGCGGACAATCGGAATCGGTTGTGTTGCAGGTTGCGCTCGCGTTGCGCGCTTTTGGCGTCTTGCAGGGCACGGTGGTCGCGTCCGGCGATGAAACACCCACGCCCGAGATCATGGCGCGGGATAGCGAGATCGATCGCGAGCGCATCCGCCAGCGTTCGCGTTTTGTGGCAGAGGGAAGCTACTTCGACGTCCTGGGGCTTCTGCCGACGGCATCGGTGGCGGAAATTCGCGCGGCTTGCGATCGCATTCGGCGGGAAACCAGCGATCTCACCATCGGACCCACCCTGGGCGCTGAACTTGCGGGTGAGCTTCGGGTATTGCGTGTGGTGCTGGATGAGGCGTCGTGGATTCTGGGTGATGACACAACGCGAGAGCTTTACAGGGCGCACGCCTTGCCGGTTGACCCGGCTGATGCCGATGCAGGCGCGCCGGGCCAGCGCACCTGAAAGGTAGTACCGATGGCCGAGCGTCTCCGCGCTGTTTTTATGGGCTCGCCCGAGTTTGCTGTGACTTCATTGCGTGCGCTCGCGACGAAGCACGACATCCTTGGTGTGGTCTGTCAGCCCGATAAACCCGCGGGCCGAGGCAAACACTTGTCGCCGCCTGCCATCAAGGTTGCGGCAACGCTGCTCAACCTGCCGGTGTGGCAGCCGACAACCCTCAAGGGAGAAGAGGGATCACAGTTCGTCGAGTCGATGCGCGCGCTCCGACCCGACGTCTTGATCGTGGTGGCGTACGGAAAGATCTTGCCGCAGTCGTTGCTTGATGTGCCACGTTTGGGACCTCTGAACGTTCACGCCTCGTTGTTGCCGCGTTATCGCGGAGCCGCGCCAATCCAGTGGTCGATCTTGAACCGGGATCTCGAAACGGGTGTCTGCATAATGCGGATGGAGGCGGGTCTCGACTCCGGGCCCGTCCTGGCCTGTAAGCGAACAACAATTGGCAGCGAAGAAACGTCCGGTGATTTATTCGCGCGTTTGGCGGTAGTTGGATCGGAGCTGCTGCTGGAAATACTGCCGCAACTGGCCGAGGGCACGGTCTGCGAGACCCCACAGAATGGTGCATTGGCGACATTGGCACCCCTGTTGCGAAAAGAGGACGGCCGGCTCGATTTTTCGCAAGCCGCCGAATCGGTCGGCGCCCGTGCGCGCGGCGTTGATCCCTGGCCCGGCGCATTCGCTCGTTTGAACGGAGAACCGGTAAAGCTTTGGAGACCGAGTATCCGGGGGTCATCGACCACGGCAGCCGAACCAGGAACGATCGTTGCTGCCGGGAGTGCGGGCCTTGAAATCGCGTGTGGAACCGGCGCGGTCGTGTTCGCGGAAATGCAACTGGCCGGGCGGAAACGCCTCCCGGTTTCGGCCGTCTTGTCGGGCCATGCAATCGCCCTCGGCACTCGCCTTGACTGACCTCGGATCGGCCCGAACGTGTGAAGATTGTTTGGGTTGAGGCGGTGGGTGGTTTATCGTCGCGTCCGGGGTTTTCGTCACGGAAAAGTTCAAGCGCGTTCTCATCGTTTCGGTTGCAGCCATTTTGGCGTTGGGGCTGGGCTCGGCTGTGTTCCTTTGGTTCAAGGAGCCTGCGTCTCGTTCTCCGGGAGCCATAACGGTTGAAGTCTTTCCGGAACGGTTGGAACGGGGCAGATACCTGGCTCATCACGTCGCGCTTTGCATCCACTGCCATTCAGACAAGCAGGGCGACAGGATTGGCTATCCGCCGGTTTTGACGGCGATCGGTGATGGCGGTTCATCGTGCTGGGACGAGGCCTCGGGTCACGGTTCGGGCTTCAAGGTTTGCCCCTCGAACATCACCTCGGATGCCGAGTTTGGACTCGGCGGTTGGTCCGACGGCGAGATCATGCGCGCCATTCGCGAAGGCGTTGATCGAGACGGCAAGGCCCTGTTTCCGCTGATGCCCTATAGCGCTTACCGCTCGTTGTCCGACGAAGACACCAAGGCCTTGTTGGCGTATCTGCGAAGTTTGCCCCCGGTTCGTCGAGAGGTACCCGCGCGAAAGCTGCCTCTGTTTCTCGGCATCGAAGTGAAATTTCAGCCGAAACCCATCGTCGAGGAGGTACCCGATCCGCCCGCGAAGGATTCGGTGGCCCGAGGCAAATACCTCACCACGATTGCGGGATGCAATCAATGTCACACGCCGGTGGACGAAGAAGGCAAGCCGATTGCGTCGCGTGAGTTTTCGGGTGGCCAGTCGTTTTCGTTGGGGGGTGGCTCGCGGGTGTTCGCATCCAACCTGACGCCTGCAAAGTCGGGACTCGGCAATCGGTCCGAGGCCGAATTTGTCGGTATTTTTCGAGGATTCGCGACGGACGTTGCGGCCAATACGCCGATGCCCCCGGGCCGCAATACCGTGATGCCCTGGTTGTCCTACGCTTTCATGCAGACCGATGATCTCAAGGCGATCTACGCCTACCTGCGCACGTTGCCACCGGTCGAGAATGTTGTTTCAAGCCGTCGAATGTTGCCGCGGGGAGACGCTCGTCGCGGCGGCGTTCAACCATCGACGTCGGATGCGGCCTCGGCTGCGGTCGATTCTGGTAGAGACTAAAGGCTTTCAATATGTCGTTTCCACATCCAGTCAAAATAGCGCCCTCGTTGTTATCGGCAGACTTCGGTCGGTTGGCCGAGGAGATCCGATCGGTAGAAGTCGCGGGTGGTGATGTGTTGCACGTGGACGTCATGGACGGACGTTTCGTTCCGAACATCACCATTGGACCGCTGGTTGTGCGCGCGATTCGCAAGGCCGCCTCGGTTCCGCTGGAAGTACATCTGATGATCGTCGAGCCAGAGAAATACATCGACGAATTCGCCGAGGCGGGTGCGGATGTGATCTGGGTTCACGCCGAAGCCTGCCCACACCTGCACCGAACGCTGCAACAAATTCAAGCGACGGGAAAAAAGGTCGGCGTTTCGATCAACCCGCATACGCCGATCTCAGCACTCGAGCACATCCTCCCCGAGGTTTCTTCGGTGCTCATCATGACGGTGAATCCGGGCTTCGGCGGCCAATCGTTTATTCCTGCGATGGTGCCCAAGATCGCAGCCTTGCGTGACGAGATCGCGCGCCGTGGGCTTCCGGTTGAAATCGCAGTGGATGGCGGGATCTCACCTGCGACCGCGGGCGCAGTGGTCGCAGCGGGCGCTCGCAACTTGATCGCGGGCTCTGCCGTTTTCGGCAAGCCGGACTACCGGGCTGCGATCTCGGCGATTCGAGCCGGCTACGCGAACCTTCCCGGCTAACCCGGGCGGTGCGTTGCGGGTTGTTTTCGCGTGGCCGCGAGGCCGAGGTTCAAAATGCTCGACAGGAGTGCCTCGTAGGAAACCCGCACGGCCTTTGCGGACGATGGGAATTCGTCATCGCGCGCGATGCCGGGATTGGGATTGGCCTCGATGACGAAACAGCGTCCGTCTGCTGTGATACGAAAGTCAAGACGGCCGTATCCTGAAAGGTGAAGGGCGCGATAACTGCGTCGCGAAAGGCTGCGCAACCGTTCGATGACCGCTTCCGGCAATTTGGCCTCGCCCCACCTGATCTTGTGGCGCGCTTGATAGGCCCGATCCCATTTGATCTTGCGGGTGGCAATCGGGGCCGAGTGTTCAGGCAGATGATCCATCACAAGTTCCCACGGAGGAAATACTTGCAACCGGTCCGTGCCGAGGACGCTCACATAGATCTCCCGACCATCGATATAGGTTTCCGCAAGCGCATCCGTCCCGATGGTATCGTGGATAAAGCGAACGCGTTCTTCCAGCTTCTCGTCACTTTCGACAATGGAGGCCTGTGCGATGCCAAGAGAAGCATCCTCGTTCAGAGACTTGACGATAACTGGATAGGTGAGGTGCTTCGGTTTGCGAACTTTGCGTCCCCGGGTGAATACCGCGAAATCTGGGAAGGGGATTCGGTGATACGCTAGGATCTTTTTGGTGAGCGCCTTGTCTCGCGCCAGCGTGAGTCCGCGCGGATTGCATCCCGTGTAGGGAACGCGCAGCAGTTCAAGGTAGGCCACCACGTGCTGATCGAAAATACCTTCACCTCCGAACTCGTCGAGCAGGTTGAAAACGATGTCGGGCTGAAATGCAGCGATGGTTTCGCGGATGGGCCTCAGTTCGTCGCGGACGCCGAGTCCAAGCACGTCATGACCCATCGAACGCAACGTGTTCAGGATGTGGAATTCGGCTTTCCAGGCTTCGTCGTGTCGCTCCGCCGAAGATTCCGGTTTCTCCGGCGGCACGCGATCCTCGTGCATCAAGACGAGAACCTTGTGCGGGTGGCGGGTCATAACGCGTATCGATCCCGGCTGGTGTGCAAGTACTTGACCGTTCGGGCGGTGAGCAAAAGCGAAAAGTCGTGCAGAACCTTTTCTTCGGGATCCGCGCGAAACAAGCGCAGACGGCGGCACCGAACCATCATCAAACGCAACACGTGATCGAGCGCCACGTCATATTGCGGTGTCCATCGGGTGACGCGCTCGCGAATGGTGCGGCGGTGGCGGTTCAAAAACGCCGAGGCGCTTTCCTGGCCGCGTTCATTGATACCGGGTCCAAAAAGGTTTCGCAGATCGTTGTCGTAGACCGAGTTTTCTCCGAGCAAACCATAGGTCTCGCGTTTCTTTCGGTAGAACTCGCGCAAAGTCATGCCTTGCGAGGGCAGGGGATCGATCTGAAGATCGTTTTGTACGGGCGCTCGCGAGCGCGCGACTTCTGCCATCAGCGAGTCAACGTAGATTAGCTTCTTGAGAGCGGGCCAACCTGCATAGCGTTGTCGCCACCCTGATCGTGGCGTGAGCCAGAGGGCAAAGGTTTCGGCGAAGTCCTCGACCGGGTGACTTTGCGCATACCAGAAGTCGAGGTGCAGGACGTGATTGCGGCTCCAGGGTTTGGGCTGGTACGAGAGCGGATAGGGTGCCGTCGCATTCCCGAAAAGCGCGCGCCATTTGGCGCGACGATGCAACCGAAACGCGGTTTGTATCGCGTGTCCCGTCTCGTGGCGCAAAATGCGCATGAAGCTGCCGTGAGAGCCGCCTTCGACTTCCCCCATGATCGTTTGCTCAAGCCGCATGAGTCGCGGATGCGCGAGGTAAAACGGAATGGCGAAGCCGGGCACGCCATCGGGACAAAACCACTCACTTGAAAGCCAGCAATGGGGTGTGACACGAATGCCCCGGGTGCGCAGTTCGGCGCCTAGTTGTTCGATGCCGCGCATCATCCAGGTCGATTCGAGCCGGAGATCGAGGTCACAGAGTCGCAGATCGAGCAATCGTTCGTCGTTCCAGGTCGACCAGGTGCTCAGGCGGTGCGCCGGTCGCCGCTTGAGCAGCGCAAGGGATCTCCCGGCGGGCGATCGGTGCGGCGGGCGACGGGTGGGCGTTGGCATGAGGCCCCCTGTTGATAACCCCGCTTGAGCCGCCAATCCAGTCCTTTGCATCGACCGCCGGTTCTCGGGATTTCGATGCCGGGCGAGGATGGAGTTGTTGTAGCATCGCGCCCATGAAACGTTCTGTTGCGGCGATTGGCGTCGCCGCCGTGTTTGGGTGGGTCGGCTTGCTTTCGTGCGGCTCGGATCCCGACTGTACGAAGGGTACGGTTCGCATCGAAGCCATCGGTGATCCTGCGAAGCTTCCTGTGGGCGGAGGCACCGTGACCGTTCAGGTCGAACAAAACGGGACCATCGTGGCGAGTGCGACCGGGACGTTGGATGCAAGCAAGGGCTCCGGAACGGTCGAGGTACCTCTGCCGACCTATCGCAGCGGCGACGAGGTTCTGCTGCGCGCTCACCTAACTGACGCCACGGGACGCGTCGTCGGGACCTGGTTCAACCTCGTGACCCTGCCTTCTGGCTGTCTTTCGGCCGAGGCGAATCTCTTCCTGAGGTCGTTCCCCGACGGAGGGATATCCGACGCAATGGTTTCCGATGCCAGGGCTCCGATGGTGACGCCAGATGCGATGTCGAGCGTGAGCGACGCATCACCGAGCGATGTCCTACTGCCGATCGCCGACGGATCGGCGCCGTCCGATGCAGCGATACCAGCGCCCGATGAAGCGGATGCCTCATCGGTCACGGAGGACGGAAGCGTCGACGCACCGTAGGGCCGCGGAAAAGCAGAGCCGCACGCCCTCACGCCTCCGTCGAACTTTCCGCTTCGTCCACCGTCGTGGCCGCACCGGCCACGGTCACTCGAGAAAGCAGCAGTCGCCCCAATGCGAGGCCGACCACCGCTGCGGCGCCGCTCGCGAGCAACACGCCGAGCTTGGCCGCCGCAAGGAGTTGGACGTCAGCGAAAGCCAGCTGCGCGACGAACAGCGCCATCGTGAACCCGACCCCGGCGACGACACCGAGCACCACGAGATGTCTCAGTGTCAGCCCAGCCGGCAGCGTTCCAATGCGAAGGCGCAGCGTAAGCCAGCACGCCAGCAAGACGCCGATAGGCTTTCCGACGACAAGACCGACTGCAACCGCGGACGCGACACTCCACGAGGTGTCGTCGAGGGACCCTCCCGCGATCGACACGCCCGCGTTGGCCAACGCGAAGACGGGCATGATCCCGAACGCGACCCAGGGATGGAGCGCCTCGATCAGGCTCTCCGCGGGCGACATCGCTTCGCGGCGCGCGGCGTCAACGTTGCTGAGCGTCTCGGCGAACTCGTGAGAAGACAGCGCGCTCGGGTTTGCCTGCGCGAGGTGGTCGATCTCCCTTCGAATCCCGGCGACAAAACCGTCGGGACCGAGCCACGATCTCACGGGTGTAACCAGCCCGACGAGGACACCGGCAATGGTGGGGTGGATGCCCGCTGCGTAGATGCCCGCCCACGCGACGAGGGCCGCGGCAACGTAAGCGACCCTCGAGCGCACGCCGAGTCGCTGCATGGCGAAGATGCCTGCGAACCCGAGGGCCGCAACCAGGATGCCCGAGAGTGCAATCCCCGACGAGTAGAAGATGGCGATGACAACGATAGCGCCAAGGTCGTCGATGACCGCCAGCGCGAGGAGCAGTACCCGGAGCGCAGGCGGAACGCGCTTGCCGAGTAGGGCAAGGATGCCAACCGCGAACGCGATGTCCGTCGCCATCGGAACACCCCATCCCGAGCGGGTTGCGGGGGCGCCGGCGAGGAGAAGGTAGAGACCGGCAGGGGCGAGCATGCCGCCCAGCGCAGCCGCCGCTGGAAGCGCAGCACGCCGCCACTCCGATAGCTCGCCATGGTGGATCTCGCGTCGGATCTCCATCCCCACGACGAAGAAAAAGATCACCATCAGGCCGTCGTTGACGACCCACTCGAGGGATCTCTCGAATGCAAACGTACCGATGCGGATGCCGAGCGGCGTGTGCCATAGATGCGCGTAGCTTTCGGCCCAAGGAGAGTTTGCCAACGCAAGCGCGACCGCCGCGGCGACGAGCAACAGGATGCCGCTCGCTGCCTCGATGCGAAGGAAGCGCTCGAGCGGGCGACGAGCCAAGCGCGCGAAGCGCAGCAGCGGCTCCCAGGCTTCCGGTGGCGACGACGGAAGTTTGGCACTTCGCTTGGAATCGACGTTGCTCATGAGCCGAACTCGGACCAGCGAGGCGACGCGGCGGCTGATCCTCCGCTGCGTGGCGCTTGCTCGCCTCTTGAGTTGTCGGGGCGAGAGGATTTGAACCTCCGGCCTTTCGGTCCCGAACCGAACGCGCTACCAGGCTGCGCTACGCCCCG
>JAWXBF010000075.1:0-6540 GCA_034439895.1 Deltaproteobacteria bacterium
ATGGTCAGCGCCATCACCGTGCGCGTGACTGAAGGGACGGATCCCGCGGCGGTGGCGGCCACCATCGCCGCCTGGCCCGATGTGTCGGTTCACACCCGCGACGACCAGGTGCAACTCCTAGTCTATGGCATGATTGACAAGGCGCGGCGACAGATTGGCCTATTCCGCGTTTTGCTGGTCATCATCTCCACCATCATCATGGCGTTGATCCTCTACACGCTCACGCTCGATAAAATTCACGACATTGCGATGCTCAAGCTCATGGGGGCGCGCAATTCGATGATCGTGGGCCTGATTCTGCAACAGGCGCTGTTGCTCGGCGGTCTTGGGTTCGGCATCGCGTGGAATCTGGGCGGGTGGATTTTCCCGAAGTTCCCGCGTCGGGTGCTGATCACGCCGGAAGACCTGTGGGGACTGGCGGCGGTGGTGGTGCTCATTTCTGTGCTGTCGAGTGCGCTTGGGATTTGGAAGGCCCTGCGCGTCGAACCGAACAAGGTTTTGTCGTGACGAACTTTCCCCCAGCCAACACGCCCGCCATCGAAGTCTTCAACCTCACGAAGATTTACGGCAGCGGCAACACCGAGGTCGTGGCCATGAAGGGCGTGACGCTCCAGGTCGCGCGCGGCCAGGTCATCGCGCTGCTCGGGCCGAGCGGCGCGGGGAAATCCACACTGTTGACGGCGATGGGGCTTATCAATCCACCCACGTCCGGCCGCATCCTCATTGGCGGCGTGCCGGTGCTGGATGGCCCGCTGCCGTTGGTCAGTCTGCGCGCCTTCCGGCGGCATCACCTGGGCTTCGTCTTCCAGAAGGCGAATCTCATCCCGTTCTTGAACGCCCTTCAGAACGTTCAGGTCGCACTTGAAATCAATGACGTGCCGCCCCGACAGGCGCGGCGTCGCGCGCTGGAATTGCTCGACTACCTCGGCGTGGCCGATCGCGCGGTCAATCTGCCCGACGCCCTCTCCGGCGGCCAGCAACAGCGCGTGGCCGTGGCTCGTGCTCTGGCGAATCAACCGGACCTCCTGCTCGCCGACGAACCGACCGCCGCGCTCGACAGCCATCATGGCCGGCAGGTGATGGAATTATTCCGCAAGGTTGCCCATGAGCGCGGCACGGGTGTGATCGTCGTCACCCACGATCAGCGTTCGCTCGATGTGTTCGACTGGACCTACGAAATGGAAGACGGCGTGATCCATGCCGGAGCCAAATCCCACACCTCAACGCGATCATGAGCGACACCATCGCAGGCCTGCGCCGCAAGATCAGTAGTGCGAGCGATCTCCAATCCGTCGTCCGATCGATGAAAGCTTTGGCCGCATCAAGCATTGGCCAATACGACAAATCAGTGCAAGCGCTCGGCGACTACTATCGCACGGTGGAGTTGGGATTGAGCGCCTGTTTTCTCGCAACCCAATCAACGGTGTTACCGGTGGAGCGAAATCGAAAAGCCGACGAGGGCGAGATCGGTGCCGTCGTCTTCGGCTCTGACCAGGGTTTGGTAGGCCAGTTCAATGACATCATCACCGACTACGCAATCAAGACGTTGACCGCCATGTCCGGAAAGACCACAGTCTGGGCCGTGGGTGAGCGCGTCCAGGCGAGACTCGCTGACGCCGGCTTGAATCCGATCGGCCTCTTTGCCGTTCCGAATTCCGTCCAAGGTATCACCCCGCTTGTCGGGCAGATTCAGATCGAAAGCGAAGCGCATCGGGCCGAGGGCGAATGCTCGCAACTCTATGTTTTCCACAATCGCCCGAAATCCGGTGCGCTCTATGAACCCGTCAGCCAACGGCTCTTGCCACTCGACGAAAAATGGCAGCGCGATCTGGCAAACATTCCCTGGCCGACAATGACGTTGCCCGATGTCATGTGCGGCGGCACCGCGACCTTGGGCGCGCTCATCCGCGAATACCTTTTCATTTCCCTCTTCCGCGCCTGCGCCGAGTCACTCGCCAGCGAAAATACCAGCCGCCTAGCCGCAATGCAGCGCGCCGACAAGAACATCGACGAATTGCTGGAGACGCTGAACGGCACCTATCACCGCCTGCGGCAGGACTCCATCGACGAAGAGCTGTTCGATGTCGTAACCGGCTTTGAAGCTCTTTCACCTCAGTCCGGGCACGAAAATCGAGCAAAGGGTGTTTCGTCTCGATCCGCTAAACATCGCGCAGGAAATGAATACCGATGAACCTTTCCGCCAACTCGATGAGTGACTTCCAAATGCATCGCCTCGGCGTGCATTGTTCTGCCGCCCAGCCACATCCGCATCCGCATCCGCAAATATCATCGGATTCACCGCGAACGACACGAGCAGAATCAACAGGAAGGAAAGCAGGCTGGGTGAAAGCAGCGCGAAGGATCCGAGCAACACGAACAACGCGGCACCAAACCACAAATATGAATACAACGAACGCGGCTGCAGTCCGGGAGGAGGGTTCGTTGTGACATGGAGGTCATCCGTGGCGCTCACTGGATTTGCGCTCGGATGCCGCGTTAGCATCTGGGAGCGCCCCGGCCCGGAGGAGTGGGTGGTTGGTCTTCGTGGGAGTTCGGATATTTCCACGTTTGACGGCAGAGGGATGGGTGAGTTGGATCTGCTTTTCGCCGGTGCGTAGATTTAAGCCAGCACGGTCAGAGCGACCGTCACCACCAGGGTAATCAAGATCGTGAGCGGCATCTGGATATGCCGCGGCCGCTTCGCTCTTCCACGAGCCATAGGTTTGTGCATCAGACCTCAGCCCGGGCGGCGCAGGCTGGGTTCGCGATCCCAGATGCGTCCCTTCTTCGCGGCGGCGATGAATGTTGCAACGGCCTTGTCATTCGCGAGTGGGACAATGCCTGCGTCTGGTTTCACTCCCGCGCGGTCGAGCAACGGCTGGGCCTTGGCGGTGTGACCGATCACCTTCAGATGCGCAAAGGCGTCGCCCGCCCAGGCGACAGCGGCGACCTGAGTCGCGAGATCTTTGGCCCCGGCTTCAGAGGCGAGGATGACGGCGGCGTCGAAGAACACCGACGGTGCGGCGGAAAGCGGGAAGTCCGCTTCGACCAGGGTGCCATTGCTGTCGGTCGCTCCGCCCACTTTCGGGGCAACGACAGCGAGCGCAGCTTTCTCGGCCTTGGCGCTACGGCGGAGCGCGGCGAGGAGCGAGGCATCAAAGCCGTCGGTGATGAGCACGCCGATCTTGCGCCCGGCCAGGGTCGTGGGCGCCTTGCCGATGAGGCTCAACGCCGGCGAAGACGCCAGGTCACGCGGCGCGACGGCGGGTGTGATGGCGTCGGCTTTCCCCGGCATCCCGAGTGCATCGGCGACCTGATCGTGCAACGAAGGGTCGATGTTCGCGAGGTGCCCGAGCATCCGCAGGCGGATCATTTTGGTTTCGACCTTCGCCAGTTCAAAGGCGAACGCGCTGACGATGTGGGTCTGCTCCGGCTTGGTCATCGAGCGGAAGAACATCCGCGCCTGGGAATAATGATCGGCAAAGGTCTCGGAGCGTTTGCGCTGCTTGGTGGCGTCGAGCACCTCGGGATGGCTGGCGAATCCGCGCGTTGGATTCTCTCGCGGCGCGCCGCCGTCGAAACTGTTCGGCTCGTAGTTCACACGGCCCTTGGGCACTTTCATCTGGCGGAGACCGTCGCGCTGGAAGTTGTGCATGGGGCAACGCGGCGCGTTGACGGGGATCTGATGAAAGTTCGGCCCGCCCAGCCGCGAGAGCTGCGTATCCTGATAGGAAAAGAGCCGCCCCTGGAGCAGGGGATCGTTCGAAAAGTCGATGCCGCGCACGACGTTCGTGGGCAGAAACGCCACCTGCTCGGTCTCGGCAAAAAAGTTGTCCACGTTCCGGTTGAGCACCATTTTTCCGACTATTCGCAGGGGAATAATTTCCTCCGGGATGAGCTTCGTCGGATCCAGCACGTCGAAGTCGAGGCCGTCCGCCGTCGCCTGATCGAAGACCTGCAGCCCGAGTTCCCATTCTGGAAAATCGCCGCGCTCGATGGCCTCCCACATGTCGCGCCGGTGAAAGTCGGGATCCGCGCCGTTGATCTTCACCGCCTCATCCCAGAGCACCGAGGCGGCTCCGAGTTTCGGCCGCCAGTGGAATTTCACAAAGCGCGAAACATCGCGCGCGTCAATCAGTCGAAAGGTGTGGACCCCGAACCCTTCGATCATCCGCAACGAGCGCGGGATGGCACGGTCGGACATGATCCACATCAGCATGTGCATGCTTTCCGGTGTGAGAGAGACGAAATCCCAGAAGTTGTCGTGCGCCGAGCCTGCCTGCGGGAAACCCCGATCCGGCTCCATTTTCACGGCGTGGACAAGGTCGGGGAATTTGATCGCGTCCTGGATGAAGAAAATCGGGATGTTGTTGCCGACCAGATCGTAGTTGCCCTCTGTGGTGTAAAACTTCACCGCGAAACCGCGCACGTCGCGCGCCAGATCGCCCGAGCCGGCACCGCCGGCGACGGTGGAAAAGCGGGCGAAGACTTCCGTCTTCACCGTGGGATCTTGCAGGAACGCCGCCTGGGTGATGTCGCTCATCGACTCATAGACTTGGAAGTAACCGTGCGCCCCGGTGCCGCGCGCGTGGACGATTCGCTCGGGAATCCGTTCGTGATCAAAGTGCGTGATCTTCTCGCGCAGGATGAAATCTTCGAGCAGTGTCGGCCCGCGCTCACCGACCTTGAGCGAGTTCTGGTTGTCGGCGATCGGTAGTCCATGATTCGTGGTCAGCGAATCAGCGAGATCGCCGACGGTCTGATGCGTCTCGGCCGGTCGCGACACCGTGGTGTTTTTAATCGAAGGTTTCGGGTGAACGGACTGGCGTTTTTGGTTTTTCATAAAAAGCACTTCGGGAAAATTGCCGTCGAAACGTTTCAGATTGCTTCAGAGCAGTCGAACAGCGTCGCCGTTCTTCAGAAGCGTGAGGTCATTTGTTCAATGGGGTGTTCTCCCCATGCGGTAGGGTGGGCGGGTCTTATTTTGCGAGAAGGTGAGGCTCGAAGCGGGCACTGGGTCACAGCTTTTTTCTTCCCCCACGCCACTTTTTACCCCGCCGCGCCGGGCATCGGCTTCGAGCAGCGCGTCATTGATCGCCAGGCCGGCTGGCATTCCCCACCACGTAAACTCCGGGGACACATGTGGACGCATCCTCGCCGCACTGCACGCAGCCGTCGTCGGGGCAGAATTCACAGCCAACCATCTCGGCGAGCGTCGAGCGCTGGTGCTGGCCGGGGGAGAAAAACAGTGCGCGACGGGCGTCCGTGCTGACCGTCGGGGAACGATTGCAACGCTTTCAGGTTCAGACATGGCGTTCGCGAAATTAATCCGCCATCGCAGTCAGCGGCGGAAACCCATGATGCTCGCGCCCGGGATTACCATCGAATTTTTTGGAGGATTTGTAGAGTTCGAAGTGTCCATCGGCTGCGTGTTTGGCGCACCGTTCGCGCAAGGCTTGCATTGCTTCCGGCTTCATCGGGGTGAACGTGCGCGCGATTTCCAGGTTCTTGTGCAAGACGTCGAGGGAATTCATGCCGCTGACGAGCGTGGCGACGGGGAGGGATAGGACATAGGTGAGCGCTTCCTTCGCGGTGAGCATGCCTTGCTTCACCGCCTCCGCCGTGCCGTTCAGGCTTTTCATGGCGATGGGCGCAATCCCGCGGCGGTTCAATTCGGGGAGCACCTTTTGCTCGAAGCTGCGGAACGTGGCATCGAACACACCGAGTGGCATCTGGCAGGAGTCGAACGGATAATCGTGCCCCAACATTTTCAAATGGATGGATGGATCTTTATGGCCGGTGAAACCAACGAACCGCACCTTGCCCTGCTTCTTCGCCTGATCAAGCGCTTCGATGACCCCGCCCTTGGCAAAGTGCAGATCGGGATCGTTGTCATAGATCACCTCATGCACCTGCCAGAGATCAATGTGATCCGTCTGCAACCGCCGCAGGGACTCTTCGAGTTGCTGCATCGCCACTTTCGCATCGCGTCCGTGCGTGCAGACCTTGGTCATGAGGAACGCCTCCGTGCGACGACCTTTCAACGCCTTGCCCATCCATTCTTCACTGCGCCCGTCGTGGTATTCCCAGGCGTTGTCCATGAAGTTCATCCCGGCCTCCATCCCTTCATGAACCATGCGCACGGCGTCAGCCTCGGTCCTCGCCAGTGCAAGCGTGTGGCCCCCCATGCCGAGGATTGAAACTTCAACGCCCGTCCGTCCAAAAGGTCGCCGTGGAATCTGGCCGGATTGTTCCGCCGCCTGCGCCCGGCCTTCGCCGACGTGAAAATGCGGGAGACTCGCAGCAGCGGTGATCACGGCGACTTGTTTGATAAACCGGCGGCGTGATCTCATTTCGTCCAGACAGGTTGCTATGGGTTTGCCTTCCTGTTTGATGTTACTCTTTCGTCTCCTTCGCCATCTTGTGAACCTTGCCATCCATCGAAACCATCTGACCATCCTTGAGCATCATGGTCTGACCGTCTTTCATCGTAACATTGCCATCTTTCATGACTTTGGTGCCGTCCGTCATGGTCATGTC
>JAWXBF010000076.1:0-3271 GCA_034439895.1 Deltaproteobacteria bacterium
CTTCAACAACAGCCGCGGGTTATGGGATGGTTTTACCGGGCGCCTCGCAGGATCGAGGTTTGAGACGTGATGGTCGACAGAAGCATATCGCGTACATTCAACTCGCCGGTGCGCAACCGCTCGCCGGTCGCCTCGGACCAGATCTTCTCATCGTCCGTTTCCTCGCGGGCCGAAGCGTGGCGCAACCAGTTCATCGCGAAACAGGCATTCGCCTCAGGGGTTTGTGCGAGCGCCATAGTCAATTCGATGGGACCGGTGACCTCCTGCCGAAGGTTGCCGACCTCGAGAACGCCGCGCGCATCGATCGGGTGGCCATTTTCCAGGGTTCGGTAGCGGCCAATGCCATCAAAAACCTCGAACGGAAATCCCAGCTCGTCCATCACCGCGTGACAGCCCGCGCAGGTGGGATTTCGGGAATGCTCGGCAAACAGCTCGCGCGTGGTTCGTGGGGCCATCGTGGGGACCGTGGCGTTGATGTCGGGTGGTGGATCCGGAATCGATTCACACAACAGTCGCCGCCGAACGAACGCGCCCCGCATGACCGGCGATCCGTAGGCACTGTGGCCGAGGGTCGAAAGCAGACTGGCTCGCCCCAGGATGCCGCCCCGCTCGGGGGGCAATTCAACCGTCGCAGGAAAACTTCGGGGTTGCGGTTCAACGCCGTAGAACTGTGCCAACGTCGAATCCACGGTGGCAGTCCGACTCGTAAAAAGCTCGGCGACGCTTGCATCTTTATCAGCCAGGATTCGTGTCACGAAATCCAGGCTTTCGGCTTTCATTTGGTCTTTGAGCGTGGCCGTGAATTGGGGAAAAACCGTCGTGCTCTTTTGATCAAACCGAAGCGTTTCCAGCATCAACCAACCGCGTGCAAACTCGTTCAACGCGGCCTGCGCGCGTGGCCCATCCAGCAGACGACGAACGTGTTCAGCGCGCGTGGCCGACGAACCAAGCTCGTCACGGGCTGCCGCCATTCGCAACCCGTCATCCGGGGGGCCAGCGGTCAGCATGAAGGCGATCTGGTTGGCGATCTCCTGCTGCGTGAGGGTGACATAGCCAAGCGCATTCGGTTGATCGCCGAGTTCGGTGCGAAACATCGTGTAGGGCGATTGCAACAGCACTTCGTAGGCGAGCCGCACACCGGCTTCAAAGGTCGATCCGGTCCGACCCACCTCAAGTACGGCCATCAGTTCGGCAACGTCGCCGTCGGTGGCGTCGCGGTGGTAGGCAATCCGTACCACATCGCGGAAGGTTTGGCGTGCGCAACCGAGTTCGTCGTTTCGATTGGTACACTTCAGCAGGGTGGTCAGTGGCACGCCTGCGATCCACGATTTCGCCGCAACCCAGAGGTTTTCGGTCAACAAGGGGCGCATTTCGAGCGTGTCGCTGAAATTGTGAAAACCGTGGACCGTCGGATCGGAGGGAAACTGGGTCGCGTAGGCCGTGGCGCCACCCAGAATCGCCTCGACGGTTCGGCCGTATTCGAGCGGCGTCAGGCGCCGGATGCGCCGCGGCGTCACGGACAGGCGCCCCTCGCCGAGGGCGACCGGACCGGGCGTCACGTCGCCACGGGGCATATCGATGGGCAGTTCATCGTCCTGTGACACCCCGGTTCCATCCGAACCACCGCCCGGCCCAGGGTCGTCCGGATCCAGGGAATTCGGATCACCCGTTGAACCCGAAATGCTGCCCGTGCAGCCCATCGACAGAAACGCCATCCCGAGGAGTAACCTCGCCATTTCAAGATGCCTGGGTGATTCCACAATGTTGACAACGCGCGAACGGCCGCAGCCATGCAATCTTTTTTGTGGCGCATCGGGCCAAGGCCGCATCGGTCTGTAGAAACAAATCGTCTTTGCCGATGAAGATATCTTGCACAGTGCGTTCGGTTGGTGCGTTGTCCAGGTAGGCCGCGAGCAAGCGGAACGACGTGGCCATGTCTGACGAGCGTGTTGCAGCCGCCTACCGGAAATACGGGGGGATCATCTATGCCCGATGTAAGAAAATCCTCGGAGACGAGGCCGAGGCCGAGGACGCGACGCAAGAGTCGTTCCTGCGCCTACATCGCCATCTGGCACGCCTTGACGATCCGCAGGAGGCCATTCGTTGGATCTATCGCGTCGCCACCAACTATTGCTTCAGCGAGTTGCGCAGTCGACGTCATCGACCGATACCGGTGGAACGCGTTCCTGACATCGCGATCGAACACAGAGCAGAGGATTCCATGATGGATCGCGATCTCGTCCGAGGATTGCTGGCGCGGGTTCCGGAAAAAGTTCGCACCGCGGCCTGGCTGCATTTTGCAGAAGGCTTCGGGCAGGACGAAGTCGCGCAGATACTGGGGCTTTCCCGTCGGACGATTGCGAGCCGAATCTTGCATTTCAAACGCTCCACCCAGCGCGCAGCGGGAGAACATCTGAAATGATCCCGATCGAAAACGCCGATCGCCACCTGTCTCCCCTCGAGCTGGATTCGTTGCTGCTTCCGGATCCGGTGAACGCCGACATGGCAGCGCATCTGAGAACATGTGCGCACTGTGCCACCGCCCGTGATGAACGGGAACGCGATGCACGCCACTTCCAGCGCCAAGTATTTTCGCGCACGTTGCCCGAGATTGAACGCCACCTGGTGCGACGCGCACGCGGTTTTTTTCGCTGGCCCTTCATATCGGCACTCGCGCTGCCGGCGCTGGCAACCGCGGTATTGCTGTTGCCGAGTGCACCTTCGAAGGTGTCGACACCCATCGCAAACACCGAGGCCTTTGGCATCAAGGGCGAGCCACAGGTGTCCTTCAAGGTGTTTGCCAGACGCAACGAAGTCACCTTCGAGGTTTCCAACGGGATGCACTTGCTTCCTGGCGATCACTTGCGATTTCAGGTGCAATCTGGGGGCACAGGATTCTTGATGGTGGGCTCGGTTGACGGCGCGTTGCAGGCGAACGTCTACGCACCGTTCGATGGAACGACGAGTGTTGCGATTGGCAGATCAATGCGCGCCGTCGATCTGCCCGGGAGCGTGATCCTGGACGACATCCAGGGAGAGGAGCGGTTGTTCGCCGTATTCTCCGCCGCGCCCATCGAAAAGAAACGCATGATCGCAGCCCTCACGGCTCACGCAGCGCTACCGAAAGCGCAACGCGCAGGGACGCACCATCTGCAACTGGATGGCTTGCTAGCCTCGCAATCCTCAATCGCGTTCACGAAGGACAAGGCGCCTTGAAATTGCCCTTCGTCGTTGCTTTTTTCGTTTCACTCGGCGCGACGCTGGCTACGAC
>JAWXBF010000077.1:0-10983 GCA_034439895.1 Deltaproteobacteria bacterium
GTAACGCCCGCGCGGTAGGGCGTGGCAACGCGTCCCATCGAGGCAATGCCCTTCCGCAACTTCAGCTCGGCGTAATTGAGCCGGCTTCTACCGTTAAACAAACCGTCCGGCACGTGGGGCAACTTTTCGGGATGGCCTATGATCCCAAGCAAACGATCCACCCTATCGTAGTACGGAGAAAGGTCCGCATAGGAAATCGGCCAGTCTTCACCATAACCGTCATGCGATTTGGCCTTGAGATCCAGATCGCCCATGCGCAACGACAAACGACCCCAGATGTTCGTCTTCCCTCCAAGTGTTCGCGCACGCACCCAGGCGTAGGGCGTTCCGGTTGTTGGATTTTCCTTCTCGTTCACCAGCAGATCTTTGCGGTATTCCGAGCCACCCATGTACGACGTGACCTTTTGATGGGGCAGGCCCTTGGCATAGGGGCGATCCCGAATGGTGTATTCGTTGAACGAAAGGGCATGCGTGTTGGGAGAAAGTCGCGCCCGTGTCGGGTGTTCATAGGGCCACTCCTGCGAACGCAAGATCTCCTCGACGTTTTGCTTCGCCCCAGCTTCGAGCAACAACACGTTGAGTCCGTGTTGGGTCAACACATAAGCTGCCATGCCACCGGCAGCGCCCGAGCCGACGACCACGGCATCGAACTGTTGAGTCAAGTCAACCGGTGGGGATGGGGAATCGGCGTTGTCGACCTTCATGGGGCACCATTCCGGTGAGTCAGATCTCCACAGTACGCGAGCGCTCTCGGTCTTTCACTCGAAATGAATCCATCTTTCCACTGTTGAATGTCAACCGATGTGACTTGCAGCATCGCGGGTCCGAGCGTCAAATGCAGCCTCCATGACGACTCAATCCGAACCCCGCTCCCGCGTCCGCTGGTCGATGGTGTTCATGGCCTTCATGGCCACCACCATCAACTACGTCGACAGAGCCAATCTCAGCGTGGCCGCACCCAGCATCCAAAAAGAGTTTGGTCTTTCATCGACCGCCATGGGCTGGGTGTTGGGGGCGTTTTTTTGGACCTACGCGGCCTTTCAGATGCCCTCGGGCTGGTTCATCGACAAGGTCGGCGCGCGCATCGCGTATGCGGTTGCGGTTGTTTGGTGGTCGTTGTTCACGGCCGCGTGCGCGCTATCCCGCGGGTTTGGCAGCCTTTTCGGTTTTCGGCTGTTGCTCGGCGCAGGTGAGGCACCGGCCTATCCGTGCAACGCCAAGGTGGTGTCCGAGTGGTTTCCGCGCAGCGAACGTGCCTTTGCCACCAGCATCTTCGACAGTGGCGCCCGTGTCGGCACAGCACTGTCTTTGCCCATCGTCACGGCAATCATTGGTTTGTTCGGCTGGCGCATGTCGTTTGTGATCACGGGCGCGCTTGGTTTCGTTTGGACCGTGTTCTGGCTGCGCATGTACAAGCAGCCCCGCAACCACCCTTCGGTATCACCCGCAGAACTCGCGCACATCGAATCGGATCAGTCAACCGAAACACAAGATAGCGACGCGGCGCCCGTGCGCTGGCGCGATCTGTTTCGGCATCGCACCATCTGGGGAATGATGCTGGGCTTTTTCTGCCTGAACTTCGTCATCTATTTCTTCATCACCTGGTTTCCGACCTATCTCGTGAAAGAGCGCGGATTTACGGTCATCAAGATGGGTTTCTACGGCATGATCCCGGCACTCACGGCGGTGCCAATGGGATATCTCGGTGGTCTCACCTCGGATCGTCTCGTGAAAAGTGGGATGAAATTAACCTGGGCCCGCAAGATCCCGCTCGTGGGGGGCATGGTTGTGTCATCGTCGATTGCGCTTGCGGTGATGGCGCCAAGTGCAGGCTGGGCATTGGCTCTGCTTGCGCTTTCTTATTCTGGACTCGCGTTTGCGGGGGCCAGCGTCTGGTCGTTGCCAGCCGATGTGGCGCCCTCGCGCAAGTACGTTGGCACGATTGGCGGCATCCAGAACTTTGCCTCGAATTTGGCGGGCATCTCGATCACCACCTTTGTCGGCGTGATGCTACAAAAAACCGGGGGCTTCCTCGTGCCGTTGCTGGTCGCGGGCGGCTTTTCTTTGCTCGGTGCGTTTTCGTACCTTGTGATTGTCCCGGAGATCGGACCGCTGAAACCGAAGGCCAAGGCGCACTGAACGGCCTTTCGCGCCACGCGATCTGAAAATGGGCGGAATCGACACGACTCGGCGAGCACCAGGCGCTACCGAGTCGCGTGATACGTCGCTCGGTTATTTCTTCTTGGCGGGTTTCTTCGCGGCCTTGCCAGCTTTCTTCGCGGCCTTGCCAGCTTTCTTCGCGGCCTTGCCAGCTTTCTTGGCGGCCTTGCCAGCTTTCTTCGCAGCCTTGCCAGCTTTCTTGGCGGGCTTCTTGCCAGCTTTCTTGGCAGCCTTCTTGCCAGCTTTCTTGGCAGCCTTCACAGGCTTTACGGTCTTGGCAGCAGGAGCCGTGTTCGTGGCGGCCTTGGCAGCGGGTGCCTTCTTCTTGCTGGCCTTGGCTTTCTTCGGTTTTGTTGCGGGTTGCGCTGGTGCCGCGGTTGCAGCCGTCTTGGCTTTTTTCAAATCGATCGGGGTGGGTTCAACGGGGGCAAAGTCATTGGACATGTGTGATCTCCTGCGCGGCATTATAGACACGGCAAGTCGAACCTTACCAACGCAATCGACATACGAACTCGAAAGCCAGTGCATCTGATCGACGGTCGAACATCGGATGCACGACCGTGACCCGATCGTCCCCGCTACCTTTTGCGTGGGATCATGCTTGAATCGTACAACGCATCGTACGCAACCGTTGCCTCTTGTTCGTCGCAACCAAGCTGCTTTGCGAGCGCACTCGGCCTGGGTCTTCGGCTCGCGGCAAGCGCCTCGGCCACCGGCGCAAACACCGCCCGTGCCCCGAACACCGGATAACCCATCCCGGCGTAGAGGGGTATCGGAATGTGGGAGCGCACCTGCCAAGAAGGTTCCCCGAGGGTTTGATCGGGACCTTCGAGCCCCACGCCCAGGAAACCGGAACACAGGCCTGTCCGCAGAACCAGTCGCTCGCGCTTCAGATTGGCGAGCGCATAAACCACGGCGTGACCGATCACAATGCCGAGGCGCTTGAGTTGGTCTCGTTCGTCGCGCGACAACATTCCAGGAGAGACACTGAGGTCCCGTACGCGCACGGTGCCGAGGCCAAGCTGCAACTGGTAAAGAAGTCCCGCGAGCTCCGGTGAACGCTGCGCGGTTTGGAATGACGACCAGGGGGATTCCAACAAGGCCACCGCATCTCGCGTCCATGCCACAAGACGTCGGTGTAAACGCAGGCGAACGCCCGGAGAAACCTGCGCCAGCACCACAACCTCGGGTTGTGTAACGGATTGGCCGGGCACCAGCCGGGCAATGACCGCTTGGCTGCCCACCTCGGTCAATTTGCCGCTCGCCTGCAGCTCAAAACGGTCGTGGGGTGCTTCACTCCAACGTTCGGCGGCGCTTTCGAGTGCGGCCGGTGATGACGGAAGCACGGGCGCGGTGCCTTTACTTCCCCTGTCGATCACGGTTTTGAGCTGACTGGCCAGCGAACGTTCGAGCGCATTTTTTTGGGGACTCGCCCGAACTCGCCGTCGCTCCGTGACAAATCGACCCACGAGCGCCGCGTGCAGCGAATCCGAAAGCCGATCTTCAAGGGCCCGTGCCTCTTCCTGAAATTCTTCGGCCGATTCGACCCAGTGCGAACGTTGCGTGATGTATGTCCAGACACGTACGGCCTGCATTTGCGCAAGCAAGGTTTCGATATCACCGGACGTGCTCGAAAGGGACTGCAACCGCCGTCGCACAAAATCGGCTTCGAGGCATCCGTTTCCCCGAGTGAGCCGCAAATAGAGCTCGACTTGCAGCTGGTGGTGATCGCCGAGGGCCAGCTGGCGAAAGTCCGGGATCTGACAGATCTCCCACAAAAGACGAACGCGTTCGCTGCCCCGTGCACGGACCGACACTTCCGGATGTCGCATCAACGAAAGCAACGCGTGGTAATCATCCGAGTCTTCGGGCAAACGAAAACAAGATTTGGGCGGCGGCTGGCGCAGGGATTGCAGCAGTGTGTCGGCGGAATCAAACTGCAGAATCGGGTTTCTGTAGTACACTTGAGTGATCGCCGGAAACCGATGCTTCTCGATGGCTCGAATCGAACGCGGCAACAGTTCCGGCTCGGGTGAAAGCATCGCGAACGTTCCATCCTGCCGGTAGCGACCCGCGCGACCAGCGATCTGCGCAAGTTCCGAGTCGTGCAGGGGTCGATTGCGCCGACCGTCGAATTTCTGGACATCGGAAAACGCAACACAATCCAGGTCCAGGTTCAACCCCATGCCAATCGCATCGGTCGCCACGAGGTAATCCACTTCACCCGATTGAAACAGCGCCACCTGAGCATTGCGCGCCCTCGGCGATAGTGCACCCGTGACAATGGCCGTTCCGCCACGCTTGATGCGCAAACGTTCGGCGATTGCGTAGACCTTTTTGGCAGAAAACGCGATCACCGCAGTGCGAGGCGGAAGCTGCGCCATCGACAGCGTCCCGCCGTAGGACAGTTGCGACATCCGCGGGCGTCGCTCGATTCGAATGTCCGGGATCAATGCGCTCAGCATCGGTGCCATGGTGTCTGAACCCAGGAACCAGGTCGCGTTGCGGCCCCGCAGATGCAGCAGACGGTCGGTGAACACATGTCCGCGCTCCTCGTGGGCCGCCAGTTGAATCTCGTCAATAATGGCGAGATCCACATCGAGATCAGTGGGCATCGCCTCGACGGTGCAAACCCAGACGCGGGGTCGCCGCGGAACCCGGCGTTCCTCACCGGTGATGAGGGCCACGGCCTCTCGACCAAGCGACGAGGTCAGGCGATCGTAGACCTCACGCGCCAACAACCGCAGCGGCAGGCCAATGGCCGCACGCTCGTGTGCCAGAAGCTGTTCTAGCGCCCGATGGGTCTTCCCCGTGTTGGTCGGGCCCAACAAAGCCAGCACGTCTCCCATGGCGTATCGTTACCGCGGGCACCTTTCCGACCAAGTATGATGCATCTTTGGGTCTCGCGTCGTCGATGAACCCACCACCGGCATCGAATGGTGACGCGTTCCATGGAAAGTCTAGGGCAGAAACAAACGGAGTTTGCAGCGGCGATTGGCCGCTACGAAAGCGGGCGCGGCTACGCGTGGCTCGGGCACGTCGTGGCCAGCGGAAATGTGTTGCTTCCGCTTTTCCTGTTGGCCCTGGGGAATGCGGCAAATATTTCCTGGGCCGGGCACGTTCTGCTGGTTTTCGGGGCTTTTTTTGCTGCGGATTTCATCAATGGCTTCGCCCACTTGCTGATGGACAACCAGGACCGATACCAGGGGGTCTTGGGACCCATCGTTGCGAATTTTCACCTGCACCACGTGCGCATCAAGTACACGAGGCGGCCACTTTGGGCCATCTATTACCTCGAAAGTCGCTCGAAGATCTGGCTGTTCGTGGTTCAATTGATCACCCTCGCGCTCGTCACCATCTTGCCAACAAGCGCAATACTTTTCGTGGCGTATTTCGCGGTGCTGTCGTGTTTCGCCGAAGTGTCCCATTACGTCTGCCACACCCTGACGGGCCCGTGGATTGATCGCTTCGGTCGTTGGCGGATGATCTTGCCAAAGTCGCACCACCGGTGGCACCACGCACGCGACAACGTCAACTACGCCTTCTTGAACGGGATGAGCGATCCGATATTGAACGCAATCGCCCGCCGTTTTTTCACGGGCTACAAAACCCGCAGTGATTTGCATGCCGCGGCCCACGGTGGCGGTCCGCCCACGCAAAGCGCTTGAATCCGGGTTTTTCTCGAAAACCTCGCTTTTGCCCCATCCCGACAACCCAACCCGATGCAGTCCGCGGGCGCGTGTGGTACCCCATTCATCCCATGGCCTCTCCCCTTGTCCCCCTGCGACAACGCTTTTCCACGGCGCTTGCGGCTGCTTTCGGCGCCGAGGAAGCGCAGACCGATCCGGCGATTCACCGTTCGCAACATGCCGACTATCAGGCCGACGTGGCGTTGGCGTTGGCCCGCCGTTTGAAACGCAATCCGCGCGAGGTCGCCACAACGCTGCTTGCGCATCTTCCTGTCGATGACGTGATCGCCCACGCCGAAGCGTCGGGCCCCGGCTTTATCAACCTGCGCTTGCAACCCGCATTTCTGGACGGCGCGGTGCGAGCGCTTGCAGGCGATCCGCGCCTTGGCGTACCGCTTGCGCCAAGGCCTGACACCGTCGTCATCGATTACTCCGCACCCAACGTGGCCAAGGAAATGCACGTCGGTCATCTGCGCAGCACCATCATCGGCGATGTCATCGCGAGATTGCTCGAGTTCGCCGGACACAAGGTGATCCGGCAAAATCATATTGGCGACTGGGGCACACCGTTTGGCATGTTGATCGAACACATGCAGGATCAGGACGGCATCAGCAACGCAACCACGGTGCAAGAAACGGTGGTACTTTACAAGGCCGCCCGTGCTGCGTTTGATGCAGATCCGGCCTTTGCCGAACGTGCCCGACAGCGGGTGGTGAAATTGCAGCACGGCGATCCTGAAACCCTGGGCCTTTGGAAAAAGCTGATCGCGATTTCGGTTGGTCACTTCACCGAACTCTACGAAACCCTCGGCGTGGGTCTGCAACCCTCCGATGTGCGCGGCGAAAGTGCCTACAACGATGCCCTGCCCGCAGTGGTAAGCGATCTGGAAACGCTCGGCTTGGCCCGCGCAAGCGAAGGTGCAATCTGTGTCTTTCCCGAAGGCTTTACCGGGCGCGAGAACGAACCCATTCCACTCATCGTGCGCAAACAGGACGGTGGCTACGGTTACGCGACGACCGATCTCGCCGCGGTCCGATATCGAGTAGGCACGCTTGGCGCCAATCGGATCATCATTGTCGTGGGCTCACCGCAACAGCAACACCTTGCGATGGTGTTTGCGACGGCACGCCTGGCAAAATGGGCGCAATCGGACCTTCGGCTTGAACATGTCGCCTTCGGCTCGGTACTCGGACCCGACAAGAAAATGTTCAAGACCCGCGCGGGTGACGCCATTAGCCTTGCCTCGCTGTGTGCCGAGGCGATCGAGCGCGCACAGAAGGTGGTCGCCGAAAAAGCCCCTGAACTGCCCACGGTCGAACAGGACGCCATCGCCCGCGCCGTCGGCATCGGCGCGGTAAAATACGCTGACCTATCGAACGATCGCATCAAGGATTACGTTTTTGACTGGGATCGCATGCTCGCGTTCGAGGGCAACACCGCGCCTTACTTGATGTACGCCCATGCCCGCATCCGCTCGATTCTCCGCAAGGCAGACGTGACCGACGAAACCGTATCACGAGAACTGAACCTCGCGGACCCTGCCGAAAAGGCACTCGGGTTGCAGTTGCTCCAGTTCTCGGAGATCGTCGAGAAGACCGCTGAGAACTTGAAGCCGCATCTGCTCTGTTTGTTTCTGTTTGAAACTGCCGCGGCGTTTTCAACCTTCTACGAACACTGCCCCGTGTTGAAATCCGAAGGCGCAACCCGAGCGTCCCGTCTCGCCCTGTGTTCCGTGACGGCCCGCGTTCTGGCGCAGGGACTTGGGCTGCTTGGCATCGGTGCCCCAAACCAACTTTAGGTAGTGGGTGGGGTGACAACCGCAACGGCGGGCAACCGACGGCGGGTCTTCCAGTCCATCAGCAGGACCGCGCCCAGCGCAAACACTGCCGCAATCAACATGATCTGATTGTTCGCACCAAGCAGGCGCGTTGCCGATGCCGTGAGCGCGACCAGCAAGATCGGACGCAACACGTGATCCGGTGCGCGCGACGACATCCTTGCGCCGATGTAAACGCCCGGGATGGCGCCCAGCAAGATCGAACCCGTCAGTGCCAGCCGAAAGTCACCGAATAGAAAATGTGCCAATGCCGCGGACGCGACCAGCGGAATCGCCTGAACCAGATCCGTGCCCACCAGATCTGAGAGTTTGAGCCGCGGGTACAACATCAGGAGCATGACGATCATCAGCGAGCCAGAGCCAACGGAGGTCATGCCAACGATAAGACCGCCTACGATTCCGACGATCACGGTGGGCAGTGGCCGGATCGGTGTCGGCTCACCCTGGGGCGCATCGCGGTGTTTGCGAACGATGAGTGGTCGCAAAAGAATCCCTGCCGAGGCCAACACCAGCGCAATACCGAGTCCAAGTTTGATGGTGCTCTGGATTTGCGGACCACCGAAGGACTTGAGCAGCAATACGCCGAGGAACGCGCAGGGCAGCGAGCCCAGCATCAGCCACTTCACGAGCTGCATGTTGACCGTGCCGCGGCGCAGGTGAACGCCGCCACCAATGGGCTTCATGATCAACGACGCCACCACATCGCTCGAAACTGCCGCGAGGGGCTCAATGCCAAAGATCAAAACCAACATGGGTGTCATGAGAGCGCCGCCACCAACGCCCGTCAGGCCCACAATGGTCCCGACCAACAAACCACCGATCGCGATGGGAATATCGATCACGTGAGGGCTCCTGGGAAATGCGGACGTGAGGACGAGGACGCGATAGAGTTGGATTCCGGATGCTGTCGCGAAAAGCCAAATACGGAATCAAGGCGCTGTCGGCGCTGGCACGCGCTCCGTTTGGAACGCCGGTGCAGATTTCGACGCTCGCGGCCGACGAGCACATTCCACACAAGTTCCTCGAAGCCATCTTGTTGGCGCTGCGCAACCACGGTCTCGTTCGCAGCAAGAAGGGAAAAGGCGGGGGCTACGAACTGCTCAAGCCCGCAAACCAGATCACCTATGGGGAGATCATTCGCATCCTTGATGGCCCTCTCGCCCCCGTACCCTGTGCCAGTGTGACTGCGTACGTGAAATGCTCGGACTGTCCCAATGAAGCCGCGTGCAGCGTTCGTCGGGTCATGAAACACGTCCGCGACGCCATGGCCGGCATCCTCGATCACACCACCCTCGCCGAGGCGAACGTCTCGTTGCCGGCAAGCCCCGCCGTGGCCGAACCTCTGCGGACACAACGCATCCGTCGAAAAAAGACTTGAACCGACGGAGACGATTGACAGCGCCATGAGCCCGATATAGTACCCTATCAATACGATAGGGTAAATGGGGCAATGAAAGTTTTCACCAAAACGTCAAAATGGAAACCGGCGAGGCCCCATTGGATCGCCGTTCGGTTGCTCGTCGGCTCGATCTCCTGTCTCTTCTTGCTGGGATCAAGGCCTGCATTGGCCGAGGTCGACAACCGGTTGGAGTCCTGGACCCTCGTCACCGTGCAAAAGGCTTTCCCGCCGGTGTCTGGCCTGACTGCTTCGCTCGACATGCAATGGCGCTGGACCGAAGACGCGAACATTTTTGTGCTGCGGCCCCTCGTTGGGTATCTATTTCGCACGGGCGTCGCCGTCGCTGCGGGATATCAATTCAACGACACTGCCGATACCGACGGCGGCCACAAAATCGAACATCGCCTGGTGGAACAGGCCTCTGTCCGCTCGAACCTGTCCGAGACCGTCCGTCTGTCGGCTCGGACACGGCTTGAACAACGATTCGGATGGGGCGATGTCGTGGGCCATCGCATCCGATTCCAGGCACGGGTAGTTTGGGGCGCCCTGTCACTCGCACCTGTTCGACTGGTGCTGTCACAGGAATACTTCCAGAATTTCAACACGACCGATTGGGGTCCCAAAATCGGTTTCGATCAAGACCGGACCTTCGTGGGCGCGTCGGTGCAAACGCCCTGGCGTGCCCGCTTTGAACTCGGCTATCTCGGAACCTACGCCAACCGGGATCCCGACCAGCTCAACCATGGGTTAAGCCTCGTCGCAATTACCGAGATCTGATCTGCCAGCGCCTACGCGCCGCTCGAAACCGTGCGGTGCGTTCGGTTCCAGTTGTTGATGAGATCACGCAGCTCGGCACGCGCCAACTCAAGACGTTGCTTCAGTTCTTGCTGACCGTCTGGCCTGCCTCCAGTCTTCTGAATCGAAGCGTACTGCGATGCCAGAATTCGGAATACCTTGTGCTTCTCGACCACCGTGTCGTGCATCTCGCCCATCAAGGACTGAACGCGATCCGAGAGCGTAAGCTTGCCGGACTCGGCATTGAGTGCGAGGTGGCGACGCTTCTCGGCAAGCTGCGCCAGACGGATGGACTCTTCGGGAACCCGTTTGAGGTCTGAGGTCAAACCGACTTTCGACAACATGAAGATGATCCACTTGTTCGGATCGAAATGCCAGGGGAGGTAACCATTGCGATAGTCGTGTTGAAACTTGTGGTGGTAGTTGTGATACCCCTCGCCCAGCGTCAAAACAGCCATAATGAAGCTGTCGCGGGCGCTCTGCTCGGTATCGTAGGGTCGCGAGCCAATGGTATGACAAAGTGAGTTGATGAAGAAAACCGAATGTTCGATCGCGGTGATTGCGACGTTGCCGCCAATCAGAAAACCGGAGACGAGACCAATCCACAACGGTCGACCAACCACCACCGAATAGATCGTCGTCATCGCCATGGGCAGACCCAGTCCCATCACGAAGTTCAGCCAGCGCACGTGGCGATGTTGCCACTGCACGAGCGGATCCTTGTGCAAGTCATCGACGTTGTCGCGCGGGTTCTCCGGAACAAGCGGCGTGATGAGCCATCCAATGTGTGCCCACAGAAACCCGCGATTGATGTTGTAGGGATCACCCTCGCGATCGGCGTGCTTGTGATGGTGGCGGTGCTCGGAGGCCCACCATAACGCCGAGTACTGAAACGTTCCCGCAGCAAAGAGAAGTGCCACGAGCCGCACCGGCCACGAGGCCTCGTAGGCGCGGTGTGAAAACAGTCGGTGATAACCACCGGTCAAGCTGATCATGCCCGCGAGATACATGAAGCCCGCGACGGCCCAGTCGAACCAACCCACTTGGTCACCGACGCTGCGGAGAAAAAGCGTCGTGCCAACCAGCGCGAAGCCGGTGGTCA
>JAWXBF010000078.1:0-14015 GCA_034439895.1 Deltaproteobacteria bacterium
AACCTCGGGACCTGGCCGGTGTTTAACAGCAGCGTCGGTCTCGCGTTTCGTACGGCGAAATAGCGCGCTTCGTGATCTTTCGGTAGAACGGCTGTGACGCCGCTAGTTTGGCGCAAGTTTTTGCCCTACAAACCCAGAGCCGCCGGCAATGAACACTTGCATTTAGGTGTGATGCCGGTCGGCAGCGTTACGCAAAATGAATGCAACGTCCGCAGCCAGGCATCCAACCCATGTGAACAAACCAAGATTGCAACCGCCCGGTCGCTACGTTCTGAGGCGAGAACAGATCGTGGCGGCGCCGTTGGAAAAGGTGTTCGAGTTCTTTTCGGACGCTGTGAATTTGGAACGGCTAACACCGGCATTTCTTCGATTCGCCATCACCACCGCGATGCCGATTCGAATGCAAGCTGGTACGGAACTGGAATACACATTGCGTTTACTGGGCAAACGCATCGACTGGAAAACCCTGATTCGGGATTTCGATCCGCCCCACTCGTTTGTAGATGTTCAAGTGCGCGGGCCCTATTCACTTTGGCATCATCGCCATACCTTCGAGTCCTGCAATCAGGGAACCCGGATGGTTGATCACATCGACTATGACGTTCCGTTGGGGCCGCTCGGATCCATGGCACATGTCGTCATGGTGCGGCCGATGCTCGAACGCATCTTCGATTATCGTGCGCGCATTGTCTCGCAGTTGTTTCCTTCCGAAACGGCGCGCCGGTCTGAACTCGTTGCACGGGCGCCGGGATAGTTATCCCAGAAATTCGGCGAGCGTGACGAACCCCGTGCACGCGTGACCGGTCAGATCCACATCCGCGCTGCGTTCCATCGCAACGCCGAAGGCAACCGCGGGATCCGCCGCCAGCCGTTGCTGGAAGGCCGCCACGCGGGGAAATTCACCCGGCAGATCGACGATCTTGGCCGACCAGCGCGCCATCGCATAGAGGTATCCGTCGAGCAGACTGCGCTTCTCGCCGAGGACAAACGGCGCATCGCCAAGCGTGTTCTCGATATGTGCCAGCTCACGGCGGATGAGCAACACCCCCGCGGCTTTCGCCGAAGCCTGATGCGCCTCCTCTGTGGTGTAACGCTCCGGCCGAAAGTACGGCCAAAACGACGCATGAAAGCCGCTCGCGAGGTAAGCCAGCCACTGGTTCGCCAGGTCGCGCTCAGGCGTGCCGTGTGGTGGCAACAGCTCTCGCCCACGCTCGCGCGCCGCGATGTTCGCGAGAACGGCGTTTGCCTCGACCAGAATTCGGCGCGCCCCACCCGCGCCAAGGCTCATCGCAGGAACCTGCCCGCGCGGGTTCACGCGCTGGTACGCCTCGGAGCCCCGCTCCTCCCGTGAAAGGCGGCACAACCGGTAGGGTTCGCCCGCCCACTCCAGCGCAACCACGCACGACAAAGCGCAGGTCCCGGGTGTGGAAAACAAGATGGTGTCAGGGATTTTGCTCATGGGTAGACTCTGCGCCTTCAACCCGTGCTTTGTCACCGGCGAAGGCGCAACGCCCCCTTCAAATCGTGCCCGGGTCTGGCGCGCTTTTCGGCTGAAACGGACGGTCACGCGTGTCGTCGCTTGCTCGGCCCCAATTCGCCATGTGTAAACGAGCCGAGCTGGTGGCCCGATCACCTCGAACTCACCGCTGATCCAAAGGACGTTTGCATCCGGGGCCACTGGCCAAATACCTGGCCGCATAGGCCCCGCAGCTCAGAATTTCAGATGCTTTTCGGGAAGCATTCGTTCGTGAAGAATGCGCACAATTTCGATCTCATCGCCTACCCTGCGAAAATACACGATGTGGCTGCCCTCCCCAACTCGACGCAGCCCTTGGCCTAGATCGTCGCAGGCTCGTCCCAGTTTCTCGTTGTCGGCAATCTCACCGAAGCACGTGAACAGCGCGGCAACGTAAAGCCGCTCCTGCCCCCCCGCCCCAACGGTCAAACGTATAGTCCGCTATGTCCACGAGGTCCTCGTGCGCAGCCTCCGTGAGGTAGAAACAAACTATCACGCCCGACGACGTTCGGCGGCGGCCAAAACACTTTGCATACTCGAATTATTCGCGCGCCCGCTGTCAACGCCCTTCTCGATCGCAGCGCGGAGTGCCAAGGTCTTCGCTTTCTCCTCGCGCTCTTTTTGTTCCAATAGGCGAAGCGCGTCACGAATCACCTCACTGGCAGAGCCGTAGCGGCCACTGTTCACACGCCGGTCAACGAAGAGTTGGAAGTGATCGCCCAAGGTTACGCTGGTGTGCTTTGGCATGATGGTTCTCCGCTAAGATCCAATTGTACGCAATCTGCGTATTGGTGCAACCATTGCCTGAAGCCAACGCGATAAGATGCAGGACATGGCCTACAACGAAAAACTTGCCGCCCGTATCCGAAAAGCCTTTGGCGCCAGCAACGGCATCACAGAAAAAAAGATGTTTGGGGGTCTTTGCTTTCTCGAAAACGGGTCCATGTGTTGCGGAATTGTTGGCGCCGAACTCATGGTGCGCGTTGGACCCGAGGCTTATGAAGGCGCGCTAATGGCGCCCTACGCAAGGCCCATGGACTTCACCAAAAAGCCAATGCGTGGCTTCGTCTATGTCGCGACCGAAGGCTGCGCAACGCAAGCACGCGTGACCGCCTGGGTGGCACGTGGTCGGGCGTTCGTGGCCAAGCTGGCGGCCCGGCCAACCGTTGAAGACGATCTGCGCGAACTGCTGAAAGACCACCGGCCCAAGGTCCAGCAGCTAACGTCGGCCGCGCGCATGCTTTTAAAAAAAGTGGTACCAGCCGCCGTGGAGAGTGTCCGGCCAGGATGGAAGCTGTTGGGCTTTTCCGCGCCACGGTATTTCGCGTTCGTCATGCCCATGAACGACCATGTGCGCGTAGGCTTTGAGCACGGCGTTCTTCTGGATGACCAATGGGACCTGCTTGAACCGGGCGGCAAACAAGTGAAGTGGTTGACCGTCCGGAAAGCCGCCGACCTCAAACGCCCGGGCGTCGCGGCGCTCATGGCGGAAGCGGCCGAACTGGCGCTGAGGTCCAAGGCCGCGCCGAAGAAGTCTTCTCGCTGATGTGCGGCGAATCAGTGCGCTTCAGGACTGGCCGGCGTCACTTCGGCGGGGCTTGCCGGCGTGAAGATGGCGGGTCAGTTCGCACAGCGCCCGTAGCTCTTGCAGTCTTGCTTGCACCGCAACCGCAAACACGGGCGCCGCGGGCGTGGGGCGCTCACGAATCAGACGGTCGCGCGCCGCTTCATCCGATTCGGCGACGTACAATCGCCGCAACACCTCCAGTCGCTGGGCAACATCCTCGGGGAGCAGATTCGTATTACGGGCCATCAAGTTGCTCCAGCTTTTCGATGTCCGCCACATCCTGCGGCCGTCCGGCCCGTCGTTTCATTGCAATCAGCACATCTCGTGCCACGACAACGAGCGGACCATCCGGCAAATCAACTGTCACAGAATCGCGCAGCAAACCTTCAAACGAAGCCTTGGCCAAAAGAAGATCCAGCAGCAGGTGCTCGGTTCCCTCGACCTTGCTGACCCGTTGTACATGCCGTTCCGTATCCGTCCCCTCCTCAAACACCATCGGCAGTGCCGCAAAAACGTAGCCAATGGGGCGTACCGCATCCAACGCACGCGACAGGTCTTCGGGGGCGATCAGGATGTCGATGTCCTTTGTCGACCGGGTTGCACCATATACCGTCACGGCAATGCCGCCGCACACCGCATGGCGAACGCCCGCACCAACCAGCGCGGTGGACACGGCGCGGAGTTCGTCGACGAGATTCATAGCGGGATCGTACCATGGGCAGGAACCAACGGGCTCGACGATCCCTTGGACTGAAGTACGGGTTCAAATCCGATCCCGGCGCCGCACGATACGCACACGCCTGGCCGTTGGCGCCCTCACCCAAAACGATCGAAACGCGCGCGCAATTTGGCGTAGGATTCAAATCCGACAATGTCTCGTTTCTATTTGTTGATCATGCTCGCAACGGCGGCTTGCCGCCCATCGGGTAGCAGCGGTGGCGCCATGGGTGGAACTGGCTCCGAAGAGGAAACCGGCGGCAGCAATGCCGGAGGCGCTGCCGAAGCCGGGGGCTCGGTGGGACAGCCTGGCACGGACGCAGGCGGAGGCGAATCCGGTGCTACGGTTGGTGGCAACGGCGGCAAAGTGACCGTTCCGGGGGCTGACGCCGGCGCCGATGTGGGGATCCCGCTGTCGCCGATTGATTTGCCCCGTGCCCTGCGAGCGCAGCCGGAAACGTATGCCCGGCTGGTCGGATTTCCTGAGGGTGTGAGCTGGCGCAAGGACGGTAGCGTGCTGGTCTGCCAGCCGATGTTGTCACGCATCGCTCCCGATAAAAAACGCACCCGCTTGCTTGGATTCAATTGCCTCGGCAGCGTCGTGATGGGAGACGGGGCACTGCTCATCACCGGACAGGCGGGGCTATACCGGGTGGCGCCCGACGGCAAGGTCGCAATATTGGCCGAGGCGACGGGGGCCAATGATCTGTCGGTCGATCGAATGGGCGCAGTATTTTTCACCGCCGCGGGCTCCGTGCACCGCTACCTACCTGACGGCCAGCACCACACGTTGACAGGAAACATTGGTGCCAACGGCATCGAGGTCGATCCAGACAGCAGGTTCGTCTACGTGACCCGGCCAGGCATGAACACGGTGAACCGTTTTGCGCTTCCCGCAAACGCGACAACGACGGTGCAATCGGCGCCGTATTTAACCAACGTTCCATTTCCGGACGGTGCTGCATTCGATGCCCACGGCAATCTGTGGCTGGCGCTGCATCAGGCGAAACAGATCGGGATCTATGACGTTGTCAGCAAGAAGGAACTCGGGCGCATTCCGGTGCCCGTCGAAACAACCGTGCAGAATCTCGCCTTCGGGGGAGCCGCATTCGACCAACTCTTCGTGGTGGGTGGCAACTACGACGCCAATGCCATGATCGTCCGCTTCGCGGTTGGCGTCGCTGGATTCCCCACCAACCCGGGCGCCACCGCGTACGTGCCGCTGCGAATGCTTGCCGACACGGTGAACGAGGTGGCGTTCTAGATCGACCGATGTCGTTTCAGGGTTCGCGAGGCGGTCATCCTGTGCAATTGTGCGCCCAATGTACCGTTTTCGCTTCTGGCTCTCCCCTCGTCACATCGCCACGGTTTGCTTGATTGCCGGGTTACATGCCGGCACGTCCATCGCACAGCCCGGTTCACCCATGGGCGACGATATCTTTCCCGGGACAACGCCAGCGGCGCAGAAAGCTGTTTCGTACGACGGAACCGGGATGCACATCAACGGTCGCCCGACGGTGGTTGTTTCGGGAACGATGCACTATGCACGCGTGCCGAGGGCGATGTGGCGCGATCGGCTGCTGCGTCTGAAACGGGCGGGCATGAACACGGTCGAAACCTATGCGTTTTGGAACTACCATGAACCTCGCGAAGGCCAGTGGGACTTCCGTGGCGAAAAGGATTTTGGCGCGTTCCTCGATACCGCCGAAGCGGTGGGTCTCTACGTCATCGCACGCATCGGGCCCTACGTGTGTGCCGAATGGGATAGCGGCGGTTATCCGGTTTGGCTGCGTTTTCGTCCCGGCGTCGAGGTTCGCAAGGAGAATCCGCAGTTCGAGCGCTACGCACACCGCTGGATGGAAAAAATCTTCGCGATCGTGAATCCGCGCCAGATCCATCGCGGTGGCTCCGTCATCCTGGTGCAACTTGAAAATGAACATCCACTCGGATGGGGAACGGTGATGCCCAATGGGTACTTCACGCGATTGCGCGACAAGGCGCTGGCCCTCGGGCTTGAGGTGCCGCATTTTATGAGTGGATTGCACCACGGTCACGATCCCGCAGGCGATGCATCGTTTGACCCAAAAGCGCGGAAAAGCCCGTGGCTTTCGACCGAATTTTGGCCCGGTTGGTACGACTTTTACGGCGCGTTGACACCGAAGTTGCTTGCCGACTACGATCGCAACACATGGAAGATCCTGGCGTTTGGAGGCGCCGGCTGGAACTACTACATGTTTCACGGAGGCACCAACTGGGGCGCCTGGAACGACAACGACCTGGCCGCAAGCTACGACTACGGTGGTGCCGTAGGTGAAGCAGGCGATCTGCGTCCGATCTATTACCGAATGAAGCGCGCTGGACTGTTTGCACAGGGTTTTGCATCGGTATTGGTCGGATCGCACAACGCCGATCGTGAATTTACCGACGTGGCAGGCGATAGACGTCTGCGGGTGTTCGCACGCAAAGGGCCCCACGGCGCCGTTGTATTTGTGGATAATCCCAGCTCACAATCGGTCACAACATCGCTGAAAGGCGGGGGTAGTTTGACCCTGGCGCCGGGTGAGATCGTGCCCCTCTTGCAGGACGTGGTGGTGAGCGTCGGCGGGGCACGCGTCGCAAGCAGCGTGGGACGCGCGTTGACCTTGGCCCAGAACGGCAAGACCAGCACATTCGTATTACACGGCCCAATTGACAGTGACGTTGTCTTGCATCTGGCCCTTCCCGACTCCGAGCAAAAGGCGGTCGAGGGATCTCCCGACCTGAAGCGTGAGACGAATGATACGTGGAGATACACCGGTCGGATCGCTCCGGAGCCGGTCGTGCGTGAGTTTTCGCTGCCATCGGGTACCCTGCGGATCGTGTTGCTTTCGACCGACAAGGCCGACTCGACCTATGCGCTCGACGAGCCGACAGGAACCCTGCTGGTGACGGGTGCGCCCTACATCGAAAGCGCCAAACGGACCCCCAGGGGGTTTAACGTGGTTGCGGAATGGCCTCCCGGCACAAACCCCAAACCCATTTCAATCTTCGGAGACGGACCCGTGGTGGCTGTAATCCCTGTTGCATCCGGAGGACTGCCCGATGCGCCTCCCGTGTTCGACTGGCAGGTTCGACGCGCCGATGCGGAAGCGTCACCAACGTTCAAAGATGGCACCTGGTTTAAAAGTAGCACGCCCTCCCCCATCGGTGTGGATGGCGAACCCGGCGCGTACGGTTGGTATCGCTCCACGCTGACCACGACGACAGCCGGCGACTTTGGTTTGATGTTCGAGGACGCTCACGATTTCGCAACGGTCTTCGTGGATGGTCAACCGATCGGCACAACGGCCATCAACCAGGGCACCGCTCGCCTGCCCCGTGTCATCAGCCTGAACGTTTCACCGGGTAAACACAGCCTTGCGGTGTTCACGGGACATTACGGCCGCCCCAAGTTTTTCAACTATCTGGGACCCATCGAGAACCGCGAGGCCAAGGGTCTATCGGGTACGGTGACAGTAAGACAAGGCGATTTCACGCCGCGCAGCGCACGTCTCGATGCGTGGTCATCCAAGGCCAGTCGTGGCGACGAGAATGAGGCCGCCGCGATCGGAAACGAACCCATGAAGGGGGCCATCGGCTGGAAGCCCGTGCCGATCGGCGAAGACTTGTTCAATCGTACGCCCGGATTTCGCTGGTTGAGGATGCAGCTTGATGCACACGCGTTGACTGGCAAGGCCCATCGGGTGGTGGTCAGTCCGGCGATCGATGATCGCGCGGTCTACTTTCTGAATGGTCAGAGACTGTTCGAACAGCCGACGGGCATCGGGGGCTACGAAGTGGATCTCGACCGAGCCTGGAAAGACGGCGGCCCAAATGTCCTCGTGTTACTCGTCGAGGATCAGCAAGGGCGTGGCGGATTTTTGTCAGGTGTTCCGGAACTCATTTCCATACCGCCTGGTGAACTTGTCGCAGGCGCCGATGTGGGCCCAATCTGGAAAATGCGCGGGGGCATCGGAAACCCTACCGGCGGCGCATGGCACAAACTTGATCCGCAGGCGAAACCCGTTGGGGTTCCGGCGTACTACCGCGGGAAATTCAAGTTGGCCTGGTCGCCCTCGGGGATGGGCGCGCGGCCGATTCTGCGCGTGAGGACGCAGGGGCTATTCGGTGGGTTCGGTTGGTTAAACGGGCATCCGCTCGGCCGATATCCGCAAAAAGTAAAGGTCGACGGTCTCTACCTTCCCGAGGCCTGGCTGAAAAGCGGCAACAACGAACTGGTTCTTTTCGACGAACGAGGACAATCACCCGCCGCTGTGCAACTGGTGATCGAACAAATCGCAAGCCGATTCAGGGCGCAAGTGCGGCCGTGACACTGGTCACGGCGACGCAACGAGGAAACCGCCTGGATATGCCCTACATCTTCACCCGTATCACATAACCGTTACAGCGAAGTCGATCGAGACATCGGTCGAGCCGCCGAGTCCCGCGAAACCGCTGGTCCGAACCGTATCTGCTGCTGCCGCGGTCTTGACCGGCATACCATTGACCGGCGGCATGTGGCGCAGCGTAACCGTCAACGTCCCGGTCCCGGCGACGGCCGTAATACCATTGGCGAGCCCGAGCACGAGGCGATTCGCGTCCTTGTCTGAGTAAACCTGAGTCAGCGGGGCGCTTGCCTGAACACTCGCAGGACTGTTCACGGCAGAGCCCGTGAAGAAGACTTGGTGATCATTGGCTTCGTCCAGAATCTCCAATGTGATGTCCTCGGCGGGCATTTCCAGGCGATTCTCGAACTTGAGGCCAAGGTTATACATGCCGGGCGCAAGTCGCACGGGGTCGATGACCGGTGGGTTTCCGAGATCACCGTCCGCATCGTTGAACAACGCCACAACCGGAGCGCCGCCGGCGGTCGGCGTGAAGGTCAGCGTGACAGTGGTCAATACTTCGTTTTCGTTACCGGCGTCCGATGCGTCTTCTCCGCAAGCAGACGCGAGCAAGATGGCTCCGATGAGAGAGATTCGGTTCAGTGATTTCATTGGTTTGGTTCCTACTATTTGGTGGATGAAAAGGCGGCGTCGTACAACACCGTGATACGAAACATTAATTGGCGCCCGGGTTGGTCAGCGAAATACCGCATCAAGCTTGTATATTCCCGATAGCGAGCACCGAGAACGTTGCTGGCTTGAAGCGCCATCTTCACTGTGTAACGGTCGATCCGGCGCTCCGTACCCAGGGCCGCCTCGGTTTGGAAATACCCGGCAGGCGGTGGTGCCAGATCGGCGGCCGGATCGTATCGCGTCTGGCGCGCGACCGCGGTTCCTGCGATGGTCGCGGTGAGGTTTTGCAAACCGATGAAAGCGCCGTGAGACGTTGTCGCATAAGAGCGGACCCGATCAGCAGGAATAAAGACCAGATAAGCGCCATCTTCGGCGTTGCGGGCGCGCACCATTGCACCTTGCACGCCCAGTTCCAGCCAACGCCACGGATTGGTGGCGAGATACCCGTCCGCCCCGTAGAAAACCGCATCAAGCGATCGGGTCACGAATCGCGGAAACGTACCACGAATCAGCACATCAAAGACCGGCTGTCCATCGGTGCCTATCGCCGGTGTAAACGCCAGGTAGTTGTCGATGTAGCTCGCGTAGGACGAAGCTTCACCATGCAAGTGCAGACCAGCGTAGGAAACGGTGGCCGTCACCGAATTGCTGGTCTCTGCCCCTGCGTCGGGTTTGCCAAGACCAAGAACAGGGAATGACGGGGCTGATCCGTTTAAATATTGTTCGTCAGGATTCGGAGGCCGCGCCGTCGTCGCGAGCTCCAACTTCGTGGTCCATGTTGGCGTAACGCGAACCAATCCGCCAAGCGAAATCGATGCGGTGTGAAAGGCCGATGCGCAGTTGACCGGACCCGTATCGGACGAACCGGTGCCGCAAGCATCGATCCCCAGTTGTCCACTTCGTACCAACCGAAGAAAGTCTCCCCGCCCTATCGCGGCCTGTCGCGATAGGTAATCGTAACGCAAGCCCGCTTCGACTTCCCAGTCGTGGCCCCAAAGGCGCTCCACACTGAAAACGCCAGCGCTGATCGCATCGTGGGATGGGACGAGCGGCAGGCCGGTGTATCGATTGGATTGGAGCATCGCGACCACGCCGGCCGTTCCACTGAGATGCAGTTGATCGCCCAAATGGATCGGATGGTGTTCGACAACGACATCCGCGTCATGGGTCCACATTTGAAACGAAAATTGTGGACCGGCAACCGATTGGCGAACGACGTCGAATTCGCGCCTATCGTCAAACTGCAACGCGTACGTCGCGGTCAGCGTCCCGAATCCGAGCGCGGTTTGCGCCCGTGCAAGCGCCAAATCATGCGCGATTGCTTGATAGGGACGCGAAATGTCGAAATCGGATCGGTACAGCTCAACACCCGTTGGGCGGCGTTGGGCCAATTGCGCTTTGAATTCGGCTGCCGAATCGATGCGAAAACACAAACAGACGCCTAGCTCAGCGTCGAAATGGCGCAACGAAAGCTTAAACGTAGTGCTGTCCGCGCGGTAAAATGCCGTGATGCCGCCCGACCATTCGGATTCCGCAGTATTGTCAAGCGGGTAGTCTGGGGTTGAAGGCGCGCTGAGTTTTTTAATCGCACCATCAAACTGTAAAGACAATCGAGGCATCGATTCCGGGGTGGTTTGAACCCGACCCAACAAACCCGCCCCCAGCCCATTCGAATAGCCTATCGCGTGCAGCTCACCCGTCGTATTCGGCTGCAATAGTGGTCCACGCGGCTCCAACAGCAACACGCCACCTATCGCGTCTGAACCGTAGCGCGCACCTGCGGAACCACGTACGACGGTGATCCGCTCGGCCATACCAGGCTCGATTTCAGGCGCGTGATCAATGCCCCAGTCTTGCGCCCGATGGCGGATGCCATCCACCAAAATCGGAACGCGACGCCCGTAGTGGCCGCGGACGATAGGCTTGGCGACACCCGTTCCCGATCTCAGCTGACTGACGCCAGGAACTTCCGCGAGCGTTTCCGATAAACTGAGTCCCCGCTTCTTTTCAAGCACTTCTTCGGATAGCGTTGTGGTTGATTTCATCTCCGTCGGCTTGACCTGTTTTGTCTCGACAACGAAATCCTCAATGAGAGGTTGCAGCTCAAGTTCAAGTTCGCGCCGTCGACCGAGTACAAACGAATGGGTGAGCGACTCGTAGGCGGGATGCGAAACCGAAATGCGTGTGTTGCCCGTACAAATCCGCTCCAACATCGCGTGTCCACGCGCATCGGTCACCACTGCAACGTGGTCAACGATGACAATCGCAGATGCGACAGGCGAATGATCCAGGCTATCGATGACGTGGACATCCATCGTTTCCTGACAGGGGTTGCCATCGTAGGTGTTTGCATGGTCGGCCATTGCCGGTGTCGCCGACCCCGCAATGAACAAGGCCATTTCCAACGCTCTCATTCGCTTACAAACGCTTCGCGTTCGGTCGCTGTGCCGCATTGGAACCCGTGTGCACTGAAAGTGAGGCATTGTGGAAAGTGGGGCTTCTGGGCGACCGAAGCAAACTGGATATGTGGGACCCTGTCAAGGCTAAATGCAATTGCATTGCATTTGCTATTGTCAGCCATTTGTCTTAACCTTTTGTCTTACCGTTGTTTTGTCGATGACCGCTAAACCCGATGTGCCCGCCCTAAAACAGATGTTTCACGCGCTGGGATTGCGCGGCACCGGTGCGCGCATTGCAGTTTATCGAGCGCTCGCTGCGGCGGAAAAACCCCTGACGCACGCAGAAGTGTCGGAATTGCTCAAGGACGCCGGATTCGACAACGCCTCGATTTTTAGAAACCTCAACGACCTTACCGACGTTGGCCTCGTTGTCCGCTCGGATCTCGGTGACCACGTCTGGCGCTTTGAGCTGCGAGGCAGCGGCAAGCAGAATCACCGCGAACAACACCCCCACTTTCTCTGCACCGATTGCGGGGATGTCGCCTGTTTGCCGGATGGGGCAATATCGGTACGCAAAGTGAAGGGTGCCCCCAAAGCGCTGTCGTCAGGCACGGTCATCGTGCAAGTACAGGGCCTCTGCGACGTGTGCAGCGTGTAACCGCGCGCCGTCTCGCCGACTGACGCGGAATTTGATGAGCGCGTTCGCGTGGCCGCGCGTTATCCTCCAGTTCGTGGGATAAACCAGCATGCGCGACACCAACGCTACCTTTGAGGATTGCCCTGCCCGCAGAGCCATTACCCCGCAGCGACGGGAACGCCGCGTTGCGATCGTAATCCTGCTCACCGCGACGATGATGGTGCTGGAGATCGCCGTCGGGTACGCGACGAACTCGATGGCACTCATCGCCGACGGCTGGCATATGGCCACTCACGTCGGCGCGCTTGGACTCACAAGTGTCGGCTACTGGGTATCACGACGATTCGCAGGACATCGATCGTTTGCGTTTGGCACCGGCAAGGTTCGAGCTCTGGCGGGATACACAAGCGCAATCGCCCTCGGACTGGTTGCCATCGTGATGGGCGTTGAGTCCGTAGAGCGCCTGTTTCGGCCGCACGCGATCGACTTCGTGCGGTCGCTTCCGGTGGCATTCTTGGGACTTGTCGTAAACCTCGCGAGCCTCTACTTGTTGCGCGACGCTCACGACCACGAACACGAACACGAACACGACCATGACCATAGTCATCGCGCTGCGTTCATGCATGTCGTCGCAGATGCCTTCACGAGCGCCCTCGCCATCGCGGCGCTGCTGGCGGGTCGATATTGGGATTGGGGTTGGCTCGACGCGGTGACGGGTCTCGTCGGCGGATTGGTGATTCTGCACTGGAGCGCGGGGCTCTCGCGCAACGCCGCACTCGAGCTGCTCGACGTGGCTCCGTCATCGGCGCTGGAGGACGAAGTCCGCGCGGTTCTTGAAGCGTTGGATGGTGTTCGCGTCGTGGATCTCCACGTGTGGTCTCTCGGTGGTCACAAGCAGGGGTGCATCGTCACCCTCGTCACGGCCGAGCCGCGGGACGTGCGCACATACCGTGCGGCGCTTGCTCACCTTTCGATCGCGCACCTCACGATCGAGGTTCGCCCGCTTTAGCCTTTGTGATTCCGTTCCTGCTACCATCGCAAGCGTGAAATCGACCTTCTGGGCCCTCCTTGTGACGGTTGCCAGCATTGGCTGCCAGCGCCCGACCAGCGTCTCGGCCAGATCGACTGGCAGCGCAGCGCCGGTCGAAGTGAAAGCAGCGCCCTCCCCGGCCTCTACCAGGCCAGAAGTCCTGGACGCCCCGGCGGCGGGCGACGTGGTTCAGCTCGTAAAAGCCGAGCAGTTGAGGGCCCAACACGATGGCCGTCGATTGGTCATCTATGTATCGGCTGCTTGGTGCGGGCCCTGCAAGGTCTTTCAAAAAGCATTGGATGCGGGCGAGCTGGATGCTTATTTTCCGAATCTTCGTTTGATGAAGTTCGACAGCGATCGCGATAACGAACGTCTCGCGTACGGCGAGTACGACGGCGCTTATATTCCACGCTTCGTCGTGCCGGGCCCCGACGGTTACGCCTCCGGCAAACGTTTCGAGGGTGGCATCAACGGTGAAGGCGGCATCGCCCATATAGGCCGCCAGCTGCAAGCGTTGTTGTTGGACTAAAAAGGCCGTCCGGTGGGGATCCTTGCCTGACCCGGCGGCCGGTGCCTTGACAATTCCAACCTTAGGTAGCAAATTCGTCTTTCTCAGCGTGGGCGCGAATCGGGATGAAACCCGAAGGCGCCGGTTCGAATCCGGCCTACGTTGCAAGGAAACCCGGACTTAACCGTTCGCGTTTCGCTCAAAGGGCGCACCATCGAAAGGTGGTGCTCGAATGATACGCGGCAGACCGGGTATTTTCGACAGTGGGGTGTATGTCTGATCGGGTTAGCCGTCCATCGGGATCGACGGAGAGTTCGAGTTCTACAACGAGTGATCCCTGTGAGAGACGGAAGCAAAATGGGTAAGAGACTGTTTGTTGGCAATTTGTCGTTCGACGTAAACGAAGCTGAGCTGCGCGACTTGTTCGCACAATCGGGCACGGTATCGGATTGTAAGCTTGTTACTGATCGTGAAACCGGACGCCCACGCGGCTTCGGCTTCGTTGAGATGAGCACGGATGCAGAAGCAGCTGAAGCCATTACCAACCTCAACGGTCGCGACTATCAAGGTCGCACGTTGAACGTCAACGAAGCGCAAGAGCGCAC
>JAWXBF010000079.1:0-9968 GCA_034439895.1 Deltaproteobacteria bacterium
CCCCGTCCCGATGTCATGTTCGCGCCCTATGTCTGGCCGGCACCGTGGCCTTCGGCAACAGGACCGCTGTCCATCGTCGAAGCCGGGTTGCGACCCGCGGCGTTTGTCGAGATCGTCAACACCTCCGACACCGAGGTGGCTCTGACCGCATTTACGATTCGGCTTGCACCCACGGGACCGGGTCGAATCTGGCCCACCTCGGAAGAGGGCGTCGCGCTGACCATGCGGCACGCAGCCGCCACCAATCGCAATTCGATTGAACCGGGAGGTCTTGCCCTCGCCCATCTGGAACCGAGCGACGCCGACGCCATCGCGCTCGATCCCGCATTCGAAGGGGTGCTCACGATCTTCGATGCCACGGGGATCGCAATCGACCGCCTCGACTTCATGCGCTGGCCCGAAGACACCATCCTGGCGCGACCTGCCGCCAACGCCGCCTTCGCCTACTGTCGCAACGCGACCCCTGGGATTGCCAACCCTGCCTGTGATGCGGTTCCATCCCGGGACGTGGGCGACAGGGTGCGCTACCTTCGAACACCCGGTGATTTTTATGCACTTGCGCGCGGTGCAACCGCAACGTCGATTGAACCGGTCAAATTCGTCGTAGAACGCGCGACGGGCATGGTCCATTTTTTGTCCTCTGCTGCCTGGCCTTTGCACTACACCTGGGTGCGGGAGCGGATCGATGGCGACATCCACCTCGACCCCTGTATCCCGGAACAAAACCAACTGTTTCGACAGGGGTGGTACGACTTTTCGGCGAGAGAATATTTTGTTCCCGAGGGGGGGCAATACCACCTCGGAACCCTTGTGCGGCATTCTGGCGCCAATATTTCGACAATCGAATTTGCCATCGGCGATGCCATTACGGCAGAGCGCATGAAAGATGCTTTCTTCACGGTCGTCGCCCACACGCCCAATCCCACCGACTGGGTCATCCGACCTCAGGCCGACGATCAGGTGGCGCAGGTGCGCAAGGCCGAAGGCAGCGTGCCGGCGATTGGCCCCAACGCGCCTTATCGCGGCATCACTTACCAACCGCTGACGCACGCCGTGGGTTTTGGCACACTCACTTTTATCTCGGCGGCTGATCTCGCGAAGACGGTGTTGCTGCCGCAAACGATTCTTGTCACCGACGATGTTCCGAACGATATCCCGTTGATGGGGGGGATCATCACTGAAAGTTTTCAGACGCCGCTGTCGCATGTGAACGTGCTTTCGCGTGGACGGGGAACGCCGAACATGGTGTTGCGCAACGCACGATCGGATCCGCGGGTCATGGCTTTGCTCAATCAGCCGGTGCGCCTTGAGGTTCGCGCCGATGGATTCGCGTTACGGTTGGCAAGCGTCGGGGAAGTCTCCACGTTCTGGGCGATGCGCGCCGCCCGCACGCCCCTGCAGCCGCCACAACTGGATCTCTCGGTGAAATCCCTGCTGCCCATCGCGAGTCTCACGATCGCCGACATTCCGCGCGTCGGGGGCAAGGCGGCACAACTGGGAGAACTGTCGCATGTGAATTCGACGCGACAAGCGTGCCCAGGTCCGGTGGGTGTCCCACCCGATGCGTTCGCAATACCCATGGCGCACGGAGCAACGCACACGGAAACGAGCGGTGCACGCCCACTTGTCGAAGCGTTGTTGAACGATCCGGTTTTGCGCATGGATGTCAACCGTCGCGATCCGGCTCTCGCTGCAATCCGAAACAAGATCCTTGCCCAACCGGTGAATAAGGAACTGCTTTCGACCGTGAGCTCCGCCGTCGAGCGGCGCTACGGGAAAAACCGTGTGCGCATGCGATCAAGCAGCAACACCGAAGATCTCCAGGGCTTCGGCGGCGCTGGCCTCTACACCTCAACAAGCGCTGCCCTTGGCGATCCGGAACGCCGAATTGACGACGGCATGCGGACAGTTTGGGCCAGCATGTGGAGCGCACGCGCCTTCGCGGAACGGGAGCTGTATGGGGTCGATCACCGCAAGGTTGCGATGGGCATCCTCGTCCACGAGGGCTTTCTATCCGAAGAAGCCAATGGCGTGGGGGTCAGTCGAAACCTGCTTGATCCGGGTGACGAAAGTTCTTACACCATCAATGTGCAACTCGGAGAGGCGAGTGTGACGAATCCGGCGCCGGGCGTCACGAGCGAACAGTTCCTCTACCGCTGGGGCCAGGCACAACCGGTCATCTGGCAAGAGCACAGCAGCTTTCTGCGCGACGCGAACATCCTCCGGCCGGGCGAGATCGATCTCCTGGTCTGTCGACTGCGAGCCATCCACGATCACTTCAAGCCGAAGGTCGATCCAGAAAACAAGGTGCCGTGGTTCGCGATGGAGATTGAGTTCAAGATCGACGACACGCCGATGTCCGTCGAAGGGAACCGAAAACTAAGCATCAAGCAGGCCCGACCCTTTAACTTTGGGCCCGCGGATGTTCCAGCGGACTGTCGCGATCGGCTTTGACGGAACGTGGGATCCTGCCCGTCGCGAGCACCGTCCAGCCAACACCGCTGAGGGTGACGAGGCAACCGATCGCAGCAAGTCGTGATACGGTTTCACCCAACAAGACCACCCCGCCCGCAAGGGCGATGAGCGGCGTCAACTGGTGGATGATGCCGGAGCCAACCACGGTCACGTAACCGAGTGCCGATGTCATCACGAGCTGCGCGACAATGCTCGACAACACCACAAAGAACAGCACCAACCATTCGTACGATGTCGGCGCAACCCAGTGACCGAACGGTCCGAAGGTGGAGGGAATGGTGGCAAGCGTACCCAGCGTCGTAAACGATGCAAAAACCGTCCATGCATTCTCGGCCGGACGCCCATCGGCGGACGGTTGGCGTGCAGCACGAATGGCGGTGACGGCCACGCCAGAAAGGACCGCGGATGCCATCGCCACGAACGCCCAGGCGCCGGCGTTTGCATTGTCAAAACCAACCACCATGGCGACCCCTGACAGGGTAAGCACAAGCGCGACAATCGCATCACGGCGCGGCCGTTCACCGAGCAAGATCCAGGCGCAGATCAAGGAAAACACGGGGCTCGTGTAGTTGAGCAGGGTCGCAAAACCCGCACCGATGCGCGCGATCGAGACGTAGTAACAAAGAACCGCAAGACCGCCTGCGGTCCCGCGTACAAAAAGCCATCCCCATCGGGTCGGCTGCAACACCACATCAAAGCGCGACCAGGCGATGAAAACCGTGACGACACCCGACGCAAAGCGCACAAAGGCCATTTGTGATCCGGGGATCCGCGCCGAGATGAGGCGCGCGCCCAGCGCCATCAACCCAAAAAGCGTTGCCGAGATCAGCAGATTGAAGGAGGCGCGCCTCAGAACCTGGGCGGACGAATGGGTGTCGGCCACGTTGGGGCTTGAGCCTAAAGCGGCGACACCGTCACAAACGGATTCGTTTTGGCGATGGCAACGGGATTCTGCAGCGGTCGACCAAAGCCTTTGGCCGAAACCTCGATGGCATCGCCCTCTTTGATACGAAAGCCAGCACTGAAACTCAGCACGTCGGCGCCGAAGAAATGGACGTGCAAATCGCCGGGGGTGCGGAACAGCGGATACTTGAAGTGATGGTGTTCCAGATTCGCAAGGCTGTGCGCCATGTTGTCTTCGCCACTGCGAAAGGCGCTTTCAAACACCGTTTCGCCTAAACGCAGCACGCGGACCTTGCCCTCCACGTCGCGCGGCAGGTCGCCGAGCAACAATTCCGGACCGATGGCGCACGGGCGGATCTTCGAATGCGCGAGGTAGAGATAGTTCTTTCGCTCGATCACGTGATCAGAAAGTTCGTTGCCGATGACGAAGCCCAAACGGTGGGGCGTGCCATCCGGACCGATCAAGTACACGCCCGCAACCTCGGCTTCATCGCCCATGTCTTCGGAGAAACCGGGACTGACGAGCGTTTGTCCCGGGGCGACCACGGAATGTCCGTTGCCCTTGTAGAACCACTCAGGTGAAACGCCAGCGGTACCCGGGGCAGGTTTGCCACCTTCAATGCCCCACTGAAACATGCGCATCGAATCCGTGGGCGACTCCGAGTGCGCGGGATCGGCGGCTTTTTCGTGCATGTTGTTGCGTGCACGGGCACTGCCAAGATGGGTGAGACCTGTTCCGGTAATCCAACAGCGAGACGGTTCGGCATGATCCACCGGGGGGCGCAGATGGCCAGCGTCTGCCAGCGCCTCGATGTCCAAGGACTCTCCGGCCATCTGTTCGGCCAGTGCCGCAATCGTGGTACGGTTCTCCAGGGCCTGACCTGCCAGATCCAGAACGCGGCTCACACCCTTGACGACACGGCATTTGCCATCATCTGACGTCACGGCCACGCGGAATTGCTTGTCTTCCCCCAGAAATTGCAACAAACGCATCTTCGATTCCTCTTTCAGCGCAATCAACCCGCGGCGCGGGCAACCAGTTCACGTGCCTCTTCGACGATCAACTCAAGGTGCGCGGGACCCTTGAAACTTTCGGCGTAGATCTTGTAAATCGGTTCGGTGCCGGAGGGTCGCGCTGCGAACCAGCCGTTTTGCGTGACCACCTTGAGACCACCGATGGCGGCGTCGTTACCTGGCGCGCGCACGAGCCGCGCCGTGATGGGATCGCCCGCGAGGGTCGTCGCGGAAACGGATTCTGGCGAGAGTTTCTTCAGCGCCGCCCGAACCGCATCGGGTGCGGGTTGATCGATCCGGATATAGGCGGGATCCCCAAGTTCGGCCGCGAGCGCCCGGTAGTGTTGCCCCGGATCGCGTCCGGTGCGTGCGGTGATCTCGGCCGCCAACAAACACAAAATCAAGCCGTCCTTGTCGGTGGTCCAGACGCCGCCGTCCCGTCGCAGAAAGCTGGCGCCGGCACTCTCTTCGCCGCCAAAGCAAAGCGGCGCATCGCCCGACTCCCTGCACAGGCCGCCCACAAACCACTTGAAGCCAACTGGCACCTCGATCACGCGGCGCCCATTTTTGGCCGCAACGCGGTCGACGAGCGCACTCGAAACCAGGGTCTTGCCAATGCCCGCATCCGCGGACCAGCCGGGTCGGTGCGTGCACAAATAGTCAATCGCAACACAAAGGAAGTGATTGGGATTGAGCAGACCAACCGAAGGGGCCACGATGCCGTGGCGATCGGCATCGGCGTCGTTGCCAAAGGCAATGCCATAGCGATCTTTCAATTCGACGAGGGATGCCATGGCTGCCGGGCTCGAACAGTCCATGCGAATTTTCCCGTCGTAGTCGACGCGCATGAAGGCAAAGCGGGGATCCACCGTGGGATTGACGACTTCGAGGTTCAACTTCAGCCGCTCGCCGATGATGCGCCAGTAATCGACCGAGGCACCACCCAGCGGATCCGCGCCGATGCGCAAACCCGAGTTGCGAATCACGTCCAGATCAATGACCGCTTCGAGATCGTCGACATAGGGCAAGATGAGATCTTCGGCCTTTGTCGTCGACGCGCGAAGGGCCGTCTCGTACGAGACCCGTTTGACAGCGACATTCCCCTGCCCCATCAACTGATTGGCGCGCTTTTCAATCCAGCCCGTCACGTCGGTATCGGCCGGGCCGCCCGAGGGTGGGTTGTACTTGAAACCTCCGTCATCGGGTGGATTATGCGACGGCGTCACCACGATGCCGTCCGCTCGGGCCACGCCGGGATTGCGGTTGTGCCGCAAGATCGCGTGAGAGATGGCAGGCGTCGGCGTGAAGGCCCCGTTGCCCTGAATCACGGTCAGCACACCATTGCCAGCCAGCACCTCAAGCGCCGACTTCTCGGCGGGGAGCGACAGTGCGTGGGTATCCTTGCCAAGGAACAGGGGACCTTCGATGCCCTTTTGCGCCCGGTATTCGCAAATCGCCTGGGTGGTTGCGAGGATATGGGCTTCGTTGAAGCTGCTCGAAAACGACGACCCGCGATGGCCGCTCGTCCCAAACGCAACACGTTGCGCTGGATTCTCGGCATCGGGCTTGCGATCGTAATACGCCGCGCACAGTGCATCGACATCGATCAACATGTCAGCCGAAGGGGACAGTCCTGCCAGTGGGTGTTGTTTGCGTGCCATGGGCCTTGCTATTCGACGTCGACGTCGATCTCGATATCCGGGTTGTACGATGGCAGATCGCCATCCTCATCAATGGTAATTTCGACCTCGGTTCGTTTTCCTTCCGGAAAAACGAGGGTGTAACTTTGTTCCGAAGCATATCCGAGCCGCGGATTGTCACGCGAGCGGACCTCGATGCGAATGCCGAGCACATGAGGGCCGGGTGGCAGGCTGCGTTCGGTGAGAACGACCGGATCGTCGCCAATCGGTCGCTCACCGGTTTCCCAGATGCGGGTGCCATCAAGGCGAAGCTCGGCTTTTTCGAGCGAGAAGTTGCGGTTGGCATCCCAGACGATGGTGGCGAGGAATTTGGTCGAAAACAACGCCTTTTCGAGGGTCTCGCGGCGGGCGCGGGAACGAAACACCGCGTCTCGAAGCGCGTCGTAACGGGCGCGCAGTTGTTCCACGGTGGCCTGATGATCGTCACGCAGTTTTTGATCCGCAGCAGCCGCTTCATCCACGACCGGCGTTGCGGTTTCAGCGGGAGCAGGGACTGATCCGGACGCAGCCTCGGCGGCGGTGGCAGGAGCCGACACGGGCGCCACAGTGGGCGTGGTCGGTGCTGCGGCAGGCGCCGCGACCGGGTCAGGATCCGCTGCCGATTCGCTCGCGTCCGCAGAAGGCGTGGCCGGAAAGACCTTGCGCGCACCACCCCGCTTCTTCGGCTTGGCGTGCGCGGATGCAACCTCAAGCGGATGCGAAGGCGAGAGGCTCGCGAATGCGAGGGCTGCGAACAAAAATGAACAACGGAGAGAAAAATGGCGCATGAATGGGCTCCTCGAGAATCACTCCGAAAACGGCAAGAAGGTACTGAATCCAAGGGTCGCAACGAGGTCGTTGACCCACTCTTTTTGCGCCAGCAGTTCCTGTTGATGCACGTAGTTGCGAAAATCAAAACGCACCGCCAGGGCCCGTCCGCCCCAGAACACAAATCCGATGCCCGCATTGGCGGCAACACCGCTTGAGATCTTCGAGTCAACGACGCCGGCTCCGGCCGTGAACTGGAGGTCAAACCGTACGACATCGCCCCCCACCTGAAATTTGGCGTAGACAGGCGAAAACACAAGATTGGTCGAAAACAAAACCGTGTCGGTGTCAGAGGGCAAAACGTCATACAGGCGTTCAAGCTCCGATGCAGCGCCGGTGGAAACCCGGGTAAAGGCCCCGGCCGCCTCGACCGCGAAGGTCTCGGTCAGGTGGTAGGAGTAGGCTGCAGAGACGAGCGCGGACCCGTCGAAAACATCGGAGACAAAATACCCGCCGCGCAGCGAAAGTTCGTGGCGGTTTGTCTTTTGATAAAGGCGCGTCTTCACAAAACGTTTGCGGCGCTTGGCATCGAGGTCGGCACGCACATCCTCGTCGATGCACGCACCGACATCGGTCGTTTGCCCAAACACCACACGGGGTGATACGATTGCAATAGCGAGGAGGATTGCCGCGCCTATCTTTAAAATAGCCATCCGGAAACCCCTCCCGTGATGGCCAGGTTGTTGGTGACATGGCCTTGGCCCAGGACCTCTTGCGGCAAAATAAAGTCCCGAACATCGATCCGCAGGCTGATGTACTTCCACAGGTAGAGCTTCAATCCAAATCCCGCAGCAAATGACACCCCCTGCACCGATTCGTGAAACGTACGACCGGCGCCCCCGATGAGAAAGAAATCTCCGGGCACAATCCATGACTCGCTCAGCTTGAACTTCGCGTGAAAGGGCGAAAACAGCATCGACACAATCGCTTGATTCGCAGAACCGTTCTTGAAGCGAACCGAACCATCAAAGGCTTGATAGGGATCTTGCAGCTTGAAGTTGACGGGTGCGTGGGTGACAAGAAGCTCGAGGCCAAAATCCTCGGCCGGATAGAACGCCAGCGCTCCGCCCGCCGTGTAGCTCGAGGAGAGCGCGTCGGAGGCATAGAGACCACCGAGCGCCGACAGCTCAAGGCGATGGTATTTCAAAAAGGGTCGGAGCTGCACGCCCTTGCGGGGATCGCCATCTTCGGAAAGATCGTCAAGGCAGGGAACCTGCTTGGCGGCATCCCGGGGCGGAAGGGCGTCTTCCCCGGGTTCGGCCGGATCGTTTGCCGGATCATCCATCCCACTCGAATCGATGACGATCCCGGCCTGCCCGAAAGCGATCGCGGTTTGCACCAGAAAGAGAAAGCCAGCCAACAGGCAGGGGGCAAGCGTTCGAGGACGGCGCATCAGCCCCAACAGCGTACCCCGGGGTAGACCCCAGGGGCAACCACGACGCAACAACCTTTGCCCTTCGCGGCCCGATTTCGCCTATAATTGTCGTCTCCGTGCCCGCCTTCGAGTCTCCCTCCGCCCGCCGCCCCTTGCGCGGAAAAGAAGATCGACTGGCGCGAATATTCGATCTTGAAGTGCATCCGCTTTTGGTGAGGCGACTCGAACAGATGCTGATCACGACCGTCGCAGAACCTCTACGGACACTCGGCGATGAGGCGCAGGTTTTGAATATTGGCTCCGGCGCCGGGGCAATGGCCGGGGAGATCCTCGAAAATCTTTCGGCAAACGCACGCCTCATCACCACGTACGCCTCGTCGGCGTTGCTCGACATGGGCAAGGAACGGCTGACGGAGACCCACCCCGGGCGCAAAGTTTTTCACCGCCAACACGATCCAAACGAGAAGTTGCCGTTTGCGGAACACAACTTCGATCTCGTCCTTGCCACCCTCCAAACCGACGAGCTCGACTCGCTCGATGCCACGCTGGCGGAGCTTGTCCGTGTGTTGAAGCCGGGCGGGCAGCTTGCGGTGTCGGTGCCCTTGCGGGGCACGTGGTCGGCTTTTCTCGAAATCTTCCGCGAGGTACTCGTCACCCGATGGGATGTCCCGGCACTGGTGGCACTCGAACAATATGAGGCCCACTTCCCCGATGGCGAAGCCCTCGCGACAGGCCTCGAGCGCGCCGGGTTGCAAACGGTCGAGATCGCGACGGAAGAATGGGATCTGTTGTTCCGCGGTGCCCGTGAGTTCTTTTTCGCCCCCATCGTCGAGACCGGCCCCCTGCGACGGTGGAAAGAGATAGCCGGCACGGGCGACGTCCTGCAGGGCATTTTCAACGATGTGAGATCGGCCATCGACATCTACTTCTCCGGCCGCAGTTTTCCGGTGCCCATCGTGGCAGGGTGCGCCACCGGCAAGGCGGCATCCTCCCCCGGCAATCCGTAGCACGATGTCCGTATCTGCGCGCCCCACCCCCGATTCAGAGCGGTATCGCACACTCATCGACGTGTTGCACGAACACGATCGCCGCTATCATATCGACAATGCGCCCAGCATTTCGGATCAGCAATACGACCGGCTGATGCGCGAACTGCGCGAACTCGAAACGCAACACGAGGAACTGCGCGATCCGCAGTCACCCACCCAGCGTGTGGCACCGCAGCCCCTGTCCTCCTTTTCCAAGATCGAGCGAGCAACCCCAATGTTGTCGCTCGACAACACCTACAACACAGATGATCTGACGGCGTTTTGCGACCGAGTTGAACGAGGACTGCAGGGCGAAGGTGCAACCAACCCCGCCGTCTACGGGGTCGAACCCAAGGTGGATGGCATCGGCATCGAGTTGGCCTACGCCAAAGGTCAATTTGTGCTGGGCACGACCCGCGGAGATGGCCGCATCGGCGAGGACATCACCGCAAACCTGCGCACCCTCCGATCCATACCGCTCACCCTGAAAGAGCCGGAATCCATCACGGTGCGCGGCGAGGTCTACATCGACAAAACCGAATTTGAACGCGCCAACGAGGACAAACGCGAGGCCGGCGACGAGCCCTGGAAAAATGCACGCAATGCCGCGGGAGGTTCGTTAAAGCTGCTTGATCCACGTGAATGTGCCCGCCGTCCGCTGCGCGC
>JAWXBF010000080.1:0-10419 GCA_034439895.1 Deltaproteobacteria bacterium
ACACCACGACGCTGTTGCCGCAGGCCATGTTGCCGCAGCTGCGGAGCTACTGGCAACGTGAGCTGGGCGTGTTGTCGCCCCCGGTCGACCAGATCTTCTCGGCACTGGTCACGCGCTTTCTCGCGAAGATCGAGATCGACGGCGCGAAAACGCAGCACATTATTGCCAGTGCCCCGCGGGGCGTTCTCTTCCTCGCCAACCATCAGATCTCGCTCGAGTCGACGGTCTTCGGCATTGTGGGATCGGCGCTCGTGCAGTGCCCCATTCTGACGCTCGCTCGAATCGAGAATCAGCACTACTGGCTTGAGTTATTGATGCAGCACTGTTTCCGCTATCCGGGCTCTTCTGCGCCGCCAATGGCGAAGGGATTTGATCGCAAGGACAGCGCATCTTTGCCCGGCATCATCGAGGAACTTTCCAGCGAGATGCGAACCAAGCGGCGCAGTGTGATGGTACACGTCGAGGGCACCCGCTCGTTGCACTGTGCCGATCCGGTTAGAACGTTGAGCGGCACTTTCATCGACATGGCACTCGCGCTCGACTGCCCGATTGTGCCATTGCGCTTCGTGGGTGGTCTTCCACGCGAACCTTTGCACGAAAAAGCCGAGTTCCCCGTCGGCATGGGCAAGCAGACATTCCACCTGGGCGAGCCGATCGCGCCCGAATCGCTTCGACCACTGAACTACGGCCAACGTCGAGCCGTGGTACTCGACGCCATCAACGGCCTGCCGCCGCATCACACCGTCGAAGAACCCTCCGCGCCCGATCTAGATTTCGAGGCCAAGGTGCAAGCGTGGCACAGAGAAACCGGCGCAGGAATAGGGCACGCAACGTTTTTCCGCCTCTTGCAGTCGATCTCGCCCTTGTGTACGGAACTGGAAGCAATCGCTTCGGCCAAACCCGGGGACACGGTGGTGTTTCCAGACACACCCGAAGGACAGTGGTTGGTCGAAATCGCACGGCGGCTTTTCGGCCCACGGGGCCCGACCGTTCGCTAAAACGCCGCGAACTGCCCCATCAACAAGTCGGCCACCTTGGTGAGCGCACCAAAGGCCGATTGTTCACGCGTGAAGCGAGGCAGCACCCAAAGCGGCGCCTTGCCCGCGAAACGCTGAATCAACGACAACGCGAGTGCCGCATCTCGCTCGACCGCAGCGTTCTCTACCTTGGCAAGCGTTTGCAGCTTCGACAGTGCCGAGCGTTCAACCGCCGACGCACCCGCCGTCACAAGTGACTCATCCGGGAACGGCAAACCAGCCGCTGTTGCCAGACTTTGATTCAAGATGTAACCGCCAATGCGAACGCCCAACGCCTTCGTGCGAACCTCGAAGTTCACTGCCTCGTCGACCGCAGCCTGAGCGGGAGACGTGACCAGCAGAAACGAAACATCGCGGCTGGCGAAAAACTTCTGCATGCTTTCTTGATTGCGATTGAGGTGACGCAAAATCACCTGAAAGAGCGTCAGAAACTCCTGCAGCTCGATACGGGATTCCTTGCCAAGGCCAAGATCGAGGATCTTGTTGACGAGCGCCGTCGTCGCACGCTGAAACAGGCTGGCTTGACCGGGCAAGAAGATGCTGATGATGCGGGGATCGAGAAAGGCGTTGGCGCGTTCGGGCGTATCCAGGAATCGTATCGCATCACGCGAAGGTGGCGTATCAAGAACCACCAGATCGTAGCGATCATCCCGGATGAATCCGTGTAACGCTTCGACCGCAGTGTACTCGTGCATGCCAACCACCAGCGTGCTGACGTTCTGGTAGAGGCGGTTTCGCTTCATTCGCGCCTGCGCGTCTGGATCGATGCTGACCTCGGCCACAACCCGATCGCAAACCAGTTGTGGATCAAGGAGCCACGCCGATAGCGATCCGGGCGGCTCGACCCCCACCGAACGCATCACTTCGGGTGACAAAACGGTGGGCTCTTCCTGGCTTTCCGAGACACCCAGTACCTCGGCCAGACGCTTGCTGGGATCGACGGTGATGGCCAGCACGCGCTTGCCCTGCCGAGCAGCGCTCAGCGCGAGTGAAGCCGATACCGTCGTCTTGCCGACCCCACCCGCCCCACAACACACGATCACCCGGTGCGTCGCAATCAGTTCGGAAACGGTGGGCGGAAGCGGAATGACGGATTTAGCCAAGTGAGCTCCCCGTGACGGCGTTTACGTCGGTGAACTGCGCAACCAAACCGGCACACGCGTCACCCGCGTCGCGCGCGACTTCGTGCAGGCGAATGACGGGCAGTCCTGTGGATTCGGTAAGCCGTGATACGGATTCACCTGCCATCACGATGCGTTCGAGTGCAAAGCGGCCACGCAACGGCTCGGCCGCCATCCAGCGATCCACCACACGGTGTTCTGCCTCGCTAAAGGGATCGGGTAAAAATCGGTTCAAAAGAATGCCGCCCACCGGCACCCGCGTTCGGCGCAAGCCGTCGACGAGTTCAATCGCTTCCGAAACCGGCAGCGTTTCGGGCAAAGTCACAACCCAGGCCGCAGTCACCTTTGCGTCGTGGATGAATCCCTGCCCGCGTCGCATCGCGCTTGCGAGGGGACCCTTTTCCACGACCCTCAAGGCCACATCCGGCAAGGAGGTCAAGGCAAGCGTATGACCGGTTGCCGGCATGTCCACCACAACGGCATCGTACCGTTTCCCGCCACCGCGCTCCTCAAGCTGTACGAGGTGCAAAAAGTGATACAAAATACCGAGCTCGTAGAACGACGGCGCGGCATTCATGAAACGGCGCAGCGGCTTTGAGCGGAGCGCCGCCGTCACCAGCGGTCCCGCCGGAATGACAGAGCGTGCGAAAAGCTCGTGGCCCGTGTTGGCCCACAACTGACATGCGTCCAGATGGGGACCCACATTGCGAGGCTCGTCGTCGAGATTCGCGCGTCCCAGATACTGACCAAGCGGCGAAAATCCCTCATCGGGTTGACCCGTCTCCACCAGCAACACGTTCCGGCCCGCCAGGGCGAGCGACTTTGCCAACGCAACCGCAACCACGGTGCGTCCGACACCGCCCTTCCCGGTGATTAAGTTTATGCGCTGGTGGAAACTCAACAGATCTTTCCATCGTAACGCGACGGCGGGCATCCACCAACTTTGCGCTCGCCTACGCCTCGTCAGACCAATCGGCCGCCAGACGGCGCAACCCCTCGTCGAACGAGACCGCGGGGAGGTATCCCAGATCGCGGGTCGCGGCACCAATGTCGAACCAGTGTGCGGACGTGAGCTGCCGCGCCACAAAACGGGTGAGGGGTGGTTCGCGATCCCATATCCCGCGCAGGCGAAACCAGGTTTCAGCGGCCGCACCGGCCATCAACAACAGCTTTGGCGCGACGGTGGGAAACGGCCCCCTGATTCCGACGGCGGCGAGCACGCGGGAGATGAGTTCGCCCTGCGGCATCGGCTCGCCCTGACTGATGAAGTAGGCCCGCCCGACACAGGCCGCCCCACGGACCAGTCGATCGAGAGCCAAAAGGTGGGCATCGACCGCGTTGTCGATGAAGGTGCAGTCGATCTTTTTGGGCGGACCGCCCGGCAACTTCAGCTTGCCCGCGCGCGCCAACGCGACGGCACGAGGCAACAACTGGGTATCCCCCGGTCCCCACATCAAATGAGGACGCAGGGCGAGAGTCAAAAGCGTATCACACGAAGCGGCGAGCACCCGTTGTTCCGCCATTGCCTTCGTGCGCGGATACTCCGCATCAAAGGACGGCGGGTATCCGTGGGATTCGTCAATCCCCTCGGCATCACCCGGTCCGTGGGCCACAGACGGTGAACTCGTATAAACCAAACGACCCACGCCGTGTTGTGCACAGGCGTCGAGCACATGCTGTGTACCCGTCACGTTCGTTCGATGGAAGTCCTCGGGCCGCCCCCAGCTGCCGACGCGGGCCGCGGTGTGAATGACGGCATCACAGCCCTGCACCGCCTGACCCACGAGGCCGCGATCCGCGACATCGCCCCGAAACACCTTCACGCCCCGCTTGACCAGCAAAGGCTGAGCCTGGCGACCGAGGCTAACCACCGCATCCCCACGCGCCAACAAACGCAACACAATGGCTTTCCCAAGGAAACCACCCCCGCCCGTCACAAGCACCTTCATGCTTGCGGTACCCAGCGTTCTTGTGCCCAGGCCGCAAGTTGCTCGCGACCGATCTTGGCGTTGTGTCGGATATCCACCGGAAAGCCAGGATGAAACAGGAACTTTGAGATGACCGCTGTGTGTGGGTATCGCCGTCCGAGCGCTCTCAGTTCCGATACGACTTGCGCGGTTCCAGACCGGCCCGGCTCAAGCTCAACACAGAGCACCGGACGCATTCCGCGTTCGCCGCGCACACCCACGAGCGCCGTCCGCCGAACGGCAGGATGGACGTTGAATACGCCCTCGCACGGAATCGTGAACAAGCTGCGATCGCCATCGAGCACCACACGGTGGCTTTTTCTGCCGCAGAACCAAAGCGCACCCTGTGCGTCGAAATAGCCCACGTCACCCATGCGATGCCAGAAGCCATCACCGTCGGGAATCTTTGCAAGCCGCGTGGCCTCATCGCGACGCCAGTAAGAACGCGTGACCTGCGGACCCTTCACGGCGATCTCACCGGTCGTCCCTGTCGGCAGGACAAGACCGTCGTGCCAGACCGCAATCGCCTCGTCCAGAATCGGAATGATCCGAACCTGAACACCGTCCACCGGTCGACCCACACAAATACCCGCACCTTCATCGGTCCGGTGCGCTTGCTGCAAGATCACATCGCTTGTAGTGCCACTGACCGGCAATGCTTCGGTTGCGCCGTAGGGTGTAAAGACCTGCCCACCTGCGGGCATCATATCCACCATCTGTTGCACCACGCGAGGAGAAACCGGCGCACCGGCCGACACGATTCGCCGCAACGACGTTAGTCGTATTCGCTTCGGTGTTGCCCATCGTCCCAGCGTTGCCAGCAGTGCGGGTGACGCAAACATGTTCGTCACGCACTGACGTTCGATGGCCTGCAACAAACGACCAGGGTCGGCGCTCGCGGGTTTTGTAAAATCCATCTGTGGCACAACTGTCGTCATCCCGAGCGCCGGATCAAACAGTGCAAACAACGGAAAAGTTGGGAGATCCACCTCGCCCGGATTTACTCCCGACATCTGTTTGATCATCGCAATCTGTGCGGCAAACTGCGCATGGGTATAAACCACGCCCTTCGGAACGCCGGTGCTGCCGCTCGTGAACACGATCGCCGCCTGATCCTCGGCACGTGTCGATGCAAGCGCAGGACGGATACTTCTATTGCCTGCGTCCAACAACGCTTTCCAGTCGTATCCGCCGGGCCCGACCAACCAACCGGGGCCACCCACCACCAGCGACGTGCGCACATGGCCTCGCGCCCAGCCGAACAACAAGCGCGCGATGTGTGCCTTCGGAGAGCCAATGAAGGCCTCGGGTTCGGCCTCGGCCAGACACTGTTTCAGATGCGGCAAGGGCAAGCCCGGATCCACCATCACCGGCACGACCCCCGCCTTGGCCATGCCGAAGGCCAGCGCAAAAAAATGCGGACCCGGCGGCACCATCAATACAGCCCGAATCCCCCGCTCAATTCCCAACTCGCCCAACCCGCGCGCGACCACATCGCTTTGCGTATTCAGTTCACGATACGTCACACGCTGATACGCCACCGTCCCATCCGCCGACCCACCCACTGGCTGACAGATCGCCACCGCATCGGGATGGGCCGCCGCCATCTCTGGCAAACACGCCGCGATATTCACGATTCCATTCGTGTTCACTGCTCTTTTCCGGTGGCAAGGGCGTGTCGTTGCAAAAAGCCATCCACCAGAGCACAGACTTCGGCGCTCGCGTCCTCCAGTACATAGTGACCGCAGTCATCAAAGCGATGCACCTCGGCCTGCGGCCAGCGCTGTTGCCAGTGCTCCAACACGCGCGGGGTAAAAACGAAATCCTTCATGCCCCAGGCGAACAACGTTGGCGTGCCCGAAAACTGCGACAAACCTGCTTCGACCTGCGTCACCGTTGCGTACGACGGATGCCGGGATTTCACGGGGATGTCTTCCACAAAACGATAGGTCGCGACGCGATTCTGCCAGCTGTCATAGGGTGCGCAATACGCGTCACGAAGCACCTTGGACAAATGGCTGCGTTTGGTCCCGACATGAGAAGCCACCCGGCTGAACGCGTTCAGCCCGCGTACCGCCAGGGAACCGAGCGGCGTGTCACGAATCGCCTGCAACACCCAGGGCAGTTGCATATCCGAGGGCAAATGAAAGGCCGCGGTGTTCATCAATACCAGTCGCCCGACGCGTTCGGGATGCCGAGCCGCATACCCCATTCCGATCATCCCGCCCCAGTCGTGCATGACGAGCGTGAGCTTCGCACCCGTTTCAAGACCCAGCGACGCCAGCAACGCCTCCAGATCGTCGATGCGATCGGCCAGCCGATAGTTATAACGTTCGATCCCGGGTTTGTCTGACAAGCCCATGCCGATGTGATCGGGCACGATCACGCGATGGCGCGGCGACAAGGTGCGCACGAGTTCGCGGTAGTAAAACGACCAGGTCGGGTTGCCGTGCACCATCACCACGGGGTCGCCCTGCCCTTCATCCAAATAGTGGTAGCGCAGGCCCCGTCGCAACAAGACGTGCGGCTCGAACGGAAACAGTGCACGGGGTACGGCGGCAGGTAATACGATTAAAGGAGTCATCGCGCCTACCAGAGAACCGCACCCGCAGTACAGTTTAGCCCGCTACCAATACCGGCCAGCACCACGCGATCTCCGGGCGAAAGCTTTTCCGCTTCTTGCGCTTTACTGAGCACCATGGGCACCGACGCGGGCCCGACGTTGCCAAGCTCGGGGTAGATCAAGTGCGCCTTGTCGAGGTTTACGCCGAGGGTCCGAGCAAGCCCCTGCGTGTGCATTTCGCTGACCTGGTGCAAGGCAAAGAGGTCAACCATCTCGCTCGTCCAACCGAACGCTTCCTGGGCGCGCGCCCAGGTGCGAGAGGCGACGGCCACACCATGGGCCATCAGGCTTCGGGTATCGGTCAGACCGAAATCAACCTGGCCGCGGCACAGTTGATTGTGCTGCGTTTGAGCCAAACTAACGCTACCCAAAAAGCGATGCCCCTCGGGCGCAACCCGGGCGCTGCCCAGCAACATCGCGGCCGCACCGGAGCCAACCGTCAACGTTGCGAGCTGCTGCTTCAACATGGTCTCGTCGCAACTTTCGTGGGAAAGACGCGCGAGGGTTTGTTCGACCACGTATCGGCTGCTCTCGGCGTCGACGACCAGACCGTAGTCGATCTGTCCACGCTCGATCATGTTGCCCACCACGCCCATGCCATCGAGAAAGCCAAGGCATGCGTTGCCGATGTCGAAGTTGAGGCAGGTCTCGGACAGGCCAAGGTTGTTGTGTACGAAACAGGCGACGGAGGGTTCGACCCAGTCGCGACAGACGGAGGTGTTGATGAGCACGCCGACGCGCGCGGGATCGACACCGGTTTGCTCCAGGGCGCGGCGTCCGGCCATCGTGGCGCCATCGCTTGGCTGCGTGCCGGGATCCCAAAACCGCCGGGCCCGAACGCCCGTCAGGTTCTCGAGCAAACGTGCGGGCAAGCCAAGGCGCGCATAGGTCGAAGCCATCGTGTTGTCGATTTCTTCGGTGCTGATGCGGTGGGGCGCGTCCACGTGGGACACGCCAACGATGTTGACGCCTTGGAAGCGCATACGGCCCCGCAATGTAGCAGACGGGCGCCCCGCGGCGCGCAGCGTTAAGCGAGACAGGTGGTACGGACTCGTCGACGGACACCGCTAGCCCCGGCGATCGGCGCGCAGCAAGATCCGGAACGCACCCGGCAGCACCAGCGTCGTCGTGAAGGCGCCGACCACAATCCCGAACACCACGGCGGTCGCAAGCGGCCGTTGCACCTCGGAGCCCGCGCCCGAAGACAACGCCATCGGCAAGAAACCACAGGCTGCAACCGCAGTCGTGGTTAGAACCGCGCGCAACACGGTTGTGCTGCCCTTCTGTATCGCGTCGTCCAGAGACTCGCCGATGCTGCGATATCGCATCACCTGTTGTCCCATGATGATGCCATTCAAGACCGCGACACCACCGAGGGCGATGAAACCGACCGCTGCCGAAAGGGAGAACGGCATACCGCGGGCCAACAAGCCCAGCATACCGCCCGTCAACGACAGCGGCACCGTCAAGAAGACCGCAATGGCCATGCCGATCTTTCGAAAGGTCAAAAGCAACATGCCGAGAATGATGACGACCACCAGAGGTAGAACAATTCGCAGGCGTTTGGTGGCACGGTCGAAGTTCTCGAATTGCCCGCCCCACTCCATGTGGTAGTTACTCGCAAGTGGTACGGAAGCTGATACCTTGATCTGTGCTTCTTTTACCCAGGAGAGCAGGTCACGGCCGCGAAGGTTCTCCTTGAGCGGTCGAAGGCGTACCAGCATGTCGGTATTGTCGTTCCCCACGACGTCAATTGCCACCTCGCCCCGCCCTGTCATGCCAAGGGTTGTTTTAACCTCGGGAAACTCGTGCAGGATCTTCTCGACTTCAAAATCCAGTTCGCGAGCCTTCGCCAACGAGATACTCGGCGGCCGGCGAATCGTTACCACCGCATCGCCCTCAAATATTCGTGGTACGAATTCAGCTCCGCCCTCCAGAAACCGATACCCAACCAGGAAAAACGATACGGCTGCCAGACAGAGCACGGCGATTCGATTTCGCATCGCCCATGGCACGATCCGTTCAGTGGTCCGGTATATCGATCTGTTGGTCGATCTCCTGCTGGTGCGTCGGCTCCCGCCCTTTCACAGCAAGTTGGGAATGCGAACGGTGAAATCTCCCAAGGTCTACGTACGCGACAGCGGGCTGGTCCACGCCCTCATTGGACTCGAAGGGTTGAACGCGCTTGCCGGCCATCCCGTGGTAGGCGCCAGTTAGGAGGGCTTTGTAGTCGAAAACCTTCTCGCTGTGGCACCCGCCCGCACAACCGCCAGATTCTACCGAACGTCAGCTGGTGCTGAGATCGATCTTGTTCTCGACATTCCCGGCCGCGGTCGCTGGGCGATCGAAATTAAGCGCAGTCTTTCAGCTCGACCGAAAAAGGGCTTCCACCTGGCTTGCCAGGACATCGAGCCGGATCAGCGCTTCCTCGTTTATCCGGGCGACGGAAACCACCCGGCCGGGGCAGACATCGAAATTATCGGGCTCAAGGAACTGCTTACAAGTTGGCGTCGGCTTGGTGCCCATTTCCTGGACGAGGTTGGCTGCCGCGCGAAACGCAACTCACCACGGCTGCGCCGGTTCTTCTTTACTCAATGGGGGTGCGGCCTGCGGGCACGTAGCCGCGCAGCATGACTTTGAGCAACCCAGGAAAGACGGTGAGGGTAATCATCGTGCCGAAAACGATGCCCACGATCACCACGGTGGCCAACGGCTTTTGCACTTCAGAGCCTGCAGTGCTGGAATAGGCCATCGGCAAAAATCCCAAGGCGGCCACCGCCGCGGTGGTCAACACCGCACGGAACACTTCGGAAGATCCGTGGATGATTGCCTCGTCCAAACTTAGGCCTTTTGCGAGGCCTTGCCGCACCTCAGTGGCTATCACCACGCCGTTGAGCACCGCGATGCCACCCAAGGCTATGAACCCCACGGCCGCGGGTAAGCTGAACGGAAAGTCGCGCATCATCAAGCCAATAAGGCCGCCTGTAAATGCAAACGGCACCGTAATGAATACGGCAAATGCGAAGCGCAAGTTCTGGAACATCAGCAGGAGCATTCCGAAGATCACCATGACGGCGGCCGGTACGACGATGGCTAGGCGTTTCTTGGCGCGTTCGAAATTCTCAAACTGGCCGCCCCATCCAATCGAATATCCGCCTTTCAAAGGGACGTCGGCGGCCACCGCGGCTTGAGCCTCGGCCACCCACGACACGAGATCGCGGCCACGCAAATTCACATCGACGCGCACTGTTCGTTTGCGGTCCCCGCGGCGTACGGCAGCCACACCGTCTTCTTCTGATAAGGCCACCACTTCCCGCAAAGGAATGGTGACGCCGTTGCTGCCTTCCACGAACAATTCGCCCAATCCAGCCGCCGTGGGTTCTGCTAGTGGCATGTGCACGCGTAAGTCGAAACGCCGCTCGTCCTCGTAGATCGTGCCCACTTTCACGCCTTCACGCGCGCCCTGAATGACGGCAAAGGCGTCCGCCACTTTGACTCCATAACGAGCCATTTGCGCGCGTTCGGCCTTCGCCGTGATGGTGGGTGCGCCAACGATGCGTTCGATGCGCACATCGCCCGAGCCCGTGATCTTTGCGACCCGTTTGCCCACCACGTTTGCGAGCACGGAAAGCTCGTCGAGATCATTGCCGCTAATGTTGATCTGCACATCG
>JAWXBF010000081.1:0-13623 GCA_034439895.1 Deltaproteobacteria bacterium
GGTAGCCGCGGTGGCGGCGCCCTGCTCGTGGGTTGTTCGGGAACTGTTGGTGGCAGTATTTTCGCAAGAAATGACGCGGTTCGGGGCGGTGGTCTGACGATCGAAGAGGGTTCGGTCGTGGTTCAGAACAACGAGTTTCGCAGCAACGTGGCGTTGCTCGCAGGTGGCGGTCTGTACCACGAAAGCGATGCGCTCATTGAGGCGAACATCATTGCGGACAACACGTCGTGGTGGACCGGAGGCGGTGTGTACCTTGGCGTTCACAAGCAGATCTTCAGAGGAAACACGGTCAGCGGCAACACCAGCACCAACGACGGCGGCGGGATCTACGTTCACATGAGCGAAACGACCATTGTCGACAATCGCTTCCAGAATAACTACTCGGGCGACGACGGCGGCGGCATCAGGATCTTCGAGAGCAACTGCCGCATCGAGGACAACTTGGTCGAGCAGAACACGGCGAACGACACCGGCGGCGGCATCAGAATCTCGCATCTGCCTTGCCAGGTGATCAACAACATCGTCCGCAACAACACAGCCACCTACACCGGCGGCGGGATGGATCTAGACAACGATTCGAGCGTCGTTCGTGGCGGCGAAATCACCGGCAACAAGGCCAGCAAGGGCGGCGGCATCTTCATGTGGCTGGCACCCTGGGACGGCGCGAGCATTGAGGGCGTGCTCATCGCGAACAACAGCGCGTGGCGCGGCGGCGGTATCCACTTGGACGACAACTTTCAACCGGTCGCCTTGAATCGTCTCACGGTGATCGACAACACCGCGGCCGAAGGCGGCGGAATGTTTCTGCGCGCTACCACATTTTCGCTCAACCACTCGGTGTTTGAGCGGAACAAATCCCTCGACCGCGGTGGCGCGCTTTACATCGGCGCCAACGGCAACTGGAACCAGGTCTGTCCATGCCCGCCGACCGACCCGATCGGCAGGATCTCCTTCATCGTGGCGCATGCCAACCAGGCCCCCGACGGAGCCGGACTGTGGACCAGCTATGCCAACTTGGTGGTGGCAAACTCCATCCTGTTCAACAACGTCGGCGGTTCGTCGGTGACGGCAGGGGGAGCGCCGGCCACGCCAAGTGTCGTGGTCTTACCGCAATACAACTACAACAGCACAGAGCCCGCGACCTTCTCGGGAATGGCGAGTCCCATCGAGACGAACGGCAATATCGCGCAGGATCCGTTGTTCGTAAACGTGGCCAGTGGTGACTTTCACCTCAACAACACGAGTGCCTGCGTGAATGCAGGGGATCCCGCGATCACCGACGCCGACGGCAGCCGTGCCGACATGGGTCTTTTCGGCGGTCGCCAATGACATTCACCATGGCCAATAAAATGAAAACATCCATATCCCCATCCCTCGTGGCAGCGATTTATTGTCTTGCGTTTACTACCCCCGCTTGGTTGGGGGGATGCGGTGGCGATAACGACCCCGGCAAGTCGACCGACGGCTTGGGCGACCGACTCCCGGCGGAGGCTGGAAAACCCGGAACGATTCCCGCGGAAAGCAGTGTGGCGCAACAAGCGAGCCTGGTCATCTTTGACGACAGTCGCGTTCACGATGTGCGGCTATTTCTATCGGCCGAAGATTGGCAGTCGATTCTGGACGATTCGTCCGGAGATGAGCCGCGGCGTGCGACGGTATCTGTGGACGGGGTGGTGATCGCAAATGCAGGGATTCGTCCATCGGGAGAATCGTCGCGTGTGCCAGGGAACAGGAAGATTTCCCTACGCGTTGATCTTGACGCATTCGACTCGACAAAGAAACTGGGCGGGTTCGACTCCATCAAGTTGACCGGTTCCTGGGATGATCCGTTTTTGATCCGCGATCAATTGGCGTATTGGTACTACCGGCAAGTCATGCCGGCGCCACGAGAGGTATCGACCCAGCTTTGGGTCAACGGGCAGTCGCGTGGTGCGTACCAGATCGAAGAGATCTGGAGCAAGGAAAGTCTCAAAGGGCGTTTTGCTGACGCGAAGGGCACGCTTTACCGAATACGCGGCGTGGGCGGCGTGGATCCTTACGGTTACCTGGGAATGGAGCCGGCGCTTTACATCCCCCTGCCGTGGGATGCGAAAGGAAAACATCTGCCGGAAGCACACATGGTCATCGGGAAGGCGCTTCGCATCGTGCACGAAGAGCCGGCTCGGCTTAACGAAGCACTGGACGTCGACAACATGCTGACCTATTTCGCCGCGAGTGCGATCCTCTCCAACACCGACGGTTTCGGTAGCGAATTCGAAATCGACGATGTTTATGAGTATTACGACCCGACCACCGGGCGATTGTTCATGCTGCCGTGGGATCCGGACAATACGTTCGGATCGCTCAATGAACTACCTACGCGCGATATCTTCGCAAACTTCGACAGAAGTGTGCTCACGCGATTTCTCAAGACGACTCTGCGCGATCGGTACTACAGCAAGCTTGATGAAGTCATGCGAAAGATTCCCATCGAGATATTCCATGCGCAGATCGAGCGTGCAGCGGGGCAGATTCGGCCGATTGCGCAGGCCGATACGTTGAAAATGTATCCAACCGAGCACTTCGAATGGAGCGTGGCGTACATCAAGGACTTTATCGCAGCACGCTACGTTTCCGTGGGTCAGCAGATCTTGCCCAAGCAGGGACCGTGATGATGAACCGGGTATTTCGTATCACGGCGGTGGCCTTGGCAATCAGCGCGACCTCTTGTGGCGGAGGTGCAGCGGACGAACTTCCGTGCGGGATCGTCAAAGTAGATAAGTACACGCTTGGCTCAAAGCTGGAAGGATGCGTGGGCAGAAAGGGCGACGTTCATGCTTACAAGATCAAGGCACCCAGCGACAGCACGGGTGGATATGTCAAGACTTCCGTGATGGGTGCGGGGGCAGGAACTTTGCGCTTGACGGCTTACGCCGGCGATGAAACCACCGAACTCGGCCGATTTGCGCCGGTCGGCGTGGGTGCTGCGGCGACCTTCTTTCTTGCGGTTTTGCCCGGTCAAATTTACCGGCTTGAGATCGCGGATGACGGAGGCTTCATCGAGCCCTACACATTCACGCTTGCAACCACGTACACGCCGGTACCGGACAGATTCGAGCCGAACAACAACATCGGAACCGCGACACCACTCGTGATCGGGGCCGGGTTGCAAGCGTTCCTGTTCGCAGGGCGCGTATCCGCGAACGAAAATGTCGTGGATTTCGATGACTTCTACCGGCTCAGCGCCGTCAGCGGCAGCGTCACGATCCGAATCGAGGATGTGCCGCTCGATGTTGCGCCGCGACTTACCCTGTACGGATCGGATGGCATGGAAGCGGCGCGGACAGCGACGGGGATCAAGGGCGGCACCGTGGTGTTGCAAACAGCGATGTTGCCCGGGCCGCAAGACCCCATCCTCCGGGTTGCGCCCTGGTCCGACGCCCCGCAGTCGATGGGCCCGGGTGCCGCGCTACCCGATCACTTTACCCGACCCTATAAACTGACCGTCACCCAGCCTTAAAGGCCGCCACAACGCGTATTACCCGTAACGGTGGTACGGGCAGGTGTCCCAAACCCTGACACATCCCCCATCTAACCCCGAACCAGGTTCCGTACCTGGTTTATGGAACAACAAAGGTTCGGGAAATCATCAGGAGCGGTTCGGGCAACTTTGACGGCCTTTCTGGCGGTTGTAGCCGTCGGTTGCGGGCCAGGGATAATTGGGGAAGGTAGGGTCGTGGATATTGAAGCGCAGCCAGAAACGGCAACGCAGAACAATGTGGAAGGCACAGTTTTGGAAGGCACAAATACGGTCGTCCCGACGGGTAACACGGTCCCATTCGCCACCGCGCCGGTCGCAACTCCCCCGGTAGAGTCGCCGGTCACAGAGTTGCCGGTCACAGAGTCGCCGGTCACAGAGCCGCCGGTAGCGCCGCCGGTCACAGAGCCGCCGGTCGCAACTCTCCCAGCAGTTCCGCCGGTGGCGAGCCCGCCGATGGTGGCTCCACCGGCCAAGAGCACTGGCACGATGGTCCCACTTTACACCTACCCAACGGATCCCTCGTGGGCGCACATCGTCACCGTCAAGAACGCCAACCCATCGGTACCGGTGATTGCCGTCGTCAACCCTGCCAATGGTCCCGGATCCGGCGTTATTTCCGCGTACACCGTTGGCATTGAGAAGTTACGCGCCGCTGGCATCAAGGTCATTGGCTACGTGGCCACGGGTTACACGGATCGATCAGAAGCAACAGTGAGGGCGGACATGGACGCCTGGCAGACGTTCTATCCAACGGTGTCCGGCATCTTTTTCGACGAGATGGCGAACTCTGGCGGGCACGAGGACTATTACCGTCGGCTCTCGGCATACGCGCGCTCAAAAATGTTCGATTACACCATCGGCAATCCAGGGGCCGACACCGCTCCGAGCTACGTGGGTACGGTCGACATGATTCTCGTGTACGAAAGATCCGGTCTGCGTCCGCTGTCCGACTGGTATTCAAAATACCCTCCCGAGAACTTCGGCGTCATTCCCTACGGCGTTCCCACCCTGGATCTCGCGTATGTACAGGCCGCGAAAAAAACCGTCGGATACATCTACATGACCAACGATGTCCTCAACAATCCCTGGGACAGTCTGCCGCCATACTTCGGCGATCTGGTCGCGGCTCTCGCCATCTGATCGTGGTACGGTTAGATTCATGACAGGCCACCTAAACTCGTGGTGCTCCGACAGGCCAATGCGCAGTCAACGATCCACAATAGATCCTGAACGTCCATTGGCTTTCGGATGCTCCGCGTGACGGCGCGAAACGAAGCGTCCGATTCGAAGCCCGTCATCAGTACGACCCTTTGGCCCGGCTGCGATGCGTGAATCTTCCGGGTGAGTTCGACTCCGTCCATGTCCGGCATCCGGTAGTCTGTCAAAACGAGGTCAGCGGAGCGTTTGCCGAGGTATCGCAATGCGGACGCTCCGTCTGGCGCGGTATCGACAACGTAGCCTTCAAGACGCAGCGCTTCCGCGACGACGGCGCAAGAGTCTTCTGAATCATCCACGACTAGAATTCTTCCTCTGTCCATCATCATGACTCTGTTCAAAGCAAGAACGAGGCCGACCTATGCCGGACACCTACGGAGGGACTCGGCAAACTTTCGTCGGCTTCGCAGATAACGTGTTCCGCATCGGTAACGGCGGTCGACCTACTTCGTGTCCGAAACCGGACCATCGGCGATGAAGCGAGGTAAATCGATGGTGAAAATGCAGCCCTTGCCGGGTAGGTCCTGCACCCGAAGTGTACCCCCGTTGGCTTCGATACCCCGGCGTGCGATGGAAAGCCCAAGTCCGACGCCTTGCCGATTTGGACTCCTCTGTGCGTAGGGGCGAAAGAGGTCCTCTGCCTTGCCCCCAGGAAGTCCACCGCATTCGTCTTCAACCGCGAACGACACACGACCCGCGGTGGCCGATGTTCGGAGCGACACTTGACCCCCGCTGCGGCTGAACTTGAACGCGTTTTGCAACAGATTGGTCACCGCGGCGGCCAGGATCGGACGGTCGGCCAGGATTTCGAGGCCGGGCTCAACCGGCGAGACGCTAATCCCGTTCCCGTGCACTTTGGCTTCCAGGAGCACGTCCAGCTCGATTTCTTGCACCAGTTCGGGAACCAAGATGCGCTGCGGGGTGTGGCCGCCCGATTCGATGCGCACGTCCGCCAGTGACCGATCCAGCAAGTCCCGGAGGCCTTGCAGACTGCGCGCCAGCACCGCCCCCGTGCTTCCACTGATTCCCACGCGCCCGCCTTGCAGTGTCGCGAACGCGAGCATCGCGGCACTGAGCTTGTTGCGCAGTTCGTGCGCGAGGACGCCCAGCCGTTCGGTTGCTTTCTCGCTCTGCGAGCTATCGCGCAGTCGGGAATACTCGGTGACCGCTTCGGCGATGGCGTCGTCGAGGCACCCGTTGAGCGTGTGGAATTCCTCGTTCGTGATGGGCGCGTGGGTCTCAGCAGCGAGTTCGGTGATCGACTGGCAGATATCGCCGTAGTCATGGACCACTTGCCCAATGCTGAAGCCCGTTCGCAAAAGTTCGCCAGCGTGCATGGTAGCGCTCGCGCTGATTGCATTGGAATTTGTGGTTGCACGAACCAGTGCCGCGACGAGCTGGTCCAAGAATAGCGGCACGCCGTTTTTGAGCTCTTCCTCGGTGACATGGGGCGCATTGCGTTTTGCGACCAACGCCCTGGTACGGGCGATGATTTTAGGCCGGTTGGCGGTAATAAACTCGTGCAGCATGAGGCGACTGTAGGGCGGGAACCGACTTTGAACGATGAGGAAGTTGCAGTGTCGAATATCGGAAAAACCGTCACGACTGAGGTCAAAACCCTTCGCCGCTCTGCGTGACGCCGACCGCTATACCCGTCGTTCAACAGTCTAGCGACTAGATGGCCTGGGTTTTGCATCAGATGCGGAGTCCACAACCCGGAGGTGCCAATGATGATCGCAGCACGTTTCATGTCCAGCTTGACCGAATTCGTTCGACCCACCGAATCCGTCCGCACAGCCGATCGCATCATGGCCCGCAATGGTGCGCAGGCTCTGCCCGTCGTCACAGAGGATGGACGCCTCGCTGGCTTGATTCACCGAGAAGCGGCGGCGGCCGCCAAACAGAACGCGGCGGTTGATGGCTTCATGTCCAAACGCGTGATCTGCTGTCGTCCCAGCGATACGATTGAATCGGTGATTGCGACCTTTAACTCATGCCAGATTGATGTGCTGGTGGTGACCGATGATGACGGTGCTTTCCGTGGCGTTCTATCGGCTCAAGACGCTTGGTGTCGTCGGAATTGACTCAACCCATGCTGCCAAATAAAAGCAACCCAACCCAACAACCAAGGTTAGTGCCCACCATGGAATGGCTTAACTACCACCACCTCCTCTATTTCTGGGTTGTCGCCAAAAAGGGGAGCATCGTGCGTGCAAGTGAGGAGTTGCGCCTCGCCCACCCGACTATCAGCGGTCAGATCCATCGCCTTGAAGAGGTTTTGGGTGAGAAGCTGTTTGTGCGCAAGGGGCGGCAACTGGAACTCACCGAGTCCGGTCGTGTGGCGTTGCGCTACGCCGATGAAATCTTCACCCTCGGGCGCGAGTTCGTGGATGAGATCAAGGGACGATCGAGTGGCAAACCCATGCAGTTGGTCGTGGGCGTGGCGGATGTCCTGCCGCCCTCGCTGGTGCGACGGTTTCTCGAACCCGCCTTTCAACTGGACCGGCAGGTCCAGGTGGTTTGTCGCGCAGACAAATCCGTCGAGGAATTTCTCGCAGATTTGGTGCTACACAAGGTCGACGTGGTCCTTTCGGATGCGCCGGCCGGGCCCAACATTCCGGTACGGGCGTTCAGTCACGCGCTGGGCGCTTGCGGCACAACGTTCTTTGCCAGCGGCAAACTCGCGACAGCCGTTCGCCGGAAATTTCCAGCGTCCCTGGACGACGCACCCTTTCTCTTGCCGGGCGCCCCATCGGCGGTGCGCCGGGCGTTGGAACAATGGTTCGATACCGAAGGCATCCGACCAAGGATGGTGGCCGAGTGCGACGACAGCGCGTTGACCAAGGACTTTGGCGAAGCTGGAATGGGCGTCTTCGTTGCGCCCACGGTGATTGAGGACGAGGTTCTGAATCACTATCGAGTTGGCGTGGTCGGACGTTCAGAGGCCGTGCAACAAGAGTTTTATGCCATTTCCGTCGACCGCAAAATCAAACACCCTGCTGTCACCGCCATTTGCGATGGTGCACGGCAAAGTGTCTTCGCCGAAGCGGTCCGCACCGCCGATCGGCTCATGGCCAGCAACGATGCGCGGGCTCTGTCCGTCGTGAGAGACGATAGACGCATCGCTCGCTTGATTCACCTGGAAGCGGCAGCGCCGGCCATAGAGAACGCGGCGGTGGATGGCTTGATGTCCAACAAGTGATCGCCCCGAGGGTGCCGATTCCTAACCTGCGACGTGCCCTCCGCCGTTGCCCCGACGCAACGTCAGCGCGCCTGTTCGTCCCCGCTCGGTAACGCTCCACCCAGGGCGAACTGCCTTCGCCAAAACGTGACACACCTCGTTGCGATGATTCAACGGGGTCGCTTGACGAGGCGCATCGCGCAAAAGCCCAACCGGAACGTACGACTCATAGCGTTGTGAAAATTCAGCGGCTATCGCCGAATTTTCGCGGCGGCAACGATAGTGAACCCCACTCACGGCGAGATGGTCAGGACGACTCGGGGAAGAATCCGCCGACTACCCGACAATGAACGGCAGCGGGTTGCTGGCGCCCTCGATCGACCCCGGAGAGCTTGCGGTGCGGATGCTGCCGTCCACGTTGTAGTGGCCGTATCCCTTCATCGACCCGGTCTCGAATTCGGTGCGCGGGATCCCCATCGCGACGAGCACGTTGCCGAGGTACTGATTCCAGGGCAAACCCGGATAAAGACCCTTGCCTTTGACGTATTGATACTCAGATTTCGGATTCAGGTAACGGTAGTCGCAGTGAACGCCCGTCTTGAATGCACCACCGGCGCTGCCAATCGTGACGATGGGAACGTTGTACGATTCATGTGTCGCAGCAGCGCACTCCTGCGTCCATGCGACCAGCGTGTCATCGAGCAATGTGTGGCCACCGAGATCGACCGCTTCGAGCTTGCGCGCCAGATCAAGAAAGATCCCGGAGAAGACCTTCTGGTTGTGTCCGACGAGGAGCGACTGCGGCCCTGACTCGAACCCCTTGTGCGCCACGTCCTGGTGCCACGAACCCGAGAACGGCACAAGGGGGATGTTGATGCTCATTGAGGCGATGCGGCTTGAACCACAAATAAAGGCCGTGACGAACACATCGTTCAAGAGTGCGAACCTGGAAAGACCGTCGCCATCCCCTGGCGGCTTCGGTTGTTGACCGCATTGTTTGCTCGTGGCGGCTGGCATGGCGTTGACGTTGCGTTCCAGTTCACTCAGTCGGCCCATGTGATCGTCGAGGCGCTGTTTATCGTGCGACGAGATGCGAGCGCTTCCGTTGCGTAGACGTCGATAGTTTTCAAGCACACGATCCACGATCGCATTTCGCGGGGCGACAACCGGCGCCGAGGAACCGCCGGGCACGAAAATTTTGTCGAACAACTGGCGCGGGCTGAACATCGTACTCAGCTCTTGAATCGATCCGGATCTCGCCTGTGGATTTGACCAGCCATAGGAATAGCCATTGCGAGATCCTGTCACCATCACGCGCTCTTTGACGCCATTCAGCGACTTGTAGAACGAGGGTGACCATCCCATCACCTGATCGATCGTCGGCATGGGGAAAGACTGTGCTGCCTTTCCGCTCGTCCCATTGCCGTCGTTGGCGGCATAGTTACCCATGTGCAGACCGCGGTTGTGCGAAATACCGAGCGTACAATGGAACCCCTCCAGCACATTCATCTTGCCAACAAGTGCGTTCGTGAGGACGTTGCTGGCTGCGCGCAAGGTCGGGCACAGCGCGTTTTCAGCACCCGTATTGCGCGCGACCAGCGGGCCCCATTTCGCGGTATGGCCCGGGTACAACTGCTGGCTGTTGGTCAGCCCCGCCGATGCGGGAAACATATTGTCGTGCAGAACACCGCCGTGATCGGTCATCAGCGCAACAAAGTGTTTCTCGCGAATTGGCCCGGCGGCCCAGGTGTTTCGAGGTTGCAACGACGGCAAGATCGGCAACGCCAGCGTGAATCCACCTGCACCACGAAGAAACTGCCTGCGGCTCATGCGACCATCCTGCCGGGCCGCGCATGGCGCCGTATAGACCATTCGATCTACCGCAGCACGGACTGAATTTCTTGGTCAGGGGATGATGCCGCGCTGGGTTGCAAGCAAGACGGCCTGCGTGCGGTCGGTGACGCCCATTTTTCCTAGCAACGAGTGCACATGGTTTTTTACCGTGGATTCGGATATGCCCATCGATGCCGCGATCTCCTTGTTCGATTCCCCGAGTGCCATGCGCCGCAAGACGTCGACCTCGCGGGCACTCGGGGGCGGAGCCAATCCACGCTCCGCCAGACGCTGCGCGACCGTCGCAGAAAGACGCACCGTGGAACCACTTTTTGCGGCACGAACGGCTGCGGCCAGGGCCTCCCGAGAGGTGTTCTTGAGGAGATAACCCACCGCACCGGCATTCAACGCGCGAAAAATTGCCTCGTCGCCATCGGCACTCGAAAGCATCACGACGGCAAGATCACGCCTTGCGGCCAGTAGCAATCCCAGGATCTCCAGACCATCTTGTTCAGGCAATCTCAAATCCAGCAACACCACGTCGGGCGCGGCCCCGGACAGGTTCATCAAGGCCTCTTTGCCGCTTCCAACGGACGCGACAACCTGGATGTCCTTCTCGACCGCGAGCATCGCCTCGATCCCCTCTCGCACGATCTGGTGGTCATCTATCAACATCAAACGGATGGGGATCATGTCATTCCTGAATGGTTGCGAGGAAGTTCGAGCACCACGGTGGTTCCGGCATCGACCTTCGACGTGATCGCGAGTTTAGCGCCGAGGCGGGTTGCGCGCGCCCGCATTCCGCCCAATCCCAACCCCCCATCGGCTCGCGGCGCGGGCAACGACGCCGGATCAAAACCGTGGCCATCATCGCGGATTTCGACCATCAACCGGTACGGTTCAAAGCGAAGCACAATTTTGATCGACGAAGGCTTCGCATGTTTCAGTGCGTTGGTGACCGCCTCGCCCACGGTGCGTTCGATCTCGCCCTTGACGTGGCCGCTGGTTTCCCAGGGCGTGCCGGTGATCTCGATGTGCATCTGCACATTCGAATCGCGCACCAACTGCCCTATCGACACACCCAGTGCCCCGGCAAGATCGGGAGGCCCCGCCCCGGCGGACTGCAAGCTCCAGATCGAGGCGCGAGCCTGAACCATCCCCTTTACCAACAACTCGCGCGCACGCCCGAGATGCCTGTTCATCGTGGTTTGATCTTCGTATTGCGATTCCACCGCTTGCAACTGAAACCCAACCGCGACCAACGTTTGTTCGAGTGTGTCGTGCAGATCGCCGGCAATGCGGGCGCGTTCCTCTTCGAGCAGAGCCCGCGCGCGCATTCGCTGTTGCCGACGCCAGCGCGTGACGGCGAAAAACATCAACAACAGGGCAACCAATCCTGCCAGAAACGCGGCTCGCGAACGGTACAGAGGGGGACGCAGCTCGAAGCTCAACGCGCGCCGATTCGCAATAGACGGAGCCCCATGTGCTTCGTTTTCCGTTCGGACTTCAAAGGTGTAGTTCCCCGGGGCAAGGTTTGGATACACCGCCTGTCTTGCTTCACCCGCGTTGATCCAGTCCTCGTGCAATCCACGCAAACGATGCTGAAAACGCAATCGGTGGGGGTGCAGAAAACTCGGAGCGGCGAACGCCACCACCAAACGGCTCGCACCCCGCGCGGCCTGTGGACTGTGAGGTGTCAGTGGCAAGCCATCCAGCGTTGCCGACTCGATCATCACCCTCGGATGTTTGAGGGTTGTCAGCGCCGCGGCGTCCGGAATCCAAACAGGTCCACCCACGGTGGTTGCAAACAAACCGCGGGCACCATCGGAGATCAACGTACCCGACCATCCCGTCAACAATGTACTCGACGGCAGCGCATCCCATGCATCCCACCGGATCATCGACGCCCGCATGCCCGGATCCGAAAGCAACAGAAAGAGCGACCGCATCGCAACCACGACCAGCCCCTGGCGAGAGGCCATCGCCAACAGATCTTTGCCAACCAAGGCCACGCTTTCCACCAACGACAGAGGTAGTCCCCTGCTCGCATCGATCCGCGTAAAATCCTGGCCATCGAAATGAATCAAACCGGCTGCATCCCCGGCCACCCAGTATCCGCCCGCACCATCAGTTGCAATGGACATCATTCTGAGATTCGGCCACGCAGGCGCAGAAAACTTCTGCCAGCGCTGACCATCGTGCAAATGTATTTGTTTGTCCGTCAGCAACACCAGCCCTTCCACCCTGCCACGCACGTGTTGGGACGCTGGATTGTCGATGATGCCGGCCACCCGCAACCCGGCGAGCAGCGGGAGCGGCACCGGACGAAGTGCGTCGCCGTCATATCGTAGCACACCCCCGGACTCGGCGGCCGCCCACATCACCTTTGCACTGTCTTCGTGGAAGAGGTGAACGCCCCCAACCCCGGGATCGTCAATGGGCACGTCTTGCAATACGCCGCTCCTGAAGCGCTGCACACCCTTGTTCAGATTGCCGATCCACAAGGTGCTGTCGTGGGCCCGGACAAGCGCCCGAGCATCGAAGAAACGTTTGTTGGCGCGCACCGGTGCAAGGATGGATCCCTGCCAGTCGGTATGGATAAGACCGCTCGCAGGATCGAGGGCCCAAACGCCGTCGACATCGACCGCCAGGCCGAAGACAGGCCGCGTGGGCGATGGCAAATCCAGCGGGCGGATCAAGGGGTTGAGTGCGAGCTGCGCCATCCCCTCGGTGGCCATCGCAATCCACAGGCTATTTTCATGGTCGATAAGCAGCGCACTCGGCGGGACGTGCGGCAACCGTTGTTCCGACAGGACGCCGACAAACTTTCCTTCTCGACCCCTTGCGATCCCCGAATCTGAACCGATCCACAGTTCACCGGATGGTGCGAGCACGATTTGTTGAACCCTTTGACTCGGGGACGAGCCGGCCATCGGAGATACGCCGCCTGGCCGCCACGTCCAGAGGCCCTCTTCCACCGTGCCGAAAACCATCGCTTCTGGTGAAATCGAGACCAGGGCACGCACGGGCTTTTCCGTATAAACGTACTGCGGTTTCTCGTCGACAAGCCGCCCGAGGCCAGCTTGTCCGCCAAACCAAAGCACACCCTCTTTATCCAGCGCCAGCGCAACAATCCCCGTCAGGCCAGTCAGCCCGAGGATCTGCTTGCCATCGACGAGCTTCACCAGTCCACCCGCACCGGCAACCCATAACGAATTGCCGTCGCCAAGCAGCGTGTTGCAATCCAGACCGGATCGATGTGCGACGACATCAAGACCGTCGTGCCAGCGCAACAGCGATTCGTCGGTACAGGCCCAGACGGAACCATCGGCCGTGGCCGCCAGAGCGTTGACGCCAAGGAATCGCCCCTCCCGATCGGCGATATGGCGAAAGCTGAGACCGTCGAAACGAAAAAGACCTGCTGTCGTTCCCACCCACAAGAAACCATCGGCGCCTTCCACCATCGCATCGATTCGCCCGGGAACCGCAAGCTGACGCCGAATACCCTCGCGAACGCGCACACCCGCGTACGCCGACGATGATCCCGCAATCAAACACGCAAGGAAGAGGAGACGCAGCATCGAGTACCGTGTCGAACGTCAGGGCGCCAAAGACTACGGAAACACGTTCACGATCACGCGCCGGTAGGCGTAAAGGCTGGGTGAGCCGCTGTCTGAAACTTCGAGGATGAGATGCAGCGCGCCGGGAGCCGTCACACTGGGCGCATCGAACGACACCTCCGGCGAGCCCGCACCTCGCAGTACGATTGACGGGGCCTTGTCGCGCGACAAGGTACCCGCCTCCGGGTAGATGAACCAGCGGTAGCGCAGCTCGTCTCCGTCCGGATCCGTCGAGCCTCGCGCCGACACCGTCA
>JAWXBF010000082.1:0-14685 GCA_034439895.1 Deltaproteobacteria bacterium
CGCTATGCAGGAACCGTCGTACGTTTAGATCGCGCCGCCATCGTTCACAGCGCCTTTGCTGCCCGGCTGAAAAAGTTCGAGGCTATTTTGCGCGATGTCGCAATTGAACACTACGGCCGCGCTCCCTCGCGCATGCGCCATCTTGGTACCCTCGCCTGCCGACGGATTCGCGGCTATCCAATCTGGTTGTCTGAACATGCCCTCGGCAATGCCATCGACATCGCCGGCTTCGATTTTCCGGCAGCGTCTGCCGCACTGCGCAAATCCAACCGGAAGATCCCGGCACAAGCCTTCCGGATCTCGGTCCTCGACGACTGGCAAACCCACCCCACCTCCCGCCACGGGTTATTCCTCCATGCGCTTGCGAAAAAGTTGGTGGATTCGCCCGAGGTTTTTCGGGTTTTACTCGGCCCTGCCTATCCTGGGCACAAGAATCATTTTCACTTCGACATGGGCCCCTATCGATTGATCGAGATGTGAGCTCGCGTGTCGGATCGTGACAGGGATGTCTCGGTTGGCCTGTCAGTTCAACAGGCCGGGTGGCAGTTCTTCACCACAAAACGCGTGGTACGAGCGCCCAAGGCGACCCCTGCGTCCCGCGGATTTGGCCCAACGCTTGCATTTGAGTTCCGTGTTACAGTTTACCCCCTATGGAGCCCCCAATGTCACCCACGAAACCCACCTTGCACACCCCATTGACCAAACGCGCCCCGCTGCGCCGCATCTCGGCCTGTGCCATGGCCCTGTCGATGTTGGCCCTCGGCGCCTGTGAAAAGGATCCCCTCGAGCTACCGGTCGACAAGACCAGCGTTGCCCTGACCGCGCAGAACAACGTCATGAACGTCACGAAAAATCTCACGTCCTCAATGGCCTTCCTGGCCGAGTCCGACAGCGTCGCCGGGAGCCTTTCTTCGCTCAGCGACTGCACGGTTGAGGCCTCCGAACCGTTTCCCGCACCCACCTGCCCCGTTTCCGATCCGACCTGCATCGAACCCGTCGTCGATCCCGCCCCCGTCGAGACCAGCACGGGCTGCGACACCCCATCCATGAAACAGGATCTGGCGGAGATGAACCGCGATCTGCAAGACGAGATCGACAAGTTTGTCGCCAGGCTCAAGGCCGAAATTTTCACACCAGCCAATGTCGAGAGCGAAAGCGACACCGAGATCGTCTACAAGGTACCGCCTTCGGTCGTGTGTGACGATATCACCGATACGGAGTGTGTCGCAGAAGCCACCCGCGGCCAGTACCGTTTGCGAGTCACCTCTCCCGCGGAGGGCGATTTGGATGTCGCCATCTTGATGACAGCCATGCGCCACGAAACGTTCGTGGTCAAACTGTATCACGATCGACTTGCCGTATCGGCTAACCTCGCTGCCATCAAGAGCGCCACAGACATCATCGATCCCGATGCTGCGACCGAGATCAAACGCGCCTCGGGGGTGGTTGAACTTTCCCTCATCAAGAATGCAGATCGAGACTTCAGTCTGCTCGCCGAAATCTCGAAGGCGATCGACATTGCGGTGACCGAAGTTGGCGAGGACGGAACTCAGCCCCAAACCGTCACCTTCAAGCTCGATGCAAGCGATAAGACCTACGAAGTTCGCCTCGACGGCATCAAGAAGACCGTATCGGCGTCGGTCAATTTCGGCGCGTTCCGACTGTCTGCCCCGCTTTCCGGTCTTGGCGACACCGTGGGCGCAGGCGCCACGATGAGCACGACCGATCTTTACAACTTGGTGGTGGGTGGTCTGAATGGTGCCTTCACTTTTGATGGATCAACTGATCTCATCAACTTCAAGCAACTTGGACTCGGCGACGAAACGACGGCGGTTTCTGTCAACGGCAATCAGATCTTCTCGCTCGATGTGAACAGGACCAGCGGTCGTCGCTTTGACATGAGCGTGTCGATGGCCGACACCGACTCGCCCACCATGACCTTCGCTCCCGGGCTGAACGCCGCGATGAAGTTCAACTTCAGCGCCATTGCCAATCGCTTTGAATCGCTGCCCCCATGGGCGTTGAACGATACGCTCACATTTGAACTGGCCGGAACCAAGCCAGCCATTCGAGACAACGGAGCAGGCCTCGAGGTGGTTGCGGGCACTCTGCGATTCTCAAGCACCGCGGTGCCAGGTGCCACGGTGGTGGTCAACGCGGGTCAGTGCTTGCTTTCCTCGGATGAAGAACCCGTGGCCCCGGCACACGAGTTGCTGTCGTCCTTCTCCGCTGGCGCCTGCCAGTAAAGCAGGGGCCGACACGCCAAAGCCCCGTACCGTGACCGAACAGCGACGGCGGCGTCTACTCACGCGCTGGGATCGCGGATCGTGATACGGTACCGGGCGATATCGGTGTCGTGGGTGAGTAGAACGAGATCCTCTATCTCGGTTTGCGCGACGAGCAGGCGGTCGAAGGGATCGGCATGGTGGCGCGGTAGCTCTGCCGCGCGACACACGTGCTCGAGGGAAACCGGCAGCAACGCGATGCCGTCCTCGCGGGTCCGCGAGCGCACGTAGTCGAGCGGCGGTACGGGCAGGGTCAAACGCCCGGCCGCGTGTTTGATGGCCATTTCCCACGCCGAGGCGATGGAGAGGAAGAAGGCATGGTCGTGGCTCGCGACGAGCTTGCGGGTCTTGGGGCCGATGCGTTCCGGCTCAAGCAGCATCCATAGCCAGGCGTGGGTATCGAGGAGGATCTTCATCGCTTCACGTAGTCGGCGAAATCATCGAGCGGCGCATCGAAGTTCTTGCTCATCGTGCCCTTGCCCTTGTCCCGGCCGAGTTGGATTCCGTGCGGCTTGGTCTCGGGGACAATGCGCGCTATCACCCTTCCGTCGCGGGCGATCAGGATCTCCTCGCCCTGCTGAACCTGACGCATGAGGCGCGAAAACTGCGCTTTTGCCTCATGAATATTGTACGTTTCCACAGCACCACAATAGACTGGTTCATTTGGCTGGTCAAGTTGAAGACAACGCGACGATGGGCGCGAGGTGGGTGGTTGCGCGCTTCCGCCGTCCGCTCGGCCAGGAAGGCCCGATATCGGGATGGTGTTATTGAAGGGCTCGACCGAGGACAGGGCTTTTTTTCGTCCGACGCACGACGCGCTGGCAGGCTATGGTCTGAAACCCGCCATGGCGATTTCCTGGTATCCCGGTCATATGGTCACCGCTCGCAAAGAGGCGGCGGTGGCCATGCGAAGGACCGACCTTGTCATCGAAATGCTGGATGCGCGCGCCCCGCATGCGAGCTGCAATCCGATGCTCGAAACCTTGCGCAAGGAGCTGGATCGCCCCGCACTCAAGCTGCTCAACAAAAGTGACGTGGCCGATCCCGAACAAACCCACGCCTGGATTTCGTACTACAATTCAAAACCCGGCGTCAAGGCGATCGCGTTGACAGCGCGGAAGCCCGGCGACGCTGCGCGCATACTGAAAGTCGCGCAAGCGATGATACCCGGCCGAGGGACCACCGTGAAGCCGCTGCGCATGATGATTCTGGGCATACCGAACGTGGGCAAATCGACCTTGATGAATGCCCTCCTGAAACGCCACGTTGCGAACGTCGGCGATGAACCGGCGATCACCAAGATTCACATGAGCCACAAGCTGGGTGACACCATGATGCTCATCGATACGCCGGGTCTGATGTGGCCGGGCATCGCGCATGAAAGCGCCGTCAAGCTGGCTGCCACCCACAGCATCGGTCGCAATGCGTATGACGATGGGACGATTGCCGCCGAACTTGGCCGCTACATTTTGGTTCACTATCCACAGCAGCTCACGCAGCGATATGGCTCCATCCCCCCCGAAACCAAGGGTGAAGGCATCGTCGAGTATGTCGCACGCAGCCGGAACTTGTTGTTGAAAGCCGGCGTGCTCGATCTCAACAAGGCCGCCATGACCCTGTTGAACGACTTTCGCAGCGGGGCGCTCGGACGGGTCACGCTCGAACGGGTCGGCGAGACTTTGTAGTCGTGGTTGGCTAGCAACCATGAGGTCAGATGCGGGCGGAGAAGCTCGACAGATTTTTTCGGGCTACGGCACGCCGGTGCCCATCAACATTGTAAAAGCGCTGGAATTGTCGCGAGCGGTCCTGAATTCAACCAGCATGGATGTGATACCGGTCTCGGTCGGCTTGTACTTGATGGAGACGTTGCAGCGCTCGCCCGCCACCATGTCTTTACCGTAGCAGCCATCGACAACTTCATATGCGTTGCCAGCATCTCCGGATCCATAAAACGTCTGACCCAGCGTCGAACTGTTGCCTTCGTTTGTGTACATAAGCACGATAACCCCGGTATCGCCGACCTTGATGTTGCCGAAGTCATGTTCGGCCAGGTTGACGACAAGCTTGCTGGCCGTTCCGAGGGCCATGATGGCCACGTCGGTCGTGCCTGCGACCGATCCTTTGGCTCGCAATGTGGTCGTCAACGTCTTCGCACCGGTTGGTGTGAAGGCGATGAACAGTTCACAGATTTCACCGGGACCGATTTGGCTCGGACAGTTGCTGTTTTCCAATGCGAACTGGCTGGCGTCTCCACCCACGAACGAATAACTCATCGACCCGCTTGACTGGTTTGAAGGGTTGCGAATCGTTACTTTCTTCGCCACGGACATGATCCCTTTGGCCGAGCTGCCGAGATTCAAACTGGTGGGCTCTGCAACCAGGGCGCCCATCGAAACGATCGGCCCAGCATCGGGAAGTGGCGGCACAACACCACCATCGGGACCCGGCGTCACGCTGCCGGCATCGGGTACGCCACCATCGGGGTTGACCACCACGTCGTCTGCGGAAACACCGAGTCCATACCAAAGATCGTCAACGGGCTGGGAATACTCGAACGGTAGCACCCTCGGTGTCGCACCCGGGACTGCCACGCGTGAACGGGTGACGGTGACGGGCGGCGTGGGTTCAACGAAAGGGCCCGCAGGCGTCGCGGACCGCAACACCGGTGGCACCGGTGGAGGAACCACGTCAACCATGCGGGGGGAAGGCGGCGGTATCGTTTGAGTCACCGTCAAGACCCGCGAGCGCATGGGTGGCCCCGGCTGCAGTGGAGGTGGACGCAATCGCATCACGGTATCCGAGATCGGAACGGACCTCGGAGCAATCGGCGCCGGGGCGGCGACGACTTCGGCCACCACGGGGGATCGTTGCCGTGAAACCTGCGCGAAACCTTTCGATTCGTACAGTAGAACGGATCGATCGGAAACCCGTGGATCCACGACGGGGCCCGGAAAAGCAGCCGCCATTGGCATCGCGGCTGGAACCGTAACGATGCGCCGATCGCCTGCGGGACCGACCAGCAAATTCTGGACCTGTTCGGTTTCAAAGATTGTTACCGAGTCCTGCAGATCGGTGCCGTCGTCGGATTTTCCAAGCGTCATCGGATCAAGCGCAAGGCCCCACACGCCAGGCGCATCCACATCGGCCTCCCATAGTTCCGTTTGTGCGTCGTCCGGTGCGGCTGGATCGAAGATCCTTCGCGCACCCGACTTCACCACCGTCGACCCGGTGCTCGGGTTGTTTTGCACAGCGATATAGCGTTGGCGCGGAGGTGCCACGGCAACGCGCCTGCGCATCCTCAAGGGGTTTACAAGGACGAGATCGGGAGGACCAACATCGAGCGCGGCGTCCGAGTCATAGGTTCCAAAGGGAACGCCACTTTTAACGACGACCTTGATTTCTTTTCCGTCTGCCGCAGCGCCCGGGGGGACGTCGACCCGGGTTTCAAACGCAGTGCCGGCTCCCAAAACAAGCGTTTGGGTGATGGAAACCGCAGTGGCCGTCTTGGCTTCGACGATCTTGCCGTCGTCTGAACCCGAATCACCGCTTGAACAGGTCGCGCTGGCCAACAACACCGCCCAAAGGACCACTGGGCGAACAAGAGAATAGATTTGTGCAGAGGACATGGAGATTTTTTCCGAGGTTATCAAGACCGGGTATGTGACACGGTTATGCTGATTGTGCCCGTCAATTCCGCAATGCAGCACGCCTTTTCGGAATCGAGCCCTCGGGGATCCGCAATCACCCGGAAAGACTAGCAAGAACGCTGAGTTTCTTGCGTTGCGACGAGCCGCACACCCAGCCCGCAACCGAATCCGGATTCAACGCGCAACGTGGTTCGGGTTGGTTCATAACTATATCCATGCGGTTCCGGTTCCGGCTCATTTTCACGGCTTTTGTCACCTTGAGCGCGACGCCAGCGCTCGCTCGATCGGCCAATACCGACGCCGTCTGGCATGCCCTCGACGCCTCGTTCAAACAAACGGTGGTACCGTTTTTGAAAGCGCACTGTTTGCAGTGCCACAACCCCAAGAAGGTCAAAGGTGGCATCGACCTCGAGGTCTTCGGTGATCTGCAAACCGTGATGGGGGACTTTGCCACCTGGCAGTCGGTCCTGGAACAGGTCCGTTCGGGCGAGATGCCACCGGAAGATTCACCTTCGATGCCCGCGGTCGAGGCGCGCCAGCAGATTGGACAGTGGATTGTAGCCGCCGAGGCCGAGGCGCTCCGCCGCAACGCCAACGATCCAGGCGTGGTGCTTTTGCGACGCCTCTCTCATCAAGAGTACGACAACACGATTCGCGATCTCACCCACGCCGACATTCGTCCTGCGAAAACGTTCCCCGTAGATCCCACCAACACGGCAGGTTTTGACAACTCGGGCGAGTCGCTCAGCATGTCGCCAGAGCTGGCTGGAAAATTCCTCGGTGCTGCGAAGTACGTTTCGGAGCATCTGATCTTTTCCCCCGACGGACTCAGCTTTTCGCCCCATCCGGTCGTCGCCGATACCGATCGTGACCAATACTTCGTTGGACGCATCACCGAGCTATATCGTCGACAGCCCACCAACCTGAACGACTACTTTCGTGCAGCCTGGCGCTGGCAACATCGAGTGGCACTCGGAATTCCGGTGACGAGTCTGAAAGAAATTGCAGCAACAGAGCGGGTAAGCCCCCGCTATCTACAGACGGTGGTGAACTTGCTCGGCGTCAAGACGGGTAAACACGGTCCCATCGCAGCCCTGCAAGCCTACTGGCGCAGCGTTCCCCGACCGGACGCTTCGGGTGGCTTGGGGGCAAGCAAGCTTGCGCTCGAGATGTTCTCGGACTTTGTGTTACAGATGCGAACGCTCGTGGTTCCGAAGGTTCCGAACCTCAAGGTCAAGGGCATGAATCCCGGCGCCCAGGCGCTTGTGTTGTGGAAAAACCGCGAGATGGCGGCGAACCGACGAAACTATCGCGAAGGCGCTTTCAGCGACGACATGGCGAAACTCGGCCTCGGAACGCCAGCCGAGGAAGCCCTGCGGGCGCCGACTGAAACCACTTTGCGAGCCGCAGTTCAGGCCGACTGGAAACGTTTCACAAGCGATATCCCCGATGCGTTCTACGTCGCCGAACGCGCGCGCTCTTTTCTTGAAGGGGCCGAGGCCAACTACGACACGGTCAACCACAACGTGGGCCGCCTCCTGAGTGCTGGCTTTCACAACCAGATGGGTTACTTCCGCGACGATGCGCCTCTCCATGATTTGATCCTGAGCCCGGCGGATCAAAAAGAACTCGACAAGCTGTGGCGCGACTTCGAGTTCTTTTCGGCTGTGCCGTTGCGAGAATACAGCGGCCTCATCTGGTTCGAGCGTTCCGAGTCGGCTTTCCTGCGTGGAACCGAGTTCGACTTTGCGCGTTCGGAAGATCCGGACATCGCTTCGCTACCGAAATTCAAACGCTTCGTCGGCGAATACCTTGCCAATGTTAAGCGCTCCACCGAAGACAAACGCGCAATCGAGGCCGCTCGGATACATTTCGAGATTCTGAACAACCGTATCCGCTGGGTGGAAACGGCACGAAAAAGAGCCGAGGCTCGGCATCTTTCGGCACTGGTACACCTTGCGACGCGGGCGTTTCGCCGGCCAGTTACAAGCGGAGAAAAGAAATCTGTTGCGGCTTTCTATCAGCGCCTCCGACGCGAGGGAACCGAACACGAGACCGCCATTCGTGACACGCTGGTCAGTGTGTTGATGGCGCCAGCGTTTCTGTATCGAGCGCCGGCACCGCCGCGGACCGCGGGGATCCACGATCTTTCGGGGGTTGATCTAGCGAATCGGCTCAGCTATTTCCTCTGGGCCAGTGCGCCCGACGACGAACTGTTGCGCCTGGGCGAGCGCGGGTCCCTTTCGCGAGCGGGCGTACTTGAACAACAGGCACAACGCATGTTGCGAGATCCGCGGGCCCGCGGGTTTTTCACCTCGTTTTTCGGGCAGTGGCTCGATTTTGCGCGTTTTCAACAGCACAACGCCGTTGATCGCATCCGCTTTCCCAACTTTACCGACGGGTTGCGTGAGGCCATGTACGAAGAACCGCTGCAGTTTGTGGCGGACATGGTTCACAACGATCGGTCGATTCTGGATCTGCTGTTCGCAGATCACACCTTCGTCAATGGCGTGCTTGCGAAACACTACGGCATGCCCGAAACCGCCAATCCCGAAGACTGGGTCCGGGTGCCAAACGCGACCGAATTTGGCCGCGGTGGGCTTTTGCCGATGGCGGTGTTCCAGACCAAAAATGCACCGGGCCTGCGCACAAGCCCGGTCAAGCGCGGCTACTGGGTAGTGAAACAGTTGCTGGGTGAGCGCATCCCACCGCCTCCCAACGACGTGCCCGAACTGCCTTCCGATGAGGCTGCGATGGGCAACCTTACGTTGCGGCAGGCTCTCGCCAAACACAGCGAAAGCCGCGCGTGTGCCGGTTGCCATTCGCGGTTCGATGCCTTTGGCCTGGTCTTCGAGGGCTATGGTCCGGTTGGCGAGTTTCGCAAGCTCGATCTGGGCGGTCGTCCCGTTCAAATCGACGCACGCTTCCCCGATGGCAGCGAACGCATTGGATTGTCGGGTCTGCGAGACTACATTCGGCAGACGCGACAAGACGACTTTGTCGACAATCTCTGTCGCAAGGTTATGGCGTTCGCGTTAAACCGCTCGTTGATTCTGAGCGATCAGGGAACGCTTTCCGTCATGAAACAGAAGCTGCGGAACGGGAACTTCCGGTTCAGCGAGATCATCAACACCGTGATACGAAGCCCGCAGTTCAGGCAACGTCGCGAAATGCCTACTCTTGCCCGGGGAATGCCATGACTCTGAAAAATGTCCGTCCTTCGCGTCGAACCTTGCTCAAGCTCGCAAGCGCAACACTGGCGCTGCCCTGGATGGAGGCTTTCGACGCGCGGGCTTCAACCGTCGTGAATGCGCCCCGTCGGATGGCAGTGTTGTTCATGGCCAACGGTATCAATGCCAAACATTGGTGGGCCAAAGGGCAGGGCGCCGACATGATCTTGGGCAAAACGCTCGAGCCCCTCGGTGGATTGCGCAGCAAGCTCAATTTAGTGGATGGCTTGTTCAACAAGGAATCGGTCAACAAGGGTATCCATCCGGTCCAGACCGGAAACTTGCTCTCGGGCGCTTCATTGCAAAAGGGCGCACTGCTGCGTGGCGGGGTCAGCATCGACCAGATGTTGGCGCGCGCGATTGGTGAAGAAACTGCGCACCCCTCGCTCGTGTTGGGTTGCGAGCAACCGACGACGGGCTATCACGAATCCAACTACTCGCTTGCCTACAGTTCGCATTTGTCGTGGCAAACCGAAACCACGCCGGTTCCTCTCGAGGTCTATCCGGCGCAGCTCTTCGATAGCTTGTTTGAGAATCGCAGTGGCCGTCGCGATCAAAGCATCCTGGAGGGTGCGGCAAGTCAGTCGGCGGCTTTGCTAAAAAAGGTGGGTCGCAGCGATCAGCACAAGCTCGATGAGTATCTGACAAGTGTCCGCGAAGTTGAAAAGCGCCTGCAACGACGTTCATCGATGCCGACCGCTGCGGGTCCAATGACCGCCACGGGTGAGAAGATGAATCGGCCCGCCGACGGCATTCCGACCGATATTGCCGAACACATGCGGCTTATGTGTGATCTCCTGGCGCTGGCATTTCAGTCTGATCGAACCCGCCTTGCAACGCTTATCTTGTGCCGCGATCTATCGGGCATGACTTACCCCTTCATGGGGATCCGCAAGGCGCATCATCCGATGTCTCATGAAGATCATTCAGACGACTATGAAAAGATCTGCCGCTTCTATGTCGGACATCTCGCGCATTTGGCCACCCGCCTTGATTCCATGAAGGAAGGCGATCGCACGGTCCTCGACAACTCCTGTCTGCTTTTCACCTCGAATATGTGGTCGGGCACCAAGCATGACTCGAATCGTTTGCCGCTGGTCACGCTGGGTAGTCTCGGTGGTACGATTCCCACTGGGCGAACTCTGAACTATTTGCAGCACGGCGACGAGAAGCGCAAAATGTGTAGCCTCTATCTTGCGCTCGCCGATCGCATTCTGCCCGAACCGGCACGCTTGCCACAGTTCGGCGACGCGACCGAACGTCTGACGGATTTCTAACGCAACCCCGGAACGTACGAGGGACCGGCCGCTTTCGGCGATAGCGTACGACTAGCGTTGTTCCTTTGCGTTGATCCCTTCGAGGGCATCCTCGATGTACGCCAGCAACCGTGTTTCGGTTGCGCCCGGCCAGTAGAACTTCCAGGCGCGCTCCACACGACCCCTCGCGTTAACCAAAACAAACGAAGGCAAGCCGCTGATCTTGTATTTCGCATATCCAACGGTTTGTTCTTCGTCGGCAGGATCATGCAAGATCGCAACGGCGGGCGTATGCGATTGCAGGTAGGCAGCCAGATCCGCTGACGGCGACATCGTCGCTATCCCGAGGACCTGCAAACCTCGGGATCCAAGCGATCGTTGTAGGTGATCAAGAAAGGGCGAGACCAATTTGCACGCCGGGCACCAGGTTGCCCAGTAGTCGAGCAGCACCACCTTTCGTTTGAACGATGCGAGTGTGGTTGCCTTGCCATCGGGTGTTTTCAACGAAAATGCGGGCGCCATGGCGCCCATGGCAACCCTCGGATATTCGGGCTCTTGCTTGCGACGCAAGAGACCCTCTGGTGGATGCACGGCAAACGTTTCCAGGGCCGGCGTCGTCAAGGTCACATCGAAAATCAGGGTGATTGTACCCTGGCCGTCGTTGATGGTTAGCTTGCGAGGCAAGTGATCGCTGGCGTCAAGCCATACATCGAGAAGCAGCGCGCCCGCTTCGAGATGGGTGGCACCGTGCAACCGATGGGCTGCCCTACCCGCCACGGCATCAAGCGTGATCGTGGTCGCCACAAGGTGTTCAATGAGAGCCGACGAGGTGAACAACGTTAGTGGCCAATACGCTTTTTCCGCCCACTCGATATCGGGCGAAACAAAACGCAGTTTGCGGGGCGCCGCGTTCAAGGTGAAGAACTTGCTGTTCCACAGCCGCTGTTGCCGACCGTCACTGACCAGGGTCTCAACGACCTTGCCAAACCGCAACACCTGAAGCATGAAACGATTGGGCGGCAGCACCTGCAAGGTGGCGCTTTCGGGTGTCGGTTGTCGATTTGGTCCCGGTGGTGGTTCCGATGGCGCGCTCCGGCTTGCAACGACCGAGTACCCCGAAGTTTGGGCGATGGCACGGCTGTACTGCGCCACCACGTCGGCCGGCCGTGGTGATTCCGCGCCAACCGCCGCCAAGAACCCGACGAACGCGAACAATGAACTCGATAAAATGGCCATCACCCACCTGCCTCTCGAAACGGGTCTGCGAGCGTTTGCATTACCATGCACCGGTTTCAACGATGGCGCCTGGCTCCGTGAATCCGCTACCACCGGGCCATCATCGTGTCGCCTTTTGCACGACGACCGTGCTTGAATCACGCCGCCATGAACGAAGATCGCTTCGGAATGCAATTTACGACCGGCTCGCTTTCAGCGGCAGCGGCGTATTTAGATGCACTTGACCGCATGCTTGCGGCGGATGCAGGCGCCGTCGAAGCGTTGCACGTGGCATTGCGACAAGATCCAGAATTTGCCCTTGCCCACGCGGCGCTTGGCCGTTGTCATCAGGTTGCGGGTCGCAGCGATGCCGCAAGAAGCAGCATGGCGACTGCGATGGCGACTGCTGAACGGCTTTCGACGCGCGAACGCAGCCATGTCCACACGATGGCTGCCGTCGTCAACGGGGACACAACCGCATTCGCGCAGGTGCGTGCGCACATTGATTCCTTTCCACGGGATGCATTGATCTTGGCGCCCGGCATCGCGGTCTTTGGCTTGATCGGTTTTTCAGGTCGAAAGAACCGCAACGAGGAGGTCCTCGACTGGATGAAAGTTCTTGCGCCCGACTACCAGCACGACTGGTGGTTTGCGGCGTGGTACGGATTCATGCATACGGAAACCGGCGACTACGCGCGCGGCCAACGGCTGGTGAAAGACGCTTACGCCCGCAACCCGCGCAATGCCAATGCTGCGCATGCGCTCGCCCATTGCACCTACGAATGCGACCAGGGAGAAGACGGCGCTGCTTTTCTCCGAGACTGGTTGCCGCGCTACCACCCCGAAGCACCACTTCACTGTCACCTGTCCTGGCACCTGGCACTGTTCGAGCTAGAGAATGGCCATGCCGCGAAAGCCTGGACCATCTTTGAAAACTCCATCTCGCCGGCGGCGAAAACGTTGGCGCCGCCTATCAATATCCTGACGGATTCGGCAGCTTTTCTCTGGCGTGCCGCTCTGATGCGCGAAGCCGTTCGGACCGAACAATGGGAGACCGTGACACGGTATGCAGCACAAAAATTTCCCACGTCGGGCCTTGATTTCGTTGATGTCCATGCGGTGATGGCGCTTGTGGGTGCTGGAAAAACCGAGGCGTTGCAAGAAACCCTGCAACGGCTGCGGCTCAATCCCGGCCTCGGGGATGGCCTTTCCCACGCGCTCGGCGTCGCGCTCCTGGCCTACAGTCACCAAGACTGGAAAACAGTGATTGCAACCTTGCAAGCCTGTTCTGACGAACTGGTGCGACTCGGAGGCAGTGGTGCGCAACGGGATGTCATCGAACACACGATGCTCTCGGCGCTCTTGCGTTCCGGCCAAACCGACCAAGCGCGGACATGGCTATCGCAACGTCGAATGCGCCCGCGCAATCAAACGGACCGGGTTCTTCGATTCCTTGCGCCGGATTGATCCCGTTCGCGATTCAATCAGCCCTTGCGCCAGCCTGCTTCCTGCCGCAGATCAGGCAACATGAGCGGCTCGTCGGGCCGGTACCCCACGTAGGTCTCCAGCACCTGGTTGCCCTGGTATTGCATCTCTCCATGGATGCCGATCTCCGATGTGTAATACGAATGCGCCACCACCCGCTTGCATTCGACAAAGAACTTCTCGGCAACCGTCCCGGCTTTTTTTTCGGTCGCGGCCAGCGCAGCGACGAGGGCGATCCGTTGTTCCGACGTGCAGGCCACAAAGTTTTTTTTATGTGACTTGCGTGCCAAGGCGTCGATCGCCTTTAACCCCTCGCGAAACGCCGCAGGCTTCTTCTTTGCGTCGTCGGGTGCCTTGACCAGGATCGCAAGCCACATATCCAGATCGGCTGCGACACCGGCATCGTGTGCGCCAGGGGAATGTTCGTCAGCCGGAATGATGATTTCGGCCAGCGCGTCGAGCAACGACATCTCTGCCAGCAAAAGGTATCCTTTTCGTGTAGCGCCTCGTGCCGCGGCCGGTTGCGCGCGCAACGAATCGCTCACCGCAATCAGCGAGGCAGCAAGTCCCAGCATCGTGCGGCGTTTCATGGTTGCTGTTTTCACAGGTTCCCCTTTCGCAACTCCGAAGCGAGGTAATCACACGAGCGCCAGGCGAGGGCCATAATGGACCAGGTGGGGTTTTGTGCCGACGCACTCACGTGGCTTGACCCGTCGACCACAAAGAGATTCTTTACGTCGTGCGCCTGTTGAAACTGGTTTAACACCGAGGCTTTCGGATCATTGCCCATGCGCGCTGTGCCAAGCTCGTGAATGGACCAGCCCTCGGTCAATAGCTTGCGATCAACGTGCAGCACCTCGATGCCGGCTGCTTCCATCATCTCTTGCGCCGTGTTGGCCATGTCCTCGGCCATCTTCTTTTCGTTGTCGCCAAACTGAATCTGGAAACGCAGCACGGGGATACCCCACTTGTCATTGACCACGGGATCAAGGCTCACGTGGTTCTCGAAGCGCGGCAACATCTCGCCGAATCCGCCCATGCTGATGAACGCGCTCGAACGCTCGCGTACCTGCTTTTTGTAGTCGGAACCAAAACCCGCAGCTCCGGTATGTTTGGGAAACATCGTCGAACCCGAAGCCCCTTCAAAACCGTAACCGCGCAAGAACGGTGAGCGGTTCTTGCCTCCTTTTTCCAGGTTGCGAAAGCGCGGAATGTAATAGCCACCCGGCCGTCCATCGTCGAGCGTGGCCTTCTGCCCGACGAGTTCTTTGCAAAATCCGGTCACGCCCGGCCCCATGATGTGCTCGGAGAAATTGTGCCCAACGTGACCGCTTGAGTTCGCCATGCCGTTCGGATGTTGCGAGCTCTTCGACAGCAGCAAGAGGCGGGTCGATTCGAGTGTGGAGGCTGCCAACACCACAGCACGCGCTTTGACCTGATAGGTCTTCTTACTCACGGTGTCGACGAAGGAAATGCCACTGGCCTTGCCGGTGTTCGGATCGACCGTGACTTCGTGCGCGGTGGCGTTGGTGCGCAGTGACAGTTTTCCTGTCTCCATCGCTGGATA
>JAWXBF010000083.1:0-22338 GCA_034439895.1 Deltaproteobacteria bacterium
CAGGCTGAAGTCGCTTGCGAGCCCATGTCACCGTTACAGGCCTGACAGGTTGCCGAGCCCGTGTTGCAAATGGGTGTTGGATTCACACAGTTTGCGGTGTTGGTTGCGCTGCAGACGACGCACAGGTTGCTCGTGTTGCCGCAGACGGGTGTGTTGCCACTGCAGTTGGCGTCGGTATCGCAATCAAGGCAGGTGCCAGCGTTCGGACCTGCTGCGACGCAGAGACCGGCGCGGCACGCCGAGGTTGACGGGCAAACCGAGCTGCCCTGTAAAAGTCCACAGAGGTTGTCTTTGGGGTCGCAGACACCGGTGAGACACGCGCGGCCTCCGAGTATCGCGTTGCAGGTTCCACCGGGCAGCGCGCCGCCGTTTGGAATGAGCGGCTGACAGGCACCGCTGTTGCACCAATTGCCGGTGCCGCATTGCGGATCCGTGGTACAAATCGTGCTGCACATGCCAGTCCCGAGGCTACAAAAGGGTGTGGTCATCGGGCAAATCAACGAGGTGGCCGAGACAAAGTCTCCGTTGCAACCGTTGCAGGTACCGGTCGACGAACAAATGGGGAACGCCGAACCGCAGTCGCTGTTGGCGAGGCAGCTGACACACTGGCCAGCAAATGCGCCGCTTGAAACGCAAAGCGGGTTGCCCATCGCCGGGCAGGCGCGGGTGGCGACCGTGCCGAAGTTTCCGTTGCATGGCTGACACGTGTTCCGCATCGCGGTCACGTCGCAGCTCGGCATACTGCTGAGGCAGGCGCTCACGTCGGCTCCGGTGCAATCGCCGCACAACTGCTTGGTGCCATCGCAGATCGTGCCATTCCCGCTGCCCGTGCAGTGGCTGTTGCCCAGGCACTCGACACAGGCACCGGATTGCGCTCCGTTTTGCACGCAGGCGGGCAATTCCGCCGTGGGGCATGAAGCGGTTGCGTTCGAGCCTTGGTCGCCGTTGCATGCAGCGCAAACATTGTGCGCGGGTGTTGTGTTGCAAATGGGCGATGTGGCGGCGCAGGCGTTGCGATTGGCTGCGGTGCAGGTTCCGCAGGTGCCCTTGGCCGTATCGCAGAGTGGTCCATCCAGATTGCCCACACAGTTCGCGTCGCTGCCGCACTCGGCGCACTGGCCCGCAAGTGCGCCCGAGCCAATGCAGATGGGCGATCCCGCAATCGGGCAGGCGAGTCCGCCGCCACCGAAGTCGGCAGCGCAGCCGGTGCAGGCATTGGTGGTTAGGCTGCAAAGGGGCGTGCTGCCGCTGCATTCCGGAAATGCGATGCAACCGCCACACAACCCCGTTGCGATGTTGGCGCCACTGCAGGTGGTACCTGTAAAACCGACGCCGGTTGCCGTGAATAGTCCAACCGACGTCGCGTCGTTTGCGGCGACGGGCGATGCGCTCCAGTTGCTGGTGCTGGGATTGGCGCCGGTACCGGACCACAAGCCCGCGACGCCGGCGTTGGCCGTGCCATTGCAGGTTCCCGAGGCCGAGTTGAGGTAAATATAGCCACCGCCGCCGCCACCTCCCGTTCCATGGGGATCGGTCGCCAAGTTCGTTCCGTAAACCACATCGCCACCCGCGCCGCCGTTGGCTTCAATTCCGGCACACGCGGCGGCTCCTGCGATTCGCAACACAATCAAGCCACCCGCGCCACCGCCCCCAGCGGCGTCGTTCGCTGCCGGGCCGTTGTTGAAAGTGGGTTTTTGGCCGTTGGCGCGCATAAACCCTGCACCAGAAAGTGCTGCCGCGCGAATCAGGATGACACCGCCGCCCAAACCGCCACCGCTGCCGACGTTGTTGTTTTCATCACCCGCACCACCACCGCCTCCCATGGTCAAAAAGGAGAGGGGATCGTAGGTAAGTCCGGCACCACCGTAGCCGCCGAGATCGCGCCCATTGCCGTCACCTGCCCAGGTGAGCCCGCCATTGCCGCCGCGGCCCTTGTGTCCGCCACCACCGCCGCCCGAATTGTGACACACGCCGCCGCCGCCACCGTTGGCGTAGTTTGAACGGCCACCCAGGGTTGCCGTGTAACCGGCTGGATACAAGCCTTCGCCCTTGCGCGCATAGCCCGTGGCCGGCGTGTTGTCGGCGGGGAGCATCATCGTGACCGCGTTGCAATTGTTGAGGGTGCCGTGGTTGACGAGCAATCCCGGGCGAAAACCAGCGTTGGTTGCCGAGATGAGACCGGCATTGGTGATGGCGCCGGTTGCGAGAAAGGCGACAAGCCCGCCCTTATTGCCATTCCACGCGGTGGCGACGATGGAGCCTGCCGCGCCGATCGTGACGGTCGTGTATTCAGGCACGCGAACAAGCTGGGCCGTTCCCAATCGATAGGCGTTGATGATCGGGTTGGTCAACGTGATGGCGTTCACACCGATGGATTCGATGCGCGCCCATTCGTAGTGCCCGACGTTCTTGCCGGCGAGCGCGATGGTGGTTTGATCCGCCCGCGGCGCATCGGCCATCGAAAGCCCTGTGGTTTGCCAGACCAGCACCACGTTGCCGGCAACGAAGCCGGTGGTGGCGTCGACGGCGATCGTCGAGGCGCCCACCGCAACATTGGCGGTGACCGATGCGTAACTGTTGATGACCGTGTTGGCGGCGTTGACCGTTGTAGCGCCATCGCGTCCCGACCCAAGGCCAAAGCTGTCTGCTTCGGCGTGTGCCGTGCCTTCGCTCGCCTGGGCAATCAGGGACGCCACAAGGGCAACGACGAAAGGTTTCATGGAGATGTTTTTCATGGCTCTTCCGTTGCGATGACGAACTCGACCCGGCGATTCGTCGCACGGCCTTTCTTCGTCTTGTTGGATTCGATGGGCTGGGTTTCTCCGAAGCCGACGGCGGCGACGCGTTCAATGGCGACGCCGTTGGCCATCAGGTATATCGACACTGCGTCCGCACGATCCTGGGACAGCTTCAAGTTGTGCGCGTCGTTGCCCTGGTCGTCGGTATGGCCCTCGACGCGAATGCGTTTGACCTCGGGGTGATCGTTCAAAACCTGCGACACCTGATCAAGCAGTTTGAACGAGCGGCTCTGGATGGTCGCCTTGTTGGTGTCGAAGTACACCTTGTCGAGGATCACAAGTTTGTCCTTCGTGATCTTGACGAGTTGCTTTTGTTTGCGCGGGCAACCCTGATTGTCCTCGGGCCCCGGCTCGTTGATGCAATTGTCGACATCGTCCATCGAGCCGTCACCATCTGTGTCACGCAGCGGGCAACCGTCGCGTTCTTTCGGGCCGGGCTCGGTCGGACACTTGTCATCGGGATCGAAGACACCATCGCCATCTTGATCGGGCGGGGGACAGCCCTCGAATCGTTCAGTTCCAACCACGAGCGGACACTTGTCAGCCGCATCGGCGATCCCATCGCCATCATTGTCGGGATCAGGACAGCCGTTTTTGTCCTCGAACTCATCCGTGTCCTCGGCTTCTTTGGGGCAATCGTCGTTCCGGTTGCGGATGCCGTCGCCGTCCCAATCCGCAAGGGGGCAAGCGGCGATCGGGGCCTTTGCGGCTTTGCAAACGTCAACCACGGGTTCCCTTCGAGGGGCGGGCTTTTCGGTCGGCTTCAATAGTGCCAGGCCGGCGATGATGCGCAGTTGCGGTGTTCCGGCCGTCGTTCCGAAACCGGGGCCACCGAGTGCGAACAACTCGACCCATCGGCTCGTCGGAATGCGGACACCGCCGTGGGCCTCGAAGCCGTTGCCGAGCGCCGAGAGACCAAACATACCGCGCATCACGGCCTCGAAGCGAACGCCGGGGCCCGCATTGCCGATGCCCGCAGCGAAGAGCATTTGTTTGCCGGCGGCGGCGTCGCTCCCGATGTCGGTTTCAGGACGAATCCAGACGGCTGTGTCGACGGCCACCTCAAGATTACCCTGTCGCAAACCGAGGCCAATCCCGGCGCGCACGCTGGCACCATCATCCCGCGCCAACGCCGACTTGCTGCCAACCGGCAAAACACCGGCGAGATCCACCGAAAGATCGACCGGATCGCCGAAACTTTGTTGCAGCAGACCGACGCGTAAATCCACGCTCGGAGCTGCAAGCCCATTTTTCCCAGGCTTGTCGAGACCAAAGTTGCTGAGAGTCTCACCTTCCTGTGATACGATTACTGGAAGCGAGAATCCAACCTGGAATCGGCTGCCAAGGCGCATGGCCCCTTGCAACATTGTTTGTACGCGGGATGAAACCACACTGCCGAGCGCATCGTCGCCGCGATATAGTACCAGAGGATCGCGCTGGTAGTGGCCGGCAAGGCTCAGCCGAAACTGGCCAGGCTCAAGCAACTTTCCGCCGTTGGCTCCCAACAATCGGGCGGCATCCGATGTGAGAATTGGCCGGTCGAGGTCAAAGGGCGCAAGTGTCTGCGCGGACGTCTTGGGCGTTGCGAGCAAGACCGGCAGGACAAGGATAGTCGTGAGGCGTAGAGGTGTCATCATGACTCTGGTCACCGGATTTCTTTCGGCTGAAACCGGAGAAAAATTAACCGGGCCGGGGGTATTTATGATGTGCCTGTCGTAGGATGTGCCCTCCACGCCGAACCACCCCTCCCCGAGCGGTGACCCAAAAGGCAGGGGCTTTCTCATGTTTGGCCGCCGCAAACCCATCGTGGAGCTGTCTACCGAGTCCGAACTCGGTGGCGGTTTGCGGCGCCTTCTGGACGTTCGCCATCTGGTGTTTCTGGGCATCGGCGCTGTCGTTGGAGCCGGGATCTTTTCCAGCATCGGCGACATGGCGGCCGGCTCCGAGGGCCGACCCGGTGCAGGGCCTTCGCTCGTCGTGTCCTACGTTTTGACCGCGATCGCCTGTGGGTTTGCAGCGCTGTGCTACGCCGAGATCGCCGCGATGGTTCCAATCGCGGGCAGCGCTTACACCTATGCCTACGTGACCCTCGGTGAAGGTGTGGCCTGGATCATCGGCTGGGATCTCATCATTGAGTACGCCATCGGCAATGTCTACGTTGCGCAAAGCTGGACCGAATATCTGCGTGCGTTTTTGCTGGGCACCTTCGGTTGGGATTTTCCCATCTGGATGGCGACCGACATGCAAACGGCAGCAAATACTCCGGCGATCGCGGCCGTTGCGCCCCATGTTGGACCCTGGGTCGTGGCTTTCAACTTGCCAGCGTTTGTGATCACGGCCTTACTCACCCTGGCACTCTGCCGGGGTGTTCGTGAAAGCGCGCGCATCAATGCCGGGTTGGTGATTGGCAAGTTGATGCTCATTGTCGTGTTTTTGGCTGTGGGATTTGTTCACATCGACACCGCCAACTACACGCCGTTTGCACCGGGCGGATGGCAAGGGATCTGGACGGCAGCCTCGATCGCATTCTTTTCATATATTGGTTTTGACGCCATCTCGACCGCGGCCGAGGAAGTGCGGGATCCCCAGCGAAGCCTTCCGAGGGCGATGTTGATTGCGCTCGCTGCGTGCGCGATTCTGTACGTGGCGGTGGCGCTCGTGATGACGGGCCTTGTGCCCTCGGCGCAACTGCGCACCGGTGATCCACTGGCCTTCGCGTTGCGTTCCGCGGGACTCGATTCACTTGCGAATGCGATGGCGTTCGGGGCCGTTGTGGCCGTGACCTCGGTGTTGCTCGTCTTTCAAATGGGGCAGCCGAGAATTTTGCTGGCGATGGCCCGCGACGGGCTTTTGCCACCGGCCTTTGCCCGTGTTCATCCGCGCTTTGGGACACCCGCCTTCGGTACCGTGATGACCGGCCTTTTTGTCGCCATTGCACCGTCTATCATGACGCCCGCGCAGGCCATCGAACTCACGAGCATCGGCACGCTCTTCGCTTTCGTGCTGGTTTCACTGGCGGTGCTGGTGCTGCGAATCAAGGAGCCCGATCGCCACCGACCGTTTCGGGTTCCCGGCTACCCGGTGACGCCGGTTCTCGCCATGGCGAGCTGCCTTTTCCTCATGGCGGGATTGCCGGCCTCGAACTGGTGGCGGTTCGCGGTCTGGCTGCTGGTGGGAGGCGCGATTTATGGTCTATACGGCCGATCGCGCAGTCGTCTGGGTCGGATCGCCGGGGAGCGCAATACCAAGTCCTGACGGTTTTATCCAAGCTGCGGCGCCTACGCGTGAGCCCGGTCATCTGACCTCCGAAAATCAAGCTCGGAGTTGCTTGACGCTCGCACCCGGCTGAACGAGCATTGGCCCCATGTCCGCCAAACCGTTCGAGCCGAAGTTCATGAAAGTCGGGGTGCTGACCGCCGCCCTGCAAGAGTTGACCCCCCGCAAGCTGCGCGACGAAGATCCCGATCGCGCAATCGAGGACTGGTTGCAATTTTCGCGCGAGCTCGAAAGTGACTACATCCAGCTGTCGGCGGCGTTGCATCCGACCGAAACCGACGTTCCAGCGGAAGCCATGCTCGATCCGGTCGCCAACACCCTCGATTTGCGCAAGCCCTTCGACAAGGCGCGCACGGCCCGCGTGCATGCAGCGATGAGGTCGACCGGCGTTGGCCTTTCCGACCTCGGCTATTTTGACAACATGATGGTGGATGATCCCGCTGCTCGAAAAAAGAAGCACGACTTCATGCTGCGTGTGTTTGATGCGGCCGCGCTCCTCGGCACGGATGCCGTCTGCGGCTTCGTCGGCCGAAATCAGAAGCTGTCGATGGATGAAAACCTTCGCTTCTTCGAGGACACCTTCATTCCGCTGCTCAAGGAATGCAAGGCCCGCGGTCTCACCTACCGCGTGGAGCAGTGTCCGATGCCAGGATGGACCGTGGGTGACAACTTCCACAACAACATCGCCTATGCCCCTGGACCCTGGATTGTCCTGCACCGCATCTGTGAAAAACACGGTGTGGGTGATCAGTTCCGCATTCACTACGATCCGTCACACGCGATACTGATGGGCCAGGATACGCGATCGATTTTCCAGTATCTGAAGGACGAAGGGTACGGTTTCCTCATCGGTGGTTTCCACGTCAAGGGTCAGGTGACGGACTCGCGCGGCGTTTCGGGCTGGGGTTATGGCGGTCAAACCATGGAACGGGGCGACTGGGTTAACGGCAAGCCGTCGAGCAACCCGGCCGATCACCTGAATGCCTGGAAAAAGCAGGTCATTCTTTGTGAGCATGAGTTGCCCGGCACGGCCAAGCACGATCCGCTGGCTTATTTGCAAAACCGAACGGTGGACTGGCTGGATCACCAGCTGGCGGCGCGCGAACTACTCCCGCTTGATTTTGCCAAGGCCCATCTCGTCGTCGAGCACGAATATCCGAAAGCGCGCATTCAGGAAAAAGAAAAACTGCTGCCGATTCTGAAAGGCTCAATCGCGTTTACTCGCAAGATCGACGAGGCGGCCGCCTGCATGTTTGCCCTGCAAAACCAGGTACTCGCATCGCAAGGCATTCCCGTTCAGGGTGTCGGCCGACAGGCGTATCGCAGCTAACCATTTTGAAGCAACGACTCGGAGACGACGACCCATGGCAAAGAAGAAACTGAATATCGCGATGATCGGCTACGCCTTCATGGGCCGCGCGCACAGCAACGGTTGGCGGCAGGCCAAACACTTCATGGGGCCGGATGTCGAACCGGTTTTGAAGGTCATTTGCGGTCGCACCGAAGACAAGGTCAAGGCAGCCGCGGAATCGCTCGGCTGGGAAGAGCACGCCACCCGCTGGCAAGACGTGATCGCACGCGATGACATCGACATCGTGGACGTATCGACGCCGGGTGACAGCCACGCCGAGATTTCGATTGCGGCGGCCCGGGCAGGCAAACATGTGTTGTGTGAAAAGCCTCTCGCGAACTCGGTAGCCGAGTGCCATGCAATGATCGATGCGGTGAAAAAAGCCGGTGTGGTGCACATGATTTGTCACAACTACCGACGTGCACCGGCTGTGTCTCTGGCCAAGCGCCTCATCGACGAGGGCAAGCTGGGACGGATCTTTCACTATCGTGGTACGTATCTGCAGGATTGGCTGGTCAACCCCGCGGTGCCGCGGTTCTGGCGCTTGGTGAAAAGCGAAGCCGGCTCCGGTGCGCTTGGCGACATCCTGTCGCACACGCTCGATCTCTCGCATTACCTCATCGGTGACGTGAAAGAGGTTTGCGCCACGATGGAGACCTTCATCAAGGAACGCACCATTCCTGGGACAACCCAGACCGGCCCGGTCGATGTCGACGACGCCACGATGGCGATGGTTCGTTTTGGCAACGGCGCGCTCGGTTTTCTCGAAGGCACACGCTATGCCAACGGTCGCAAGAACTACAACCGCTTCGAGATCAATGGCAGCAAGGGATCGATCGCGTTCAACCTCGAACGCATGAACGAACTTGAGGTCTATGAAGACAACGGCCCGGACAGCGGTTGGAAGAACATCATGGTCACCGATCCGAAGCATCCCTATGCGGATAAATGGTGGCCAGCCGGTCATATTATCGGCTACGAACACACCTTCACCCATACCTTCTTCGACTTCCTGAACGCCATCGCCGGCGGCAAGGCCGTGATCCCCAATTTCGAAGACGGCCTCAAAAACCAGATTGTGCTGGAAGCGATCGAAAAATCGGCCAACGAGCGCAGCTGGGTTTCGATCAAATAGCGTTTTTTTTGGTACCTTGAAAGGCAGTGTTCCGGATGTCCCTGCACCGCGTCCGACTGGTTTGTTTTGCCCTGTTGGTTCTTTTCGCTCTATTCGCCCCTGTGGCCCGAGCGCAGAGAAATGTAGAAAATTCGGCCGAATCGGCCCACTACCGCATTGAATCGCTGCCCGTTCCCGACGGCGTTTCGCTGGAAGTGGGTGGGCTGGGTTTTTCCGGTGATACGCTTTATGTGACCACTCGGCGCGGCGAGATTTGGTCGCTGCGGCCCGCCTCGGGGAAAAACAAGGACGGGGAAGGCTCGTGGAAGTTGTTTGCGTCCGGGCTCCACGAGGTCCTCGGCGTGCTGGTCAACGGCAAGGGTGATCTCGTGATTGCCCAGCGTCCGGAACTCACGCGGGTTCGTGATACGGATCGCGATGGGCGCGCCGATCGATTCGAGACACTGACGCAGGGCTTTGGTCTTTCTGGCAATTACCACGAGTACCACTTCGGGCCCGTTCGAGACGGCAAGGGGAATCTTTTCGGAACACTCAACCTTGCATGGGTGGGTCACGGTGGCTCGTCGGTGCCCTACCGGGGCTGGGCGTACAAGCTCACGCCGTCGGGAGAATTTGTGCCCTTCGCCTCCGGACTGAGATCGCCCTCGGGCATCGCCATCAGTCCCGACGGTGATCTTTTTGTCACCGACAACCAGGGCGATTTCTGGGCAACGTCGCCGCTCTTGCACGTTCGCGAGGGCAAATTTTTCGGTCACCCCTCAAGCCTTCGCTGGGAAAAGGGATACCAGGGAATCGAGGACACCTTCGAATTGCCGATGGAATCCTTTCAGGAGCGACGAACGCTGCCGGTCGCGTGGTTCGTCTATGGCGTTCTCGGGCATGCCCCGTCGCAACCCATATGGGATCAGGCGCCGAAGGGGATGTTCGGTCCGTTTCAGGGGCAGATGTTTGTGGGTGATCAGACGAAGAGCATGATCACGCGGGTCGTGCTCGATCGCGTGGGTGGTGAATATCAGGCCGCATTGATTCCGTTTAGACAGGGATTTGGCTCGGGCATCGTGCGCATGGTGCAAGGACCCGATCACAAGGTCTACGTGGGGGGTACCGATCGCGGATGGGGCGCTGTCGGCGGGCGACCTTATGCACTCGAACGCCTGGTATTCACTGGCAAAGCGCCCTTCGAGATGCATTCCGTAAAACTCACGGAAACAGGCTTTGATGTGACCTTCACACAGCCCGTCGATCCGGCCTCGTTGGAGGGCGACAGTGGTGTTTCGGTCAGCCACCACGGTTACAACTACTGGAAGACCTACGGATCACCGCACGTGGGAACGACCTCAATACCGAAGGAGCAAATCCAGATAACGGTATCGCTCGATCGCCTGCACGCCGTCATCAAATTGCCGGAACTTCTGACCGGGCGGGTCTACACAATAGCGCTTCCCGGCGCACGCAATGCAGGCGGAGCACCTCTCGTTCATGCGACGGCGTATTACACCCTGATTCGCAAGCTCGGCGCTGGAGAGATACGATGAAACGTATTGCAGTTTTGTTGGTACTGACAAGTGGCGTTGCCTGTCGCACCCAGACGCAACCCGAACTGGTATCACCACCGAGAGCCAGTGGCGATACCTCTCTGCGCCGCCGACCTGCGCAACCGGCGGGACCTGCGGGCCTCGTTGCGAGCTTCGACGACGGCAAGACCAAGGTCGTGACCGTCGTCCCAACACCGAATTTCTCGTTGCTCGCCGCCGAGTCCGTCCACCCAGCGGTGGCACCGATGTTTTCGGCGCAGTTCTCCGGCGAACTCGACGTGGGTGAGGCTGGCGATTATCAGTTTTGGTTCCAGCCCGCGACCTTGACGGTGGATGGGCAGGAGGTAGGCGACAAGCCCATCTCGCTTTCGGCCGGAAAACACACCGTTGCGATGACGTATCGTCGCACGGCTGATGATGCACGCTTGCAGCTCGAATGGGCAAAGGCAGAGTTCTTCGAACGGGAACCGGTGCCGACGAGTGCCTTCTCCCACGTCGGCTGGTCCGACGAGGCCGAGGCGTGGCGTCGCGTGGACAACGGTCGGCGGCTCGCCGACACGCTCGGTTGTCGCAACTGTCATACCAATCCGGGTGACGATACGGCCAGCAAGGCCTTCCTGGATGCAACCCGACGCGGTCGTGGTCCCGGGCTGCGGGATGCGGGTCGAAACTTGCAAGCAGGCTGGATCTACCGCTGGCTCGAGAATCCACGTGCGATTCGCAACACAGCCAAGATGCCGCAAGTCCTGACCACGGACGACGAGCGTCGAAACGTCACCGCCTACCTGATGTCCCTCAAGGAGGAAGACGGGTACGCGAGCGCCGGCGTCAGCGAGATCGAACACACCGGTGCGCTCGGCGCGGAAGAAACGAAGGCCATGGTGGCCGTGCGCGACAAGGTTGGGTGTACGGCCTGTCACGAGGACAAGAGCGAAAAACTTTCCCTCGCACAGACCGGATCGAAGTTCACGGCCCGCGGCCTTTACCAGCGGATCGCGCGGCCCGAATGGCTCGAACACTCGGGTCGCATGCCGAACTTCAGACTCGGCCACGCCAACAGCGAGTTGCTCACGCGCTTTATTTTAACCCAGCGCGATCCAGCGCTTGAGGGCGCAGTGCCGGCGGGTGATGTCGCTCTTGGCCGCGACCTTTTTCTTTCGCGTGGATGTCTCAATTGCCATCAGACGAAAGTGGGCGACGTAATTCTGCCGAGTCAGCTCAAGGCGAAACCGTTTGCGGACTTGCAGGGCGCCGAGGGTTGTCTCGCCCCCACTCCGCCCCCCCATGCTGCGCGCTACGCCTTATCGCCTGAAGATCGGGACGATCTCGCCTTGTTTCTGGCGTCGGGCCGCAACGTCTCCGAAGCACCCTCCTTTGAACTGGCGCGCACACTCGAATCGCGTCGCTGCAATGCGTGTCACGAAATCGACCGGCCAGCGGGTACCGCCTTCGACGACAAACCGCCCGCACTCGGCGACGTTGGAAACAAGCTGCGCCCCGACTGGATCCGATTGGCGGTGACCGATCTGCATAACAATCGTCCGCTGCGACCCTGGATGTCGCTGCGAATGCCGCACTTTCACGGCGTCGAACACATTGGCGACTGGTTTGCCTCGGTTGCAGGTGCCGAGCGTCGCCCACAACCGGTGGCGGCCCCCGAGCCAGCCCTCGATCGACAGGTGCAAGAGGGGGCGGCTCTCATCGGTCAGGGTGAAGGCGGTCTATCCTGTGTGACTTGCCACCGTTTCGGCGAGTTTGATCCGAAGTCGGCCACGCCCGCACCGAATCTTGTCAGCGTCGTGACACGCATTCGGCCCGAATGGTTTGGTCGATGGTTGCGCGATCCGCTCAGGGTCACCCCGGGCACGCAAATGCCAGCGTACTTTGCGGGGGTCGATCCCGAATGGAGTCACACCCGCATCGCCTCATTGTGGACGGCCCTGTCGCGTGGCGCGAACATGCCTACGCCCATCGGTGTGGATCTGTCGAATGCCGGCATCGTTCTTGTTCCGCAGAAAACTCCGATGGTCATGCGTACGTTCATCGCGGGCGGTACGGCTCGCTCCATTGCCGTCGGCTTTCCCGGCGGACCAAACTACGCATACGACGCCGAGAGTTGTCGACTTCAGTTCATCTGGAACGGCGGGTTTGTGGACATGGATCCGGCCTGGAATGGTCGAGGTGGGGAAGAGGCCCGGTTGTTGGGTGAGCGCTTCTTTATTGCCAAGGCGGGCGCGTTCCTTTCCGCCCTTGACGGCCAGGCGCTGCCGATGCATTTCCGGGGTTACAGCCTCGACAAAAAGGGCATCCCTTCCTTCGATTGCACGGCGGGAACGATCTCGGTTCACGAAAAGTTAGTGCCAATCAAGGCCGGCGCCGGTCACATGGCCATCGAACGACAGCTCGAACTCGGTGGCGTTCAAACCGAGTTGCGTTTTGCGATCGGGGATTCGGCCACATCAACCGTCACCGTGACCGGTGCGCCGGTTGAAAATGGCCTGATCGTCATTCGTCCCTCGGGCAAAAATCCCGTCCGTTTTACAATTCGTATTACCGACACGTTGCCCGTCAAAGCGGCAGCCAGTTTGGCTCACTAGAAAAGGGATACTTCATGTCATCGACACGGCGAGATTGGTTGAAGGGTGCGATGCGCACCGGACTTGCAGCAGGCATCGTTGGCGGCGCAGGGCATGCCCTGGCTCAGGAGGGTGCAAGCGAAGCACAACGTCGCGCCGACGAGGACGAAGCCGCTCGCAAGGCTGCCAAAAAGGTTGAGAAGCCCGAGTTGCCCTATGCCTTGAAAAAGGGGAAGCCGAAAAAAGCGCTCTTTGTTTATGGCGGATGGCCCGGTCACCAGCCCGAGCAGAACCGCGACATCTTCGTTCCATTCTTGAAGAAGAGCGGTTTTGAAGTTGTCGTCTCTGACAAGCAAGACGTTTATGCCGATGAGAAACTGATGGAGTCGCTCGATCTCATCGTTCAAATCTGGACGATGGGCACCATCAAAGGTGAGCACCTGAAGGGACTGACGCATGCGGTGAACAAGCGCGGTGTGGGCCTCGCCGGCTGGCACGGTGGCCTTGGTGATGCGTATCGCCAGGAAGTGGAATACCAGTGGATGGTGGGCGGGCAGTGGGTATCGCATCCCGGGGGAATTGTGCCCTACCGTGTGCACGTGACGGAGACCGAAGATCCTATCACCGAGGGGCTGACGGATTTTGATCTCAAAACCGAGCAGTACTACATGCACGTGGATCCGAACAACAAGGTGCTCGCAACCACTCGATTTACGGGCGAACATTCGGCTTCGACCACGGATGCGGTGATGCCGGTCGTTTGGAAAAAGCTGTATGGCCGCGGTCGCGTGTTCTATACGTCGATGGGACACAATGTAGACGTTTGGGATACACCGGCGGCGCTAACCATCATGAAACGCGGCATGTTGTGGGCCAGCCGCAGCCGTTTTGAGACCACGCCCAGTTTGATCAGCCCGGTTTATCCAACGCGCTGAGCTGTTTATTTTCGATGCGATCTACGTCGATCATCGTAGGGATGATCGGGTAGTGGTTACGATACGCGCGTCGCCCGCTTCACCTATTCTCAAAATTAGGAGAGGGCGGCATGAAGCATCGCGCACCGACTACTGTTTTGTATTTTCGAATGGTTCTCCTGGGACTATTCACAGCAGCCGGTTTCGGCTGTTCCGGCAACATCGACCCCTCTCGAGGTGGCTCCGGTGGTAGGAACAACGACGGGGCGGGCGGCGACCATCCCAATGGCGGTGGAGGAGGATCCGGCGGTGAGCCGACGGCGCTCAATCCCGTCAACGAACTCGAATGCAAGGACAAGGATCCTTCGCCGGGATGGCAGCCACTGCTGCGTTTGACCAACAACCAGTACGCCAACACGGTGGCGGATCTGTTTGCGGGTGTGACGACGGCTCCCGCGCCATCGCTGCCATCGGAGAATAGAACCGGCGGTTTTGACACGGTAGGTTTAGGCCAAACAGCCTCACTTGCCCTGGTCGAAACGTACCACGATACCGCCAAAACCCTTGCCGCGCAGGCGACAGCAGGAACGGGTCTGACGAAAATTGCACCCTGTGCCGCCGGTCAAGCCGAGGCGACTTGCGCCGACACCTTCATCCGCACGTTTGGTAAGCGCGTTTTTCGACGTCCTCTCGGCCCTGACGAGATCACGCGTCTCAAATCCCTTTATACCGCAGCCCTCGCCAACACCGATCACCGGGGCGCCATCGCGGATACGATGACGGCCATGCTGCTTTCGCCGCAATTTTTGTACCGCATCGAACCTGTCGATGGCGGTGCCGGAACCGTTGCGAAGCTTTCCTCACACCATGTCGCCGCCCGTCTTTCCTATCTGCTCTGGGATACGCTTCCCGACGCGGACCTGTTTGCGGCCGCGGATCGCGGTGCGCTCGACACACCGGAGGGCATTCGGGCCGAGGCCGAACGTCTGTTGCGTGATCCGCGCGCCAAAACATCGGTCGCACGATTTCACAGTCAGTGGTTGTTGATGTCGCGCCTCGACAACCTCATGAAAGACTCTACAGTCGTAAAGGAATGGAATGCCGACACGGCGAAGTCCATGAAAGCAGGCCTCGAACGTTTCATGGACTGGGGCTTCTGGGATGGAGAGGGAACGCTGTCGTCGCTGCTGACCGACCAACGTGCCTTCGTGGATGCGCGTCTCGCCCCGATTTACGATGTTTCTCCTCCGGCTTCGATGGCGCTCGTCGATGTCGGCAATCATCCGCGTGCTGGATTGTTGACCCAGGCCGGTATGCTGTCGATGTTGGCTTCTCCTCGCGCGGATTCACCGGTGCATCGCGGTGTGTTCGTGCTGAAGACGCTGCTCTGTTCGCCCCCGCCCGAGGCGCCCGCCGGTGTGCCTGCGCTCGAAGAACCGGCCGTGGCTGGTGAAGCGCGCACGACCCGCGAACGTCAGGTAGAGACCCACAACAAGACCGCCTGCATCGGCTGTCACGAAACGATCGACGGCATTGGTTTCGGCTTTGGCAACTACGACACGCTCGGTCGATTCCAGGAGTCGGAAAATGGTGCTGCGATTGACGCCACCGGCGAGTTCATTGGCACCCGCGACATTGACGGTCAATTCGATGGTGTTGTCGAAATGGCGACAAGCCTCGCTCGGAGCACACAGGCTGAACAATGCCTCGCGACCCAGTGGTTCCGCTACGGTTTCGGTCGCGTTGAAACGGATTCCGATGCCTGTGCCCTCAAACCCATCGTGGACACCTTCACGCAGTCGAAGGGCGACATGAAGGGCTTGCTGTTTGCGCTCGTGACGAGCGACGCCTTTCGTTACCGATTGACCACCGCGCCCCAACCTTGAAGGAGTGATTTTATGCAGCTTTCACCCGCCAATCGCAGGGCTCTTATAAAAACCATGGGGCTTGGTGCCACCGCTGGCATGTTCCCCTCGTTGTGGTCGCGGCCTGCACGTGCAGCCGTCGCACCGAAGCGTTTCGTGGTGTTTTATTCGTACCACGGAACCCAGACCGGCTCGTGGCGTCCAAAGTCGGGGAATGAAACGTCGTTCGAGCTCAACGGGCTTATGCAACCCTACGCTGCCTACAAGAACGACCTCATCCTTCTCGACGGTGTCGACAGTGCATCGCACCGCAAGTTTGGTGGCATCGGCAACGCCCACCAACAAGGCCATCTGCAGGCGCTGTCTTCCACCAAGCAGCAGTCGGACAGCCTGGCGGGTGGTATTACAATTGATCAGGCGATCGCCCAGGGGATGAACGCCAAGACGCGCTTTCCGTCGCTCGAACTCGGCCTCAATGATAACGCTGGGTTTCCAGACTACCACTTCATCTCCCATACGGGGGCCGGACAAAAGCTCGCTTCTGAGGCCGATCCCCGCAAGGTTTGGTCGCGTGTGTTCAAGGACTTCATGCCGCAAGGGGGCGGTGTGGTGGATGATTCGGCCCTGCGCCTGAAAGCCCGGCAGAAGGGCATCCTCGATTACGTCAAGAACGAGGTGGATCTGCAAGCCAAGAGGATGTCGACCGAGGATCGCTTGAAGCTCCAGGCACACATGCAGGCGGTTCGCGATCTGGAAGTGCGGCTGGCACTCGACGACACAGCGCCGGACAAGCCAGTGGGCTTATCCTGTGTGACACCCGCAAATCCGAATCCCACCGGCTCGGGCAAGGCCTGGTTCGATAGGGCTGCCGATTTTCAAACACAGCTGATCGCGATGGCGCTCGCGTGTGATCTCACCCGCGTTGCAAGCCTCAACGTTGAGGAACTCTCGGGCAGTGTGTGCGGCATTGGCGATCCCCATTCGCTTGCGCACGACACCTCTCCCGATAACGGTGGACGCCGCGGTGACACGGGCGCCGTGGCGCAAAGCGTGGGCTATCACCTCATCTACAATCAGGTCTTTGGCAAGCTCTTGTCGGCGTTGGCCAACATTCCCGATGTAGATGGCAAGCGCGTGCTCGACAACACGGTGGTGCTATGGGCCGGTGAAATCGCCCTTGGCAGTCATGCCACCGACGATTACCACTGGCTGCTCGCGGGCTCCGCGGGTGGTGCGCTCAAGACGGGACGTTGGTTGAAATTCGATCCGAAGCCGAATCCCTTGTTCAACGGCGCGGGCACGCGACCAACGCACGGCGAACTTTTTGTTTCGATCGCGAACGCCGTGGGCGTTCCAATGACCAAGTTCGGTGCCGCCGAGATCTGTCGCGGACCGATGGAGCGTTTGTAGACTGACCTGCGGTATACTGCCGCAGGGTTCTGGTTGTTGTTTTCCCGGTCGATATCCCCGCATGTCCGAGGTTCCCTCGTGGCGCTGGGTATGGCATTTATGCTGGCGACCTCGACCGTCGCCTTTGCCGAGTTCCCGACTGGCGGGGAGCTGACCTTTGCAACCCCCGGCTGGGCCGGCCACTGGGTCCCCGAACTCGGTCGCGCAAACTGTTTTGCCCAGACCGGGGCTGGTTTCTTGTGGGTGGGCGGGAGCGACGGGTTGCGGCGATACGATGGCATGCGGGTCGATGTCGTCCCGACCGAAGGAGCGGTCGGAGAAAACGTACGGCGTTTGTGGGTGGACGACGGCGATCGTCTGTGGGTTGCCACGGGTGATGGATCGCTCGAACCGAGCGGTCGCGTGGCGCCCGATCTCGTCGACTGGCGAGGAGCGGGTGCCCGCCTATTGCAACTTCGTGATGGTGTTTTGTCGCCGCCAGCGTTTGCCCACGCACTGCCGAGTCCCTGGGTTTGGGCGATGGTCAAAGCGGGCCCGCTTCGCTGGTTCGGCACCGAGGCCGGCATATTGGAGGTGGACAACGACCAGCATCGGGTCCTCGACTCGAAGCAAGGCCTGCCGCATCCCTTTGTGACCGCGCTTGCGGTGCAATACGGGACGTTGTGGATCGGAACGATGCGGGGCCTCGCGCGGATGCGTGCGGGACGCATCGAAACGGTGGTACCCGAGCTCGCGGTCATTGCGCTTGCGAAAAGCCACGATGGTTCCCTGTTTGTCGCAACTCCGCAGCGTTTCTTTGCGATCGCTGCCGACGGTACCCAGACGGAACTCGCGCGGGTTGCCTCTTGGAATATGTCAGCCGGGGTCGCCATGCGGGGCAATGCCCGGTTTGCTTCGCTGGGACGCCAGATACTTCGCTTCTCCCCGGGCATTTCAACGCTCGAGGATGTGACCGGGCTTGAGCCTTCCGTACGAACCGACACGCAGGTCGACTCCATATTCATCGATCACGAGGACAATCTGTGGGTGGCAGGACTGAATGGTGTCCTGCGAATCCACAAGACTCCGATCGAGATCGTGGCAGGATCTGAACGATCGGCCGTTTTCGGTCTTCTGCGCCGGCAAAACAACGAGCTCTGGCTCTCGACCAGCAAGGGGATTATGGCTTTTTCTGGCAGAAAACGTACGGCGTTTTACCCGGCGGGCGATACGATCGGAACGTGGGCGCCACGCGCGTTGACGGAAACGGCCGACGGTCATTTGTTGCTGGCCGGAATCACGGGTGGGGTGATGGAGTTGGTTGGGACGGAGTGGGTGCGGCGGCCTTTTGGCGGTGCTGCCTTGGCCTGGAGTTCCGACGTCATTTCCGCGACCCGGGACGGTGCGCTTTGGGCTGCCTCCAACAACTCTCCGGATCTGGTGCGCATGGACCTTGCGAACTTTGGCAAGCAGACCGTTCTGAATACGGCGCAGGGACTTTGCGACAGCCGTCACGGACCGATGTTGCTCGCCCGCGACAACACGTTTTGGGCCGGTTCCCATGATGGTGGTTTGTCGCAGTGGAAAGACGGCAAGGGACGCTGTCTGCGAACCGGCGACGGTCTTGCAAGCGATGGCATCGCATCCCTCTTCGAGCTCTCCAGTTCAGACCTTCTTGTCGGAAGCCTAAAGTCTGTTGGGCTTTCCGTGATACGAAATGGTCGAGTGATGGGTGTGCGCGATCAATCGGAATCGCAACGTGATCACGTGTTTGCGATGATCGAGGATGGACGCGGCCAGTTTTGGGTGACGACCAAGCGCGGAGTCAAGACGACCAACGTTTTGAGCCTCCAAAACTGGATTGCAGGCAAGGCAGAACCACCCGTGTGGCAGAGCCTTGGCGTTCCCGACGGACTGCCGGCTTGGGAAAACATGTCGTGGTTCGGACCGAACATCGCACTCGACGCCGATCGAAGGGTCGCAATTCCCACGGTACTTGGTCTTGCGTTGATTGACCCTACGGAAAAGCCGGCGCCGAAGCATGCCAAGGTGGTCATCGATGAGGTTCGCGCGGCCGGTCGCCGGGTGGACACCGGCCGACTTTTGCTCGATCCCGAGCGAGCCGATCTCGAGATCCGTTACACAATGCCGGATCTTTCGTCCGGCAGCGACCTGAGCTTCGAGCATCGACTCGACGGCTTGGATGTTGAGTGGACCACAGCCGGTGCAAGGCGGCAGGTGTATTACGCATCGCTTGCGCCCGGGCACTACCGTTTTCGCGTTCGCGTGCGGAACAAGGCCGGTCAGAAAGTCGGTGGCATGGTCGAGCTTCCCTTCGCGGTTCGACCCTTTTTCTGGCAACGTCCGGAGATCATCGCAGCCACCGTTGCAGGTTTAATCTTGCTACTCGCCCTCGCGTATCGCCAGCGGATCCGGCAGGTGGAGGTCCGATTCGCGGTGATTCAAGAAGAGCGCGGTCGCATTGCGCGTGATCTGCATGACAACCTGGCTCAGGGCCTCACGTCGATAGCGCTGCATCTCGACACGATCACCCTCGCCGAGGCAGTCCCCGAAGCCTTGCGAGAGATCGCCGATCGCGCGCGAATCGTTCTCGCTCGCGTACAAATCGAAGCCCGAACTGCCATCTGGGATCTGCGCGCACAGCGGGTTGGAACGCTTTCGATCGCGGATTCGGTGGAACACGCGGCTCGAAGAGCTGCCGAAGGCGCTTCGGTGGAACTCGTGTTTAGAAAGCAGGGTGCGCAGTCGATCTCGACAGGGCGTGCCGCCGCGCTCGAACACGAGTTGCCCCAGATCGCGCAGGAGGCGGTTACCAATGCGATTCGACACGGCCAACCGACTCGGATCGAGATCCGCCTGAAGCAGGACGATCGCGGTCTGTCGTTGCAAGTCATCGACGATGGCAGGGGCTTTGACCCCCGGACCCGGGAAGCCACGCCGGCTTCCAGTGTCTCGGACGGACATTTCGGCATCGTTGGGATGCGCGAACGCGCGGCGAGAGTCGGTGGCCTACTGGTGATCACGCGCAATCTGGAGCGCGGTATGTGTGTCGAGTTGCGAATTCCGGGTGGTGTTGCCGAGGAAAAGCAGGCATGAACTCAACCGGCGTGCAAAACAAAATTCGGGTTCTCTTGATCGAGGACAACCAGCTCACGCGTCTCGGTATCTCCACGCTACTCGCCTCGCAACCCGATCTGTCCATTGTCGGTGAAGCGGAAGACGGCGGCATTGGCATCTCGCTCTACAAGAAGTTGCAACCCGACGTCGCGCTCGTCGACTTGCGTTTGCCGGTGTTCGATGGCGTGCAGGTCATGAACGCGTTGAAAGAACACGATCCGGCGGCGAGGGTCCTCATCCTGACCCACTGCGACGGCGACGAAAACATCTTCCGCGCGTTGCGTGCAGGGGCGCTCGGCTATTTGACAAAGGACGCACCCGGCGAGCAAATCTTGGCCGGCGTGCGCGCCGTGGCGAATCGGCAGCGTTATGTCCCCAACGAGATTTTGCAGCAGCTTGCAGAACGGACGCTATATGCCCCGTTGACGCCGCGAGAACACCAGATCCTGGAGCACCTCGCCCGCGCCGAAAGCAGCCGGGCCATTGCCGACGCGCTGGGTATTTCCGAGCGCACCGCGACCACCCATGTCGGGAATTTGTTGGGCAAGCTTGGTGCAAAGACGCGTGCCGAGGCCGTTCGCGTTGCCCGCAGTCGCGGCCTGCTTGGCGCCGATCGGTAGCACAAGGGTCACCACCCGCTCAACCGCACTACAGATTCTGCTTGAGTGCTTCGGCTTGTGCGTGGGTGCGCAGGTTTTCCACGATGTCGTTCAGATCGCCGTCGAGTATGGCAGGCAAACCGTGTTTCGTGAGACCAATGCGGTGGTCGGTGAGGCGATCTTGCGGAAAGTTGTAGGTGCGAATCTTCTCCGAGCGATCCCCGCTGCCGATCTGGCTGCGTCGGTGTTCGCGCTCGGCGGAATTCTTCTTCTCAAGTTCGATCTCGTAGAGCTTGGCACGAAGGATCTTCATCGCCATCGCGCGGTTCTTGTGCTGACTTTTTTCTTGCTGGCAGTGGACGATGAGTCCCGAGGGCAGGTGGTGCAATCGCACGGCAGAGTCGGTTGTGTTTACGGACTGACCACCGGGGCCACCCGAACGCATCACGTCGATCTTGAGATCCTTGGCGTCGATCTCGATGTCGACTTCCTCGGCTTCAGGCATGACGGCGACGGTAGCCGTTGAGGTGTGAATTCGTCCCTGTGCTTCGGTTGCGGGAACGCGTTGCACGCGATGAACACCCGACTCGAACTTCAGCTGAGAGAACACGCCCTCGCCCGAGATGTCGGCCACGATTTCCTTCAACCCTCCGGCGGAGGCCGCCGACTGCGAGACGATCTCCACCTTCCAGCGGCGTCGCTCGGCAAAACGTGCGTACATTCGAAACAGATCGGCGGCGAACAGGGCGGCTTCCTCGCCACCGGTTCCGGCCCGAATTTCAAGCAAGATGTTTTTGTTGTCGTTCGGATCGCGGGGCAGCAGCAAGACCTTCATCCGCTCTTCAAGCGTGCTGCGCCTGGGCTCAAGCTCGGCGATATCCATCGCGGCAAGCTCGCGCATTTCTGCGTCCTGCAGCATCAGCTTGGACTCGTCGAGGCGCTTGCCGAGCTCGCGGTATTCGCGCAGGGCACTCACAAGCTCGTCCGTGGCCGCTCGCTCCTTGGTCAGCTCCCGCAGCATCTTCGGCTGGGTAAGCACCTTTTCATCGGTAAGTTGCGCGGAGATCTCGTCGAAACGGTTCTCGATCGCGTCAAGCTTGGATAGAAGAAGGTCGTCGAGCATGTTCGCCGTCTGCGACGTGGATGGTTCGGCAATACCCGTCACGAAGCACGGCCACCGCCGCACTCCGTATCACATCCACCTCGCGGCAGAATCCCTTAAGGGGTCGTGCCACCGGTCGCCGGCTTTTTCGCATATCGCTTGTTGAAGCGATCGATGCGGCCACCGACGTCGAGGAACTTCTGCTTGCCCGTGTAGAACGGATGACAGTTGGCGCAAATATCAACCATGAACGCTCCACGGGTCGTGAAGGTTTCAATCTTGTTGCCACAGGCGCAGGAGATGGTGGAAGCTTTGTATGCGGGATGAATGCCAGATTTCGGCATGGGAACCTCTTTGAGAAAGGGGGACCGTATATAGTCCCAAGGACCTCGGTCGGCAAGGGACAGATTTTAGATGCAATGCGTTGCAGGTTGAATTGTCGCGTACGACCGGGGGAGACGTGGCGTTCCCATGCGGTATAGTGGTGGCACCTGCCTTTCAGAAGCCATTTCGCTCACATGGACCGTCGCCTACCGCTTTATTCCTACCTGAAACCTCTCCTTGAGGGCGCCCGCGTCCTGGAAATTACCAACGGGGACGGCGCCTCAGCCCAACTTCTCGCGCAACTGGGGGCATCGCAGATTGTTTCCGTCGGGGGAG
>JAWXBF010000084.1:0-17126 GCA_034439895.1 Deltaproteobacteria bacterium
TACAACTACGTGGTGCATGATACGACGCCAGCCGGAACCATCCTGTTCCAGGACGGCTCGACCCGCCGCATGCCGTACACCGCAATGTTCCGTCAGAACGTGGCAAACCTGAACAACGGTGCTTTGTTCACCTCGGGCACCGTGTTCGGTCCATCGGACTACGTTTGCACCGAGGCGGACGCCACGCGCAACATCGGTTGCTTGACCTCGAAGTCGCGCTGCACCATCGGTTTCGCCGGTCGTGAAGCTGCGTTCAACGCTGGTCAAACGGCGCATCTCGACAACGAGCCCGCGCTCATCGATGGTGTCGAGCCCTCAAACGACGCAATCAATACCGGAGCCTACAAGTTCTCGCGCTACCTCTGGATGAATGCCATCCGCGGGTTCGAGAACATCATGCTGGACTGCGTGGACCGTGGCGGAACTCAGGCTTACTGCGAAGCTCAGGTTCGCATCGCCCAGGAGTTCTTCAATGTTGGCCAGACGGGCAACCTGGTGACGACGGCCTGTACCGACGCAGGGTACATTCCGTTGCCTGCCGCGATCTGCCGCGGTGCTGCGGTCTCGGCCACGTGCGGCTCCTCTGCCGCACCGGCTGATTGCACGATCGATACCCGCGCGTTCGCCACCTTGACGAACCGCAACAACTAGCCCCAAGGGGCTTCCGAAAATCGGAAATCAAGCGAGGGGGGCCCTTAAAAGGGGCTCCCCTTTTTTTTATGTTGTTGTCCCGGAACTGTAACTATTCCTGAATAGGAAGCGTGGTCTACTCCCGCATATGGTTTCCGGAAACATCGGTCGCCCCGTTAGCATATCCTTATATTTGTCGGCAATCGTACTCGTGGGGGGATGTTCGCCCGCGCCCGAGGATACCGATAGCGTGACACCAAATCAGGTCTCGTCCGAAGCGCGTGCTCTGGTCGAAGTCCAGGAGGTCCCGTCTTCAATCGGTTGCATTCGCATCACGGTTTTGGGATCGGATCGAAGTTCGATGCATCAGTTCGATACCGTTCCGGGCGAAAGAGCCTCGCTCAGTCTGTCGGGACTGCCCACGGGCAACGTGACCTTCACGGCGGAAGCATTTCCGACCGCGTGCCTCTTGCTTTCACCCGCATCCCCGTCTGAATGGAAGAGTGATCCGATTCCCGAGTTGTTGGCGCCCGGGACAACGTCGATCGTAAGACTTGTACTTCGCCGAAACGGCGTCGCCGAAATCGAGTTCGGCTTCGAGTTCGCACAGATCTGTTCGCCGAGTGGGAATCAGTGTTCCAGCTCTGAATTGTGCTTTGTTCTCGCGTGCGGCGATTCGTCGGGTGGTTGTCTCGACAGGCCAACGACTTGCGCGCCCAACTATGACCCGGTTTGCGGCTGTGACGGTGTGACGTATGCGAATCTTTGTGAGGCCGCGAGAAGCGGTCGATCGATTGCCCGTCAGGGTGCCTGCACTTGTGGTGGCACCGCGGGCGCAACCTGCAATGCGGGTTATTTTTGCCTCTACAATGCAGGTACTTGTGGCCAGGCGGCGCGGATTGGGACTTGCAGCGCGCCGACCGTGGCGTGTCCGCAGATTTCCCAACCCGTTTGCGGCTGCAACGGCAGGACTTACAACAGCACCTGTGAAGCCACAGCAGCCGGTCAGTCCGTCAATCACGATGGCGCGTGTATCCCCCAGGTTTGTGGCGGCCCAACCAACATCCGCTGCGCCGATACCGAAATGTTTTGCTTCACCGAGATCGGCGCAAGCTGCGCGCAAACCGGAGGAACCGGTTATTGCAAGCTTCGTCCACCGGCGTGCCCAGTTGGATTTGGAACCGTGTGCGGCTGTGACGGTTTCGCCTACAGCACCGAATGTCGAGCGAACGCGGTGGGGATCGCAGCGAAGTCGCGCGGTCCGTGTCCAGCGATGTGACGTGCGAACGAGCGGCCGCCATGAAAACGAACTTGTTGCTCTCCCTCTTGGTGGGAGTCTATTTACAAAGTGCCTGTGTCGCCGATCAAGGTGGCCCGAACCTGGATGCCGGGTTCGACGCAGGAGATGCCCTTGATCTGACGTTGCTACCGAATTGTACGACCAAGCGAATCAAGGTTGTCTACAGCTCCCCCGAAACCCTCGCGCTCGGCGACAGCACCTTCCTTTACGCCGAACTATTGCCCGCCTGGTGGACTCCGCCCGCCGTGGACGATGCGAGCATGCCCGACGACGCGAGCATGGCCGACGATGCCAGAATGGTCGACGATGCGAGCATGGCCGACGCTTCGACTCATGATGCAGATCCGGTTGTCGGCGACGCTTTGGCGTCGTCGGTCGTCACCGCTCTGAACCCCGTTCCATTTCGGTTGACCTGGATGCTTGCCAACGACGAGGGCCACACGGCGACGGGGACGCTTGCAGAAGTGTGGCCCTGCAAACCCGAATCGATCTCCTGTATCCATTTTACCTGCAAGGGGACCGGCGCCAAGGCGCTTGATGCCGGAACCGAAACACCTGTGTCGGGCGTGTGGATCGTCGCCAAATACGAGGACGAAACGTGTTTCGACACCGCCCGTGTTGCGCTGCGCTGCTCGTTCGCGCTCAAACCATGACCAACCAAAACCCACGAGCGTTCTGCTCGACACTTTGTTGTTTCGTCGCCTCGTTGATCGGGATCGGTTGCGGCGAGACCGACGCGCGTCCTCCGCAATGGGCGTTCATCGCACCCGCCATCATCGCGCCCAACTGCGCTACTGCAAGTTGCCATTCGAAGGGCGCTGCGGAATCGGGACTGGATCTTTCGGAGCCCGATGTGGCCTACCACAGCCTCTTCGCTCAAACCGCGCAGTTTCGGATTCCGGTGAGCCCAACAGTTCCTCCGGAGTGCAAGCTCGACAAGGGGGCGATGGTGTGTCGAACAGGACGTGTCCTTGTTGTGCCCTGTTCGCCGGATCAGTCGCGATTGGTCAATATGTTGCGCGGGCGTGGCGCACAGCGAATGCCACCCGATCGACCGCTTCCGATCGGCGACATCGAACTCATCGAGCGATGGATCTTGCAAGGCGCAAAACAGAATCCTTCCGATCTCACGCCGAGTTGTGGCGGTGCGGTTGCGCCAGATGCAGGTGCGCGGCCATCCGTGGATGCAGCGCCGACGGTCGATGCCAGATCGGGCGCCGTCGTCGACACCGGCATGACAGCCGTTCAAGACGCTCCGGGAGGAAGCTGATGCGATCGAATTTTCATCGGCTGGCAGTTCTCGGTCTGTTTGCAGCGATCGTCGGACATGCGCAATCGGCGCAGGCCTATCCGCAGTGGCAGTTTTCGACCGGAACGACTCGGTGCAATCAGTGTCACTACGCGCCGGGCGGCGGCGGTCTCATCAACGACTACGGACGCGATGCAGACGGCGACGATCTTTCGACCTGGCAAGGCGACGGCAGTTTTTTGCACGGCGCGGCCACGTTGCCTTCGTTTGTGAAATTGGGTGCCGATCTGCGGTTGGCGCTGGCGGCGCAGGATAATGGGGGGCCCGAGCAGCCCGCCTTTGCCGTGTTTCCGATGCAGCTCGACGGACACATTCGCCTTGCCTTCGAGGCCTTTTCGTTCCAGGCCATAGGCGGGGTGAGGGGACAAGTCCGTCGTACGGATGCTCCGATACCCTCCGAAAATATCCAACCAGAAAATTCGAGCCGCATCGTCTCCCGGGAACACTGGGTATCCTGGCAGCCCGAGGCGCGCGGGTATTACGCGCGTGCGGGCCGGTTCTTTGCACCTTTTGGGTTGCGCCTAGCCGAGCACCTGGTTTACGTCCGTCGCGATCTCGGATTCAATACCTTGCAGGAAACGTACAACGTTTCCGCTGGCTACCTCGAAAATCAATGGGAAGCGCACGTCACCGTGTTCGGTCCTGATTTCCTTCAGGCGGGGACCCGTGAGGCAGGTGTGGCCGCGTACGGCGAATACCGCCTGCTCGATGAAACAGCCGCCGTCGGATTGCAAACGAAATACGCTTTGGATGCCGGATTCGATCGATTTATCGGAGGCGCGGTCGGAAAACTCCATATTGAACCCGTCAACGTGTTGTTGATGGGCGAGGCAAACTATGTGCGCCTGATTCCAGACGGTGTTACCGCGGTCGGACAGTTTGTCGGGTTGGTGGGGGCATCCTGGTTCCCACCGGTTCGCGGCATCATCCTCACCGGGTGGGTAGAGCGGTTGCAGGGAGACATCGCAACCGCGGATACGGGCTCCAGCGCCGCAACGGCGTCGCTGTCCTGGTTTCCCTATCCGCACACCGAAATCCAGGCTGTGGATCGGGTGCAAGGTGTCGACGGCGCGGTCACCTTCAACACCTTCCTTTTGCAGCTTCACTACTTCATGTGACACTCTTATGTTGAAAAATTCGTTGAACATCGTGCGATTGTTGGGGGGACTTTCATCGCTTTTACTTGCGAACTGCTCGGCGCCTGAAGCGCCCCTCGATCCAACCTGGTCCGACGTCTATCCAATCTTGCAGGGCCAATGCCTTCACTGTCACGGGGCAACCGCCGAAAAGGAAGGGGCAGGATGGCGCTTCGACTTCCTGGATGCGGCTTCGTTGTGTAAAGCAGACCCGACCGATGAGCTCGCCGCCAAACTCGACCCAGCCTCTTCTTTCATCGCGGCGAAGGCTCTCATTCTTGCCGACATCACTTCGGCGTCGCCCGGAGCTCGGCCCAAGATGCCACCCGAGCCAGGTCGTCTGCTCGAAGATTGGCAGCGAACGACGCTCGAGCGCTTTGTAGGCAAGCTGAATACGGTATCCCCCGGAATGGATGCAGCGATGGCCGTTCGCGGGCCCGTGCCAGCGGACGCCCGCTCTCCACGCATCGCGGTGCAGTACGCTCTGCTGAACGGCATCTTGACGATCGATTATGTCGTGTCGGACGAGAATGCCGATCCTGTGATCGGAGCACTCTGGGTTGGCGACAAACTCTCTCAGCCCATACCCTCGGCCGGTGCCGGGCAGGCCGCATTCAACCTGGGTGGCCAGCGACCCGGTACGCCACTCCAGGTCAGCGCGCGCTTGTGCGACGGATGGGGGATCCGAAAACGCGACGCCGCCGACGGATTGCCCGCGCTGCCAAACTAGTTTGGTTTGTTCAGCTGCTGAGAAAACCTCGGCGAACGGATGAGGGCAATGCTGACCCACACGGTTGGACCGAAGTAGAGCGTCATCCACGCGATCTCTTCGCGCCACTCGTCGTAGGAATGGGTGACGACGCGTCGCTGAACGGCATCGCGCCAGCCCTGGGCAAACGTCAGATAATTCTTGGCGTTGTTGGTGTCTTCAAGCCACCGGGTAACGTACATGTGGATGTCGACGAAGACCATGAAAAGGATGTAGGAAACCGAAAGCGCCAGCACGCCAGCGATAAGCTGACGGACCAGTTTCCCGTAGTGCGGCCGCACGGCTACGAGTGCGAACATAATCACGAGTACGGTCACCGTCCATATCGACTGTTCGATCGAATTGCCAATGTAGTTGGTCGTGAGAACGGCGTACCACGAAAACAGTTCGGCAACGAAGATTGCCGGCACGATCAAAAACGACAGCCGCACCACCCATCGCTTCTGTGCCGGCTTGCCCATTTCGTTGAGGAGAATCGCCCACTGGGCGACGAAGCAGAGCTCGGCGACGGTGGCCACCGAGCGACCGATCGCCACGCTCGACCAGGCGGAATCCAGCAGGCAAATGCGCTGCACATCCGCCCTGGGAAGAAACGACCGGAACGCGCACCCCCAGACGTAGCCTGCCGACAGGAAAACGTGCCAGCCGCGTATGGCGAAGAACTTTGGGCTGACCGATTGGCGGTCCTTGTGGAATCGCCGTGCGACCCACAGCCAGGCCAGAATGTTGAGCACCGCGATGGCGCTGATGCTGAACCACCAATAATCGACCAGGTTTTGTGAGGGCATCTTGAGATTGGCGACAGGGTCTCAAAGCGCGGTGCGCAAGGGAAGGCCGTTTGCTACAAACTGTGTGACGGTTGTATTGCGCCACTTTGGGGCTTCGTGGCAGATGTGGCAAGAAAACGTCGCAATAAGGTGGGTTTCGTTTCACACCGACTCGGTAGAACATCTCGGAAAGCCGCGACTTTTGTGGCGATCAAAAACTGTCTCCAAGTGAGGTCGAAATGAGCAGATTTCTAGAAGAACTACGTGTTCAGCGGTGGGACGATCATCGTTTCTACCACCAGAGCCGCGTCAACCAGTCGTTGCACCTGTTTAGCGCGTGCAGCTTTCTCGCAACCTACGTCATGTTGTTCACGTCGCCGGTCATCGGTGCGGTCTTCGGTTGGATCGTCGCGATGATCAGCCGACAGATCGGGCATTTTTTCTTCGAGCCGAAGTCCTACGACAACATCAACAATGCGACATTTCAATACAAGGAAGACGTAAAGGTCGGATACAATCTGCGACGCAAGTACGTTTTGCTTTCAATCTGGGCGTTGATTCCCCTCGCGCTCTACCTTTCGCCTTCGCTATTCGGACTCATGGAGGCGAAGGACGGCTGGTACGGCTATCTGGACAACGTCGCTCAGGCCTGGCTCGTGTTGGCGGGTATTGGCCTCGTCTTCCGAACGGTTCACCTGTTTTTTCTTCGAGGCGTGACGACGGGCCTTGTGTGGTTCGTCAAGATCCTCACGGATCCGTTTCACGACATCATGATCTACCACAAGGCGCCCCTCCATCTGTTCAAGGGCGAGTGGCTCGATCCGATGGAGGGCGTCAAGGCCGAGACATAGTCGACCTTGGTTCGCTCATCCCAGGTGAGCCAACATTTCTCGGAAGACCCGGCGTTTGATGGCCTTGTCATTCAACGCCGGGTTCGACCAGAAATATCCGTCCTCGGTCATGGTGGTAGCCGCCGCAAGGAACCGCTTGCTAACCTCGGCAAAATCTTCGTCGGAGTAGTTCAAACTGAAAATGAAACGGCCAGTGCCCACCCAGCTGAGCGCAAGACCTTCGGCGCGCAGATAGTGTTGGAGCATCCAGTTATATCGACATGGCGTCGAGAACTGAACGGTGAAGATCGAATGCATGTTCTCGAACTGAACAGGAATTTTCCGCTCCTCAAGTTTGGCGTTGAGTGCCTTGCAGCGGTCGTTCCAGCGCGATTCGGCCTCGGCATAGATGGTCTGAATTTCGGGTGTTTCGATACGACGCAGGAACGAATCCATCGCCGCCATGACATAGGGATGCGCGTTAAACGTGCCCCTCGCAAAACAAACATCGGCCGGGCGATCGAAACGGTATCGTTTCATCAGGTCAGCCCGACCGCAAACAACGCCGACTGGGAGACCGCCGCCCAATGTCTTTCCGTAGGTGACCATGTCGGCCTTGATCCCGAAGTATTGTTGCGCACCTCCGGGGGCCAGTCGAAAGCCCAGAAACACCTCGTCCATGATGAGCACGATCTTGCGTTCGGTACAGACCTGGCGCAGGTCATGCAACCATTTTGTATAGGCTTCCCTGTCGTAGTGTGCGCGACGGTCACTGGTCAAAAGGGTCCCGTCACTTGGCGCGTTGCTATTCGGATGCAAGGCCTGCAACGGATTCACAAGGACGCACGCGATGTCCTTGCGTTTCGCCAACACGCGGAGCGAGTCTGGATCCATGTCTTTCAGCGTGTACGTTTCGCGCGCAACCTGAGGATTGCCGATGCCGGGTTGAACATCACCCCACCAACCGTGGTAGGCGCCGCAGAATCGAACCAGGTGGGTGCGCTTCGTATGATAGCGGGCGAGGCGTACGGCCTGCATGACTGCCTCGGTCCCCGACATGTGAAACGAAACCTCGTCGAGGCCCGAGATCTCTTTCAACCGTCGCACGTTATCGATGACGATCGGGTGGTAGAACCCCAGCAGCGGCCCGAGTTGTCCGGCGGACTTGGTCGCATCCTCGATGCATTTTTTGTAGAAGTCGTATCCGAAAACGTTGACGCCGTAGGATCCTGCAAGGTCGTAGAAGCGATTGCCGTCAAGATCGGTCAGCAAAACGCCCGACGACGCTGTCATGAAGCTTCCCGCTTTGAGGTTGGTCCGAACGTGGTGGCTGTATTGAAAAGGATTTCGATAGATGGAAGTAAACTGGATGTCCGAGATCCCTTCGGCCGCCTCGGTGGTCGCTTCGGCGGACTTCGCGAAGCGCCTGCGGAAAAGTGCAGCGAGACGGGCAAACCCGGCCTTTCTTCGAGCCGCAATCTCTTCGGGCGGATCGTCGGTGACGAAAAATTCGGATTCCGAGTATTCGTAAAACGGAACCAGTTTGGCAAATCGGCGCGCCATGCGCGAATGGCCGCGCAACGAAGGATGTTTGGCCTTGGAGAGCTCCAGTCGTTGTTTCAACGACGGAACGAGCAAGGTTGCGGCCGTCGTTCCAAACGCCGCCCAGAGTAACGTCAGATTCATTGTGTCCATGTGTTCAATCCAAACCCTAAAAGAAAGAACGTACCGTGAGCCTAAAGTCCGTTGTTCGTTCGGTTGCCGTTCAAGACGACCTGAATTTCCTGATAACCAATCGTATTCCGCGCGTGGCGGTCACGCAGTTCATGAACTGGTGGAGCCGCATTCGAAATCCGCTCATCAGAATTCCTTCGATTGCATTGATGCGATTTTTTTCGCGTCCTGATCTGTCGGAGTCTGCCGAGACGTCGTTTGCCAGTCTTCACGATTGTTTCATCCGCTCGCTGAAGCCAAACGCCCGGCCTATCGACGCGGATCCCGGCGTGCTGAGCAGTCCGTGCGACGCCATTGTCGGTTCGTGCGGAAAAGTCGACGGAACGCGGGTCTTTCAGATCAAGGGGTTCACCTACTCGCTTGAAGATCTGTTGCGAGACGCGGAACTCGTTGAACGGTATCGCAATGGCCGCTATGTGACGCTTCGTCTGACGGCGGGTATGTACCACCGGTTTCATGCACCCGCGGACGGTACCGTCAACCACGTCACGTATATCTCGGGCGATACCTGGAATACGAATCCGATCGCCTTGAATCGGGTGGACAAGCTTTTTTGCAAGAACGAACGTGCGCTGGTTCAGATGAACATCGAGCCGGGACAACACCGGATATTGATGGTGCCGGTCGCATCGATTTTGGTCGCCAGCATACGAATGCACTTCCTCGATGTTCTGCTGCATCTGCGATACAAGGGTGCAACCGAGATCCCGTGCGGGGCCGCGATGAAGAAGGGGCAGGAAATGGGATGGTTTGAACTTGGTTCGACCATTCTTGTTTTCGCTCCGGACGGTTTCGCGTTGTGTGACCACGTCGAGGAGGGAATACGTATCAAGATGGGTGAACCACTTTTGCATTTGCCCGAGCCAGCTTGAAGGCCTATGCCGCGTGCGTTTCGGCGCACTCGAAGCGCCGTGGTAGCAGCGGCGCAAACCCGTCGTGCACCGGGACAAGATTGGATACGAACATGTCGTGACATGTGCGAACCGTGTAGGGAAGCGCACTTGCTCGCGCACTTTCTCTCGAACAGTTCACTGCGCTCAAACAGGCGGCTCGCAGATCTTCGCTGATGGCGCCGTTGACACCCTCTTGCACGAGGTCTGATGGCCCCGGGGCTGGGACCGAACCAATCGGTGTTCCGGCTGCGAGCGATTCCAACAAAACGTTTCCAAAGGTTTCGGTTCGAGAAGGGAACACGAAACAGTCGGCGCTTGCATAGTGGGCGGCCAGGTCCTCTCCGAAGCGGTAGCCACGCCACACCACGTCGGGATATTTTTTTTCGAGCTGTGCACGAGACGGGCCGTCTCCCACCACGACCTTGGTCCCGGGAAGATCCAGTCGCAGAAAGTCTTCAAGGTTTTTCTCGACTGCGACTCTTCCAACGTTCAGCCAGATTGGACGAGGAAGGTCGAATAGCGCCTCGTTTCTAAATCGGGGATGGAACGCCTCGGGATCGACGCCTCTAGGCCAGTGAACGAGCTGTCGACCGACGCCCATATGTTTGAGCTCCTTCAACATCGACAGGGTTCCAACCATCGTTCGCTCCCCGCGATTGTGAAACCATCGTTCGGCCTTGTAGCCCCACTCAACAGGAACCCCGAACCGCGCAGTTAAATATTCCGGGTAACGGGTATGAAAGCTGGTTGTGAACCGCATTTTGCGTGCGGTAAGCCAGGCACTCGCGAACACGCCGATCGGGCCCTCGGTGGCGACATGAATCGCGTCGGGCTGAAATTCCCGAAGTTTCCCGATGTTTTTCCAGGGATCGCAGGCAATGCGAATTTCTGAATAGGATGGCAATCCGATCGTTCGGTGCGAATCTGGCGCAAGAACCAAGACGCGCGTTCCTCTCGTTCGCAGATCATCCACCAGGCGCGCGAGCGTCTTGGCCACGCCATTGACTTGCGGTGGCCAGGCGTCGGTCACCAGCGCGAGTCGCCTCAAACGAATTGCATCGGGCACGGGCTGATCATGCCAATGAAAGCCAATTTCTTGGGAAACACCGTGTTGACGTTTGCGTGACGCAAGTATGATGTTGACACAAACGTGGCACATTGTTCTGGTTGTGTTTCAACCAGATGGCGCCCACGCTCCCAGCTTCGTGCGCTTTTTTATCGCGGTTTTTGCGGCCACTACCTTTGTCCCCGCCGACGCCGTGCTGCAATACCAGATGCCGAGGGCGGCAGATCGAGCAGTGGTACATATTGATACAGCGCGGGCCCTGCGGGATCTACCCGTTCGGTTTCTTTCGGTCGCGCTCGACACCGCTCATGTCGTGGGGGCCCCGTTTTGGGGAGGCTCTACCGAACACGGTAAAGGCGTCAATCTGAACGAGTCTCGATTGCGGCTGCTCGCCACAGCGATAGGACCGTCGTACCTACGAGTCGGCGGAACCGATGCGGACCGGATTGTCTACGATATGCAATCTCCCGACGCGAGATCGGTCGACTCGAACGGAAGGTCGGTCCTGACTGCCGCGCGATGGAACGAATTGGCAGATTTCGTTCGCGCAATCGACTACAAGCTGGTTTTTACGCTGAATTTTGGCGAAGCAAGCCGAGATGAGAATGGCGACTGGGATCCGGAATCGGCGAGGGCACTCATTGAACATGCCGCAAAGCAAAGCGATCCGGTCGCAGTGTGGGAAGCAGGGAACGAACTCAATGCCTATTGGCTGCTGTACGCGCACTGGTTGACGCCGCGTCGCTATGCTGCCGATGTGGCCCGGCTTCGGCAGCTGGTGCAGAGCCATGCGCCGGAAGTCCGTGTTGCGGGTCCTGCGGTTGCATTTTGGCCAGGTGTTGGTGAAGGACTTTCATTCCTGAGACCCTTTCTCGCCGAGGTGAAAGATGGTGTTGACATCGTGAGTTGGCATTACTACCCAACCCAGTCGTCTCGTTGCCCAGTTTCATCGAGTCCCGCACGCGTATCACATCTTTTGACGCCTCTGCAGCTCGACGAAGTGAAACGGTGGGAATCCTTTGTGGAATCGGCCCGTGACGAAAACGGCCATCCGATGGAGATGTGGCTTGGCGAAACGGGATCGGCGCAATGCGGTGGTGAGCCGGGATTTTCAGATCGGTTTGCCTCGAGTTTTTGGTGGCTGGACGAACTTGGCATGATGGCCCGCGAGGGACAATCGGTGGTCATTCGACAATCGCTTGTCGGGGGTGCCTATGCGTTGATTGATCTGGCGACCATGCGTCCGCGCCCAGACTACTGGGCAACCGTTTTGTGGCGTCGCTTGATGGGGACGAAGGTATTGGCCGCGTCGGTTGACGAGCCAACGCGACCGATTCGGGTGTACGCGCATTGCACCGCCGGTGATGGCAACGGATCGATCACATTGTTATTGATGAATCTTCACGATCGCCAAACCACCGAGGTTAGGCTTCCGGATCTTTCGGGTTTTATGGAACTGTATCGGCTGACGGCCACCTCGATCGATGCCGCCGAGGTGAGCCTTGGAAATGAGCTGCTGCGACTTGACGCGCAGGGCTCCCTGCCAGACTTGCGACCGACGATCACCGCTTCGTCCCCGTCGGATCACGCAACGACGCTTGCCCTCGCGCCAGAAACCATTGTGTTTGCAGTGTTTCCGGATGCCAACTTTCCGGCTTGCCGCTGACCCGAAACCGAATCGACACCCTTCTGTTTCACGCCCGAACGTTTTTCTTCACCGGCGTGATGCAGAGTTTTTGTGGAGGAAGAATTTTTGGCTACGATTTTCTATTCGCTGGCGGGTGAGGGGCGAGGCCATGCAACTCGGGCGCGGACGCTCATCGAAGCCCTGCGTCACCAACACGAGTTGGTGATCTTCGCGCCTGATCTGGCCTACGATCTGCTTGAACCGGTGTACAGGGACACCGAGATCACGGTTGAACGGATCCCCGGCCTGAAATTCTCCTACAACCGCAAGGGGCGGGTTCGCATCCTTGGAACCTTGTTGTCGAATACCGACTACATCGCGCGCATGCAGCAGCGTGCAGCGGCGATGATGCCCATGTTCGATAAACACCGGCCTGATCTGGTGATTTCGGACTTTGAGCCAATTTTACCGCGCGCCGCACGCATCCGCGGGATACCCCTGGTTAGCTTTGATCATCAACACTTCCTCGTGGTGAGTGATCTTTCCAGTTTGCCAACGATGTTGCGTCATCAGGCGAACCTGGCGGCGCCTTTTGTTCGTGCATTTTATGACTGGCAGGTTGAGACGGTGGTTTCGTCCTTCTATCGGGTTCCGCTCAAACCCGATGTGCGAAACGTTACACAGATCGGAACATTGATTCGGCCCGAGGTGAAATCGGTGAAACCCCAAAGTGATGGGTTTCTGCTGGCCTACATGCGACGCCATCCGGTCCCGGGTCTTTTCTCGGCGTTCGACGCCCTGGGAATGCCGGTAAAACTCTACGGACTTGGTGTTCACCCTGATCGCGGAAACGTTCAATTTCGTGCGGTCGACGAGCGACGCTTCGTCGAGGATCTGGCCTGCTGTGAGGCGGTTGCAACGACCGCCGGAAACCAGCTCGTCGGAGAAGCTTTGTATCTACGAAAACCGGTGCTTGCCATCCCCGAGCCCAATAACTTTGAGCAGGCGGTAAACGCTCACTATCTGCAACTTACTGGGACAGGTCGTTCCGTAACACGAGAGCTGCGCGCGTCGGATCTCCGTGATTTTATCGACGATCTCGACGCCTTGCGCAGTCGAATCGTTCCCGAAGCGGTGTTCGGAAACGACGACGCGCTGCGGGCCATCGAACGTCACATCATGCTGCCCAACGTACGGGCATCGCGCGCACCGTTTCTGTCCGCTGTATAGCTGGGGCTTGCACGAAGCCAACGTGGCTGGCCTATCATGTGGCCATTCTTGTGGCTAAACATCCGCATACGACCTTGCTCGGTCGAGCTGCCAGCGTTGAAAATTCGCAATGGGCGAATCGAATCACTCTGAAGCACGATTTCCCGGTCGATGTGGCGGTGCCCGTGCAAAACCAGATCACAGCGACCCAGCGTGGAACGAATCAGGTGGTACCCCGAGTCGATCTCGGCGGTCCAGGCCTTGTGACCGAGCCAAGACGGAACAAGTTCCGCCGCGTGGTCTAGCGGCAGGGGAAGCAAATGGTGGTGCAGTGCCAAAACAACCAGGTTTCCCGCGGGTGCGGCTCCCAGTGCATCGTCAATCTCTTGCAGATCGCGTTCGGCGAGGCTGCCATGTCCCGTCAGCCACGAGCGGTTATGCGGCCCGGTGGAGTCCACGCGAACCAGGTACATGCCTTCGCGACGTTCGGCTTGCACCCTTGGGCCCCACATGATTTCGTCGCGCAGATCGTCGCCAAGCCGATCGTGGTTGCCTGGAATCATTGAAAGCCGACCTGACTCGGCAAGTGGCTCGAAGATTTCACGGAACTTCGCCAGTTCCTCGTGTCGACCGCGGTGGGTGAGATCTCCTGTGACGATGACGTGTTCTGCACCAGATACGGTCGCTGCGTGAACGAACGCCCGTGCTCTTTGAGCGTCAATCGGCGACCGGCCAATGTGAAGGTCAGAGAGATGAATTAGTTTTTCCATGGTGGTTAGTATCGGCGCGTCACAAGGCGTTGATGTTGCGGACATGCAGCGTAAATGAAACAACTCGGTGCCGGGTGTGTTGGCGCGGTGGGGCGTTTCTGCCCAAGCACCCAAACCGTCACAGGAACGTCGCCTATCGTCGCGATTGCGGATGATAGGGATCCGCCGTGGAAAACAAGATCGAAACCACAGAAAGTAATCCCGGTGCGCCGTCGTTCAGCCCGCCGAACCTGGCCGGCCTGTCGTTGACCGAGATCGAGAGGACCGCGATCGCACAAACACTAGTGCAGTGTGGCGGCAACAAGATGCGGACTGCGCAGGTTCTACAAATCGCCCTGTCGACGCTCTACGAGAAGATCAAAAAGTATCGGCTTTGATCGGATTTAAGGAGACGTCGGCGTCTATCCGCGGCTCTTGTCGATCAATGCGCGGGCGGCTGCCGGATTCTGTTTACACTCAAGCAGGGCGTTTAAGATCAGGGGCGCCACGATGGTCGCATCCGACTCGATGACGAACATTGGCGTGTTTTCGGTGAGCTTGTCCCAGGTAATTTTCTCGTTCGGCGTTGCGCCGGAGTACGAACCGTAGGACGTGGTCGAATCCGAGATCTGACAGAAGTAGGCCCAGGGCTTCACCGGCTTGTCGAGATCGTATTTGATCGACGGCACCACGCAGATCGGGAAGTCGCCTGCAATGCCGCCGCCAATCTGGAAAAAGCCCACGCCCGTGCCGGTCGAAAGCGCCTGGTACTGATCGTAAAGCGCGCCCATGTATTCCAGACCCGATTTCACGATGCTGGCGTTGCATTCGCCCATCTTGACGTGCGAGGCAAAGATGTTGCCAAAGGTCGAGTCTTCGCAACCCGGCACCACGATGGGCAGGTTGGCGCGTGCGGCGGCGAGCAGCCAACATTCTTCCGGATTGCCCTGGTACAGATCGCTGCCGATGGCTTGAATCAACTCGTAAAAGTATTCGTGCCAGAAACGTCGCTCGGCACCTTCAGAGGCCTTCATCCACATCGGCACGATGAACTTCTCGACGGCGCGGAAAGCCTCATCTTCGGGGATGCTGGTGTCCGTCACGCGACGCATGCGATCGTTCAGGATCTTCGTGTCGTCTTCTTTGGTGAAATAGCGATACTCGGGGAAATCCTTGTAACCGTGATGCGCAACGAGGCGAAAGAGCGACTCCTCCAGGTTGGCGCCCGTCACGGACAGTCCGTGAATCAAACCCGAGCGGATTGCAGGCGCAAGCGTGATTCCAAGCTGTGCCGAAGACATCGCGCCTGCGACGGCCCAGAACATCTTGCCGCCGCCCTCAATATGATCCCAGTACGCGATCAACGCATCCCTCGTCGCACGGGCGTTGAAGTTTTTGTAGTTCTTGAGAACGAACTCAAGGATCGGCATTGGGCTGTTGGCGGTGCTCATGTGGGTAAATTTCAAACGATTATGTAGCAGGTTGAGAATAAGTTGCCCCATTGTTGCCAGTGCATCGAAACACCCGTCGTTCTGGGTGCCTATGAGCTGCGCCATCGCCTGATCGTTCACGACGGTGAACTTGACGCCACTGCTCATGAAGCACCTTGGCGCCCACCGCTGATGCCATTCAGTTTGCGTGTGGTTTGATCTCAAGCGCGCTCAAAATGCTGCCCAAGATGGTTTCGGACTGAAAATCGATGGTCAGAGTTCCGTCGGTTACGGTTGCCAGCATCATTCGTGTCACGGCACGTCTGTGGCCACCGCCGAGGGCGATCGGATCAAATTGGAACCGCAAGTCGTCCCGTCATCCAAGGCCCCGAGGGGCCGACTTCAAACGGCGACCGGACGTGCACGTTCGAGGCGGATTCTTGCACGAATCGGGCGATGCCTTGCAATGCGTGTCACATCAATCATAAAGTCAGCGGATGGATGCTTCTCTGCGCGCTGTTGTTATTGTTGCCGCTGTGGCCGGAGCACTCGCTTGCAGTGGCAAAAGCGGTCCCGCACGCGATCGCGGTGGCGGCAGTGGTTCCGGTGAAGGTGGACAAAATAACGCTGGTTCAAACGGTGGCGAGGGCGGCATCGGCAGCGACATAGTCCTGCCGCCTGTCGAGAGTTGTGCGAATGTCGATGACGCCACCGTGGGAGCATCGGAGTTGCGCCGTTTGTCGTTCTCTCAATACCGACACACGGTCCGAGATCTCCTCGATCTTGAGATGGATCCTTTGCTGCGCTTTCTACCGGATGGCAAGACGGGGCCGTTCGATGCGAACACCCTTGTGCCGGCGACCGAGCTGGACATCGAGAAGTATCAGGACTCCGCGCGCGATCTGGCAGCCCGGTTTGCGATCGCGAAAGTTCGACCGTGTACACCGGCTGGCGCGACGGATGTTGCGTGTCGCGACCGTTTTGTCGACACCTTTGGTTTGCGTGCCTACCGACGACCGCTGACCGTGGACGAGAAGAAAGGGTTTCAAAACTTGTTCGATTCGGTCGTCCACGATGGATTCGACGTGGGCGTTCGCCTTGTCGTTGAGGCGATGTTGCAAAGTCCGAACCTCATTTACCTGCCGGAGTTTGGAGCATCCTCGGTCAGCGGCAAGCCGTCCCGGCTAAATGGCTATGAAATGGCTACACGGCTTGCGCTTTTGTTGTGGGAGTCCGGGCCCGACAACGAATTGTTGGCCGCAGCCCAAGACGGGAAGTTGCAGTCGGACGACGATTTGCAAGCCCAGGTTGGGCGAATGACGGCCGATCCGCGCTTCGGTCGTGCGGCACGTTCTTTCGGCCGACAGTGGAGCACGATCGACAAGATCGGCGAAGTCGGCAAGGACGCAGTTCGATACAAATTCTGGGGATCCGAATTTATGGGCTTGGCAGTCGAGGAAACGGAGAAATTCTTCGAACAAGTTTTCTCCAAGGGCGATGCAAAGTTATCCACTCTGTTGTTGGCAGACTATACGTACCTCAATCCAGAGGCGCCCACCCCCGCTATCATTTACGCCGTCAACCGATCGGCGATCGGAGCAGATGGCCGAACACCCCTCGATCCCAAACGCCGAAGTGGCTTTCTCACGCAGCTGTCGGTCATGTCACGAACGTCAA